>JAWWAH010000010.1:0-26269 GCA_033721415.1 Candidatus Spechtbacterales bacterium | reverse complement strand
TGACATCTTAGGCATACCAAAGATTGAGAGAAATATAAGCATTAACAAGACTATACTTAAAAAAATTCTTAATGAATTCGAAGGACATTCTACTCTCCCCTTCCCACCCTATTCCTCGTACAAGATAAAAGGTAAGCCATTATTCTGGTGGGCAAGAAATAATAAATTAGATGAAATTATGCTTCCTAGGACAAGCACGGAAATTTACAACTTAAGTCTACTAGAATTAAGTGACGTTACAAAAGATGATTTGCTCTCGCTTATACCTGAAAGAATTGATCTTGTCAGCGGAGATTTTAGACAAAACCAAATAAAAGAAAAATGGCATAATATATTAACTAACTCAAAATTGGATAAGTTTTCAGTAGCAACAGTTGAAATATCATGCTCTAGTGGAACATATATTCGCACAATAGCAAATGAAACAGGGCGTAGACTAAAGACGGGTGCGATATTGCTTCATCTTAAAAGAACACAAGTTGGAGATTATAAAGCAACAGAATCAATTAAGATAGTTTCCCAATAGAAAAAACCGCCAAGGGCGGTTTTTTCTAAGAGGTTCTGAGGCAATGTAAGAATTAAAAACCCTTACCGCTCTGAACCTCATACTTATTATATGAAGTAAGTTATTGGTGATCAATAAAAGTTTTCCACAAGTATAAAGTGTCCTCATTACAGCCCCATCAAAGTAACAAGTGTTATACTAAGAATAATTATTACTAAAAACACTCAATATGCTACCGGTAGAGAACCTTATGGAAAAAAGTATAGATGACTACAGAGAATTTTTAGACTCTAGTAGAAATGAGGCTTTGCAAGATTTAGCAAAACAACTCAATGGTATAAGGGTTCTCCACGTTAATGCAACACCCCAAGGTGGTGGTGTTGCTGAAATACTAAGATCCCTAGTCCCTCTTCAAAGAAGCCTCGGTATAGATAGTAATTGGCATGTACTAGAGCCTGATAAAAAATTGTTTGAAATAACAAAAAAGATGCATAATGCCCTTCAAGGCGGAGATGAAGCACTCACAGAAGAAGAAAAAAAATACTATATAGAAAAAAATAAAGAAATAGCCAAGAATATAGACGCAATAGAAAAAGATATTATTTTGATACATGATCCTCAACCTCTCGCTTCGATAGAGTTTTTAAAGAAAAAAACCCCATCTATAATTAGGATACACATAGACTCCACAAAACCAAACAAAGATACAGAAAAATTTGTAATACCCTTCATGCAGAAGTATAATAAGATAGTTTTTACTCTGACAGATTTTGTACCAAAAACGATTAATAAGAAAAAACTAACCATTAGCCCACCCGCTATCGATCCTTTAACAGCAAAAAATAGATACATAGATAGCGATGTCTGCAGGACAATACTCATAGCTGCAGGAATAAACCCAGATAAACCTCTAGTCACCCAGGTATCTAGATTCGATAAATGGAAGGACCCTATAGGTGTAATCGATGCCTACTACATAGCTAAAAATGAAATAAAAGATCTTCAACTACTACTTATGGGCGTAATGGAAGCATCTGATGATCCAGAAGCAATGGAGGTATTTAGAGCAGTAGAAGAAAAGGTACAAGGAGACCCTGATATTTTTTTAATTCATAAGCCAGAACAGTTGGGGGAAGTATCCATGGGAATATATGTTAATGCTATTCAAAGAAGCTCGGATGTTATTTTGCAGAAATCATTACGCGAAGGTTTTGGTTTAACTGTTACCGAAGCAATGTGGAAAGAAAAACCAGTTGTAGCCGGCAATGTAGGGGGCATAAAATTACAGATAAAAAATGGGGAAAATGGCTTTCTCGTGAATTCTCCTGAAGAAGCTGCTAAAAGAATAGTTGAATTAATAAATAATAAAGGCCTTGCAGAATCAATCGGTAAAAAAGCCAAAGAAATAGTTCGAAAAAACTTTTTAATAACTCGTCTCCTAGAAGATGAATTAAAAATAATTAATGAAATTAGAGCAAAGTAACAACATGGATAAAAAGCGATTTAAGAGACTAGAAGTTTTTTTTGAATTTTTAATTTTTGGAGTGATAATGGGTGTGGTAGAAGACTTAATAGCTATCAAGCTTACTACAGATGCTGAATTTACCCCAAGAGTAGTACTGATTGTAACACTTGTAGCTATACCCTTTGCAATTATAGGAGAAATACTTGTAGACAAAAAGGAGTGGTTTATGAAAACTAAAAAAAAGATTGGTGAAGAAATACACAAGCCACACTCTAAAAAACAATAAAAAAAACCGCCCATGGGCGGTTTTTTTTATTGTTTAGTATCCCTCAAGCGTTTTTGCTCTATCGTGTTTTCTTATCTTCTCAAGAGCCTTAGCTTCAATTTGTCTAATACGCTCTCTTGTAACACCGAATTCTTTTCCTACTTCTTCAAGTGTATGGGTTACACCATCGTCTAAGCCAAAACGTAATTTCAATATCTTCTGTTCTCTTGGAGAAAGATCAGAGGTTATTTCGCTCAGTCTTTCTCTCAAGAGTTCACGTCCAGCTACAACTTTTGGAGATAATTCTTTCTCATCTTTAACAAATTCTCCAAGTAAACTTGATTCATCACTATCTTCACCCACGGGTGCTTCAAGAGAAACAATATCTTGAGATATCTTTTGTATATGACGTACTTTATCAATCGGTATTCCCATCTCTGATGCAATTTCTTCAGGCATAGGATCTCGTCCTAGATCCTGGAGAAGTCTTCTCTTTACTTGCATATACTTTGATATGGTCTCAACCATGTGCACAGGGATACGAATTGTACGAGCTTGATCTGCAAGAGCTCGAGTAACAGCTTGCCTAATCCACCACGTAGCATATGTAGAAAACTTATATCCTTTTCTATAATCAAACTTTTCGACAGCCTTGAAGAGTCCTATATTCCCTTCTTGGATCAGCTCTATTAAGGTCAAACTTGGACTTCTTCCAACATATTTTTTAGCTATACTTACAACTAGTCTTAAGTTTGCTAATGCAAGTTTCTTACGAGCCTCCTCATCCCCTTCTTCAATTCTACGGGCTAATTCCTTTTCTTCATCTGCTGTAAGAAATGGAACTCTTCCTATTTCGCGTAAATATGCCTGTACAGAATCAAATGGAAGGTTTTTAAGATCAACACCTTCAAATTTTTTCTCAATTTCCTTATCGGGTTCTTCAACTAGAAGGTCTTGTGATTCTTTTACCTTGATACTGTGATTCCCAAGCTCATCGTAAAGTTTTTCAAGGCTTTCAATATCCTTTTCAGCCTTTGGAATTAAATGCAGTATTTCATTATATGTAACAAAGCTTCTTTGTGAACCTCTTTCTATAAGCATCTCTACACCCTTTTGCCATGTACGCTTAAACTCATGCATCTCATACTCTTCTGCTTTAAGCGGTTTACGTCGAGATTTCTTTTTTGGTTGAGCCTTAATTGCTGCCTTTGCTTTTGTGGAGGTTCTTTTAGAATCAGCAGCTCTTCCGGCAGCTCTTGTTATCGCTGTTGATCCTGTTTTTTTAGGCTTTCTTCCTCGCCTAGTTCTTGTAGTTTTCTTTTTCTTTTTTGACGAAGTCTTTTTTTTCTTCGCGCTAGATGAATTGCCACGAGTTTTTTTCGCGGTTGTTTTTTTAGATGTCTTTCCTTTCTGAGTTTTTTTCTTTGCAGTAGATTTTTTTGTAGTTGTTTTCTTTTTTGCCATTTCGACTTTTTAATTTGATAACTCTTTTATTATTTTATTTTTTTCATCTGTTTTTTTATTAAAAAGATCTAATAAATCTTTATCTTCTTTGCCCTCGCTATCATTTTCTTCTATTTTAGAATGTATTTTACTAAGTTGATTCTCTAATTCTAGTTTTTTATAGTTTAGTAAAAATGATTCAAATGCCTTATCCGACCAATCGGCACTTTCTTTTCTTATTTCTATTTCAAACAATAATTGATTAAAGAGGTCTTTTTCTTGATCCCCGAGGTCCTCAATTGCATCTTCCTGTTCCTTATTTGTTTTTGCACCTTTTATAGCATCTAGAATATTTATTGCAGGATGAGATTCATTTTCTTCTTCGTCTATGATTTCTAAGGCTTTTTTTGCGCGCATTGGGTCGCTCAAAACACTCATTAGTATATGTTGCAAAAGAAGCTCTTCTCTGCTAACCCTCTCCTTTTTATTTTTATTATCATAATTGCCACTATCCGATTTTCTGTCTTTTGGTTGAGCTGCTTTAATATCAGCCACAACATCTGTTTCAGAAACATTAAGGCGTGATGCAATATTCTGAATCCAATGAGACTGTTCTATTTTACTTGGTATAGAATAAAGGACTCTTGCCATCGTTTTCCCTATTTCACGCTTACCTTCCGGAGTCTTGGGATCATACTTTTCAAAAGCACTATCAAAATAAAACTGTACAACCGATTTTGCCTCCTTAATAGCCTTATTCCAAGCTTCTTCATCTTTTTGAATCATCTCTGCTGGATCCTTGCCTTCTTTAAGAGTAATTACTTTAACATCAAACCCCATTGCTTGAGCTGCATCTATCCCTCTGCGTGTTGCTGTATCCCCGGCAATATCCATATCAAAACAAGTTAAAAGATTGTTTGTAAATCTATATATAAGCTCTAACTGACTCTCATTAAGAGCTGTGCCACTTGCTGCTACTACGTTCTGGTAGCCGCTTTGATGCGCCATTATTACATCTGTATATCCTTCTACCACAATACAAGCATCTTCCTGTCTAATGGCCATTTTTGCTCTTCCTAGCCCGTATAATACTCGGCTCTTATCGTATATAATGCTTTGAGGGCTGTTAATGTACTTAGCAGAGTCAGGCTTGGGCTGCCGCCCCATGTTCTCCAATAACTCCTTTGTTAGCTTCCTGCCACCGAATCCAACAACATCCCCATTAATGTTAAAAATGGGAAATATTATCCTGCCTCTAAATCTTGATATATACTCCCCAGTTCTTTCAGCGTAAAAGGCAACACCTGCTTTTACCATTTCATCGTACTTAAAACCTTTTTCTCGTAAAAAAGAAAGGAGGCTTTTAGCATTATGTGGCGCATATCCTATCTTAAAACTCTCTATACTTTTCTTAGTTAGACCTCGCTCTTCTAAATAATCTACCACCTTCTTCCCATTATTAGACTCAAGCTGGTGTTCAAAATATTTTGCAGAAAGATCACATATTTCAAGTGCACGGTTTTTTTCGCTGCGCAATTTAGGATCTTGCTTTTTGAGCTCTACTCCTGCTCTTTTTGCAAGTATCCGTAAAGCCTCGGGAAAACCTACTCCCTCTATAGATTCTACAAAAGTGAAAACATCACCACCCTCTCCGCACCCAAAACAGCGCCATAGTTGGCGCGTTGGAGAAACGAAGAACGAAGGTGTTTTTTCTTTATGAAATGGACAGAGAGCACGATAGTTTATTCCGCTTTTTTCAAGTCGGATATATCCTCCTATAACTTCTTTTATGTCCAGCTTATTTTTGATCTCTTCTACTGGATCCATGAGGTACAAAAGGTCAAGATTCCAATTTAAATCTCTTCCCTTGTTTAAAGGGTATAATTCATAATAATACAATTTTTTGTTAGTGTAAACACCTATTTTCTACCATATTCAAAGTAAGTTTAATATGAACTACTAATTGATAATCCGAATATATCGTGTTCTTATTTCGCAGTCTTTTTGCCAACCTTGAAACCTTTTAAAGATTGCCAAAAATTATCCTCCTCTTTTTCCTGCGTATGGTGTCTAGCATCAAGAGTTCTTTCTATATCGTGTATCTCTTTTTCTATAGTTTTTTCGATTTTTGATAGATGCCCTTTGAGGCCGTTCATTACAGCCATTTCTTCCTTTGTTAAACCACGACTTTTTTTGATCTTCTCAAGCATCTTAACGTTTCTCATTGCTTCTTTTTTTAACGTAAGAAAAGATTCATGCACAACCATCTCAGCCTCTTTAACCTCCTTATTTAAGGCTTGACGCAATGTTATATATCTATGTCTAAAGTACATTGACATAGAACCTATAAGGAATAATACAGCCATAATAGGTACAAAAATAGAAATTGTATCTAATGTATACATCGCTGCCATAAGAACTCCAGGAGGCCTCACAGCTATTCCTATCTTCTTTGATGGCTCACTCTCAGCACCTCTATGGTCTAGAACTGTCGCCCATATTTTATAAACTCCATCCTCAGGCTCCTTATATGGGACAAAGCTAAATGCTCCTGTGTCATCTGTATCTACTTCAAACTGCTGTGGCTCTCCCCCGGATTTTTCTAACCATATTTTTACGCTAGTATTAGGATAAGCTAATCCTTTAAGCACTAGAGGGGCACCACTATGTAATACATCAGGATATTCATAAAATATTGGTGGCGTAAGAGATTCTATTTCGAACACTACCGAATCAACAATATAATTTTCTGCAGCATCTACTGCTTTTACAATCGCTGTATAAGATCCAGGAGAAAAAGGTCCTAGTTCATGTATTTGATTCCCTTTTTCTATCCAAGTTATATTTTTATTATCCACATTAACTTCATATTTTTTAATGCCACTTTCGGCATCAAACGCATCTACAATAAATCGTGGTTTAGGATTGCTAAGATCGTCACGCTTTAATTCACTAATTCTAAAGTGTTCTGGTTTAGAAGAATCAATTTGCACTCTATATGTAGATACTTCCCCCCATCCAGACCTGTTTCTAAGTTGTAAATGAAAATACCAAACTCCATCATCTAGATTCTGGTATGTTTTTTCTGTTAATGCCTCATAAAAAGTAACTGAGGGTATAGAATATGGTTTATGATCCATTGAGGTTCTTGTCGCTATTGTTCCGCTCGGCACTATCCATCTTAGTTCTACATTATTTCCTGTATACCACTCATTCTGATCCGGATGTGTTAATGATGTTATTGTAACCGCTCCAGGAGCATTATATGGCGCAACGTATTCAGGCTCGGGTACTACCTCAATAATCTCTCCGGTTATTGTATATACCCCAGATATAAGTTTGGATAAAATATTCGTACCCTTACCATCTGCTGCTAATATAGCGCCCGATCGAAAACGAACACTGGTCGTGCTTTCATTGATAGCTTTAAATCTAACTGTTGCTACTTTACCCTCCATGCCATTATATGAAGAGGAGGAATTTCCAGCAAATTCTATTCTGCCGGTTTTATTATCAAACGTTGGTGCTATTATCCAAGAGGAAAAAATGGACTCCTCTATAGAGGTTTCTATAACCTCTAGTTTATCAGTGTCAAAAACAAGTACTGCTTCTGCAGCATTTATTGCTTTTTCGCCTGTATCTAAAACAATATCTACCGTAAACTCATCACCAACAGCATGGAGTCCTGTAGATGGCGAAAGATACATAGAAGGTTCTGGCGTAGCATTTGCTTCAAAAGCAAAAAACAAACATGTAATAACCGCGAAGCTGATTAATAAATTTTTTATTGTGCTAGCTTTCATTATTTATTGATTGTTTTTTCTTTTTTACAAATAATACTAAGCCACCTAGAATACTTCCTATAATCAATAAAGGAACTAAATCCTCAACTATATTATCCTTTCTTAGCGCTTCAGGAGGAATAAGTGTAGCTATTCTTTCATTGCCTGCATTATCTACTGCCTTCACACTAATTACGCTATTTAAGTCTTGATCTCTAAGTACATAAGGGCTTTCAGCTGGACGCCATTCTTGATCGTCTCTAGTAAACCAAAACAATCTAGCTAAAAAATCATCATCTATCTGCTTTTCTAATACTTCATAATGATCTATCCCACTACCTTTGTCTGTTGTAGAAAATGCAATATAATATTTTCCATCAAAAACCTGGTTGTTTTTAGTTAGCTCTATTGTAAAAGATTCAGGTGCTGTATTATCTTCATCTAGGAGATCGAACCACTCCCCTCTACCTTCCACAAGAGTGCCTTGTATAGAAAACTCTGCCCCATATAGCTCTAATGAAGCCTCTGTACCTCTACCGTCGTTTAAGAGAACTGTATTACCATTCTCAGTAAAAGAGATAGGTATATTAACTGGTTCATCTGCATTTATATTTGGTTGCAATATTAGTGTTGCAATAACATTTGTTAGCCCAGGATCGCCTGGTATCCTCCCGCAGTAGCCACCTGGGATACCCCCTGCAAAAGAAACGAATCCTTCATCTTTATTAATTTTAGGCTCTTCAACCCACAAGGTAAAAATAGATTCTCCATCACTGACATCTATCACATTTATAAGATTCTCTGGATAATCAATTCGAATCTCAGCAGCATTAATACACTCTTCGCTATCTGTATTTAGTCGTATTTTTGCTGTAAAAGTATCATCCTTGCTAAAAGATGCTCCAGAGGGATCTATATATAAACTAGCCGCATTAACAATGTTTGCGGATAACAAAAATACTACCAAAATTAACGGCGTAATTTTTTTCATGATTATATTAATATTATACCACACAGTGAAAAATTTTTTCTGAGCAAGAATCCTCTATCCAGTCCAATTAAAGAGCATGATTGAAAAGTCTGCTAGATCTACTCTTCCCCCTCTATTTATATCAGCAGGGGGATCGGAATCGCCTCCATCTGTGTTCCAGTGAAATAGTAATATAGAAAAGTCGATAAGATTAACTCTATCATCTAAATTTAAATCTGCGGTACCAATTGTTGCTTGTCCTTGCCCTACAAAAAAACTTACAGCTTGACTAAAACTACTCTCCGAAGCAAGCCCAGCATCCTCTATTTCAAACATTGCACGAGCAGTATGAGCTCCCTCCTCTAATGGAGAAGTGTCAAAATCTAATTCCCATTCTCCTGTCTCGCTACTGATCGTGCTATCAAGTATAGTGTGCTCAGAATTTACTTCTGTAGAAACCTGTACCTCCGGTACGGTAGAACCAGTCATGTTTATGATATCTCCCCTGTTTACCTCTGTTCTATCTAGATCTAGAGTTGGTGGTAAAAACACACCCGATACAGTTGTAGTAGACCCCTGTACAACTTCAAAGGTAACGGTTAAAGCAATGGACCTCAATCCAAGCCTATCTTCCGCCCATATACCAAATGTAGTTGTTCCAGGGGTAATACCAGCGCTAGTGAAAGAAAAATCAGCCTTGGCATCTGCTGCTACTACACCTATAACCGTACCATCCTTAAGAATATTCACGTTTGAATGAGGATAGGCCTTCCCTACTATTTTCACCTGTGTGTTACCTGGTGGAGTAGAACTTCCAGGTGTATTATTCCCTGATCCCGTTGGTCCACTTGGCCCAACTACAGAAACTCTTTTGCATTCTGCTGTACAGAAATCATCGGGTTCGTTATTACCGTCATCACACTCTTCATTATTTACAGTCTGAACAATATCATCCCCACAATAAGGTGCCCACGTGCAATCAGGGTTACATTGCCTACCAGTTATAGTTGTACTGTAACCTCCTACATTATTGCCATCTCCATAATCACATTCTTCATTTACAGTTTCCACTTCCCCATTACCACAAATAGTAACCTCTATTTCGGTATTAAGATTTATCTGTGCATTAACCAAATGAACAAATTCAAATACAGGTGTAAATAAAAAAGCAGGCACAAATAATGCCAAACATAAATAACGCAAAATATTGCCCTTTAACTTTAAAACACCCATATTTAATCCTGTGGTTCTGTATTTTTTATTTTAGAATAAGGAGTTGCGATAGCCTTACGTAAGCCTCGCCCAAAAGCTGTTTTTTCTGTAAATAATTGTTCTCTGTATAGCAAGAGGAATGAGGCAATAAGTATACTTATTGGCCCCATGATAGTGAACTTATCAAAGAGAGTTAGCCCCATAAATCCGTACCCGCTTGATGCAAGAGTGCTCTCTGGTAATATAGATAGGTTTATCTCTCCTTCTTGTTTTACTTCATCCCCAAGATATATTTTATAGTGCGCCAGATAACTTCCTGAGGGTAAGAAGGTCGGAAGCTCGGCGATAACTTGCCCCTCTTGGAAAGGCTCTATTTTATTCAATTTATTAGTGTTTTCTGTTGATTCTAAGAAAGTTTCATTTTTTATATCATATATATCGAAGGTAACTTTATCGGGAGCAACAGGAACATTACCAGTATTTGCAATGGTGATAGTAAAATTAACTTTACCAGGATATGTAAGCCATCTCCAGGTTCTATACTGGTTTAAATCATCTACCCGTATTCTCCTTACATCAAAATCATGAATTTCTCTATCTATTACAGTAAAGTCCACATTAATTCGTGCTCCAAGAGCAATACGCACTGAACCAGCTGTATCTTCAATATCAGCAAGAGAGGTTGTGGCTATACGCATATCTCCGCTATAATTTTTGAAATCAGCATCAAGCGGAACATTAACTGTTATCTTAAGAGGGACTTTTTGCTCTCCTTCTGGCATAATAAATTCAGTGCCTTTGTCTATTGAAATCCAATCATTAGCCCCTGGGACATCCCAAGTTATCTTTGTCTGTAATCCAACATCTGGATTACCTCTAACCAGTGTAATTTCTTGTTGATAAACAGAGCCTCGTGCTAATGTGTTATTCTTTACGTATGGTGGTGTCACGCCAAAACTAGCCGCATCGGCAAACTGCGCACTTGGAATCAAAAATAGAACCAATATCAATATTAGCGAAAGTTTTTTCATTCTATTTTACTTAAATATTCAAGCATTTTAGCACTCTGATTACTATTATGCTTCTACCTTTATAATACCTTGAATAATACCTGATAGCAAGGTTGTTTATCCAAGGTATTACCTTACAATCTACCAATAAATAGAAACACTCGCAAATTTGCGAGTGTTTCTATTTATTGGTTTTAAATAAAGTCTTTACCAGTTTGCAACTGCGCTTTCTGTTCCTACTATACTATTTTGGCCTGAATAACTTCCTGCAAGGGTAATTGTTGATGGTACTTCAATTCCCCAGTAAGTAAGGCCGCTTGCTGGACTTGCCTCATTTGTTGTTTTTGGAACATTAATCGCAACCGCATCAGCTGGTGATTCGGGAAGAGCATTACCTCCTACGGTATAATCAAATGTAGCCGTATCGTATTTTTGTGAAGTTGAAAATATTGTGTCGCTGGTATTCTGGTTACAGCCGTAGTTTGGAGGCGAGCCCGGATTAAATGTAGTACACATTTCAGTTCCTGAAAGATCTTCATCTACTCCTGTATTTCCAACGGCTTCGATTGTGGTTGTTTGGTTTGTTGCTCCTGTATTTTGACCTGCTTCTAATGATCCATAACTAATTGCATTTTCAGGCACACTATATGCCATGAATTTCAACATTTCATTTCCTGTAGTTCCTTCAGTTAAAGTACTTGTGGATGCATCATCATCTGTAGCTTGTACGGATGCGACCCAATTCTCGGTAGGAAATTGTGAATCTCCGGCTGCTCCCTCTGTTGCGTCTGCGTTAAACCAAAGAGGGAAAGTACATGTCCAATCTACGCTATTATCAGTAGTTCCTGAGCATGTTCCTGCGTCTTGAGTACATGTTGGATTCCAATTTGTATCTGCATCGGGGTAACAGTTATTGGTATTGGATTCACCCGCAGTGTCACATCCAGCCTGAGTTATTCCAGATCTATAAACATTTATAATCGCTGAAGATATTTCATCCCCTCCTACTTGGTTTTCACAACTGTTTTGGTCTGTAACACTGAATTTAACTTTGAAACCTGTTGTTTGGCCATTCGCTGTCGTTAGAGTAAGAGAACCTGCTTCATCTGTATCTAGTAAGCTGACTGAAGCAGCACCCACTGAAGGGGCTACATTATTAATATCGATAACAGAATCAGACCCCTGACTACCACCAGATGCTGTATGATCTTGGGCATCAATTACATATCCGTAAGCTTCATGTGTGCCATCTGTCATAGGGTCATCCATGGTTGCATTACATGTTGGGTCAGATGCTACCGCAGAAGATGTACACCATGTACCACCTGCTCCACACGCTGTACCTGTAAAATCATTTGCCTTACAGACATGCAAAGTTAGATTGTATGAAAAACTAGTATTTTTTGCTGAATCTGCTGCAGTTGAAGTCCAAGTAACACTTGTACCAGGGTCCGCTGGTGAATCATCTGCGAATGCTGTAAAAGTAGGGCGAAAGTTGATTATGAAAGGAGAATCGTCGTCTGTACCATCTCCAGCTCCATCACCCTGATAAGATGTTGCGTTACATGCTGCATCGCTTGTAGGGCTGTCACATATCCAAGCGTACCAAGCGTTTGATTGAGCGCTGTCTGCTTCGGATGTCGTATAAGTAGCTGTTGCTTGAGACCCGCTTGTTGTTGCTGCTGATACCGCCCACTGGTTGCTCGGCGCATCACAATCTGGCGCAGTTCCATTATTGTTTGCGGTAGGGGCAGCACTTGTTTTACATATTAAAAGATAGTAGTCTTGGCCATTTGAGTCTGTTGCTGTTGCTGTCCATGTCACACTATCACCTGAATTTGTTGGGCTAGTTCCCGATGATGCTGGTGCTTCATTAGGTTGCACATCCCATCCTGGAGGTGTATTCAAAACCGTAACAGAGGTATCGGCTGTATCTGCTATAACATCATTAACTAGTAAGTAGCTATATGAATAAAGCACTGATGAAAAAATCAATGCAAAAATAGCCGCTACTGATATTGTAATCTTTCCTGCGGCCGAATTATTTTGTCGTATCATAGAAATCACTTTTATTGGATCCATGTAAAATACTTCTTTTACTTACTACTATAATAACATGTTTTAACCCCATCTAGCACAAACATAGTTTTCCACAACTGTTAAATATCAGGTTATTTATATCTAATAGCGTCAAGGGGGTTTAGCGCAGCAGCACGTCTTGCTGGGAAAAGCCCCGTTAAAAATCCGACAACGGTGGAAAATGTACCTATAAAGAGTAAGAATAATATAGGAAACCTAAAAAGCCTTACGCCAACGCCTCCCGCACGACTAGCTACAAAATTTAAAAGCGTATTTAATCCAAGGCCTATACCCATGCCAATTAATATACCTACAACACCCCCTAAAAATCCAACAATAACAGCTTCAGATAAGAACAGTATCTTAATATCTAAAGAAGATGCTCCAAGAGTTCTCATAATACCAATCTCGGCAGTTCTCTCCAATAATGTAACGGTCATGGTGTTGAACATGCCAATAGCAGACACAATCAAAGCTATGCTTCCAAAAACTCCCAAAACAGCCTGAATGCCCGTAAAAATCTTAGTGGCTTGTTCCACTGTTTTTGAGAGTGCCACCACATTAAATCCCTGCTCGACAAGCTCATCTTGAACCAAATTTAAGTTTTCGCTTTTATCAACACGAACCGATGTTTTTTCATATTTTGTAACATCCACATAGCTTTCCAGTTCAGATAAAAGCATGCTTGCATTCAAAACTCCTTCAGCACCGGTTACACCTTTAACGGTATATTCCTTATTAATAGGCACCTCAACATTTTTTTCGGGATTATCTTTTGAGGGAACAAATACTCTAAAAGATACCTTTTTACCCACTATCTCTTCCATCTCCTCTTCGGGGTCTATACCAAAAAGCTTAAGGACATCCTTAGAAAGAATCACATTGTTGCGATCATCGCTTAACGTCTCTTCACTAAAAATCTCTCCTTCGTCTGCCGAAATACCAGCATATCTTAAATAAGCAGGTTCAAAACCTTCAACAAATATGTTTGCGGTAAGATCTCCGTATGTAATTAGTGCGGGAAAGTTAGCAACAGGAGCCACATCTAACACATTTTCCATTGCCAAAAAATCATCAACTGTATCTTGATCTAAAACCACCTCTCCTCCAGGCGAACCCGTAACTGTCAGACTCAACAAGGTCTCACCAAAAACAATCTGTTCCAAAATTATACCCTGAAGTCCCATACCTAAGCCTACCAATGTAACAACGGCGCCGGTTCCGACTCCCATACCCAAAATAGTAAGCCATGTACGCGATGGGTTTGTCTTAAACATTCTTGTTGATAATTTTGCTATATCGCTAACTCGCATTTTGTATTACAAAAATAATTTTTATATTTAAAATTGCTTTATGTTTGCTCTGTTTCTTCACCTATATACTCTTCTCCCTTCTTTACATATTCAACACCTTGCGCAATAAGTTTTTCCATATAACTGCTTAGGTTGAGTGCTGTTCTTGTATTAAGGTGAACTCCTCCATCGGAAATATCAGCATTTAATTTTTCCTCAAATTCTTCTGCTTTCAACGCTCCTGATAATCTCCTGCTTACAATGTCTTCAAGATTTTTTCTCTGAGTTTCGTTTATAATACCGCTGTAATTTTCCAAAAGATAATCCTTAACTCGCTTTACATATTTATATTGATAATAGAAAAGCTTATCCTCTTCTATAGCTTGCCTGTATCTTGTTATGTCTTGAGCCTGGTCCATGATTTTCATCATTTCATCTGTAATATTTTTAGATTGAGCTTTTGTCATACCAACCCCGCCATCGTCTATTGGAGTATTAAGAAGATTGAATAAACCGGTCCTTCCTAACCTTCCGTCTATCACTGCTTCTACTGCTCTTTCAAGAACAGCCAACTCCTTAAAATTCATGTCCTGAGTAAGATAATTAACTGCACTTTTAACTCTTAGTTGTTCGATAGTGTCATAGGGGAATTTTTTAGCTAAAAGCTCTATCTCTGTAACTATTCCGTGCCCTTCGGTTTTTTTAATCTGTTTCTTTTCGGGATTAGGAACATCTCGTATAATTTTTCCGCTGTTTACGTAATAGACTCTATGAGCATAAGGCAAGTGCTTAGCATCGTGAGTCACCAAGATAACTGTTTTTCCGTCCTCCATGTTTACGCGTTCAAGCGTGTCCATAACCTGAGTAGCGGAAACCGCGTCCAGGTTACCCACGGGCTCATCGGCAAGTAGTATCTTTGGGTCATTAACCAAGGATCTAGATACAGCAACTCTCTGCATCTGTCCTCCTGAAAGATTAGTTGTAAGCTTATCGGCAACATGGGAGACACCAAACCTATCTAAGAGCTCCATCGCTCTCTTTTTCCTTTGGGCTAAAGTTACAGAAGAGAAGATCTGAGGCAAAGCCACGTTATCTACAACAGAAAGAGATGGAATCAGGTTAAACGACTGATAAATAATTCCGATATAAGAGCGCTGGTAATCTACCATCTCTTTTGGAGAATAGTCATATATACTATCGCCATTTACGATAACTTTTCCTGATGATGGTGGTAGCACACCTAAAACTGAGTACATCAGAGTAGATTTACCTGAACCGGACGGGCCGAACAAAATTATATATTCTCCGGGGAATATTTCTGTATCAACCTTCTGCAAGGCCTTAAACTCATTCGATTTTCCTTCGTTATAGGTTATCTCTAACCCTTCTGTAATAATTAGTGGCTTCATGTGCCATGTTTGCCCATGAACGCAAGTGAATGGCTTGCAAACATGAGCATCCGACGATAGTCGGGTACATTAATTGTTAATCGCCCAAGAGCGCAGCGATTGGCTGCAAAATTGAGCCTGCCTGCCGGTAGGCGGGCATCCCCCGAGGGGATTACATTACTTATAAGTCTTTAACCCATCCAAATGCTCCTTCGAAGTTTTCAAGAATTATATCTATAATGCTTTTTTCCTGCTGAGGAGTAAACAACACATAAAATTCCGATTTCTCTTCATTCCCTGCACGATCTTCACACTCTGCCCAAAACTGATAAACAGTTGAAGGGCGGAAAGAAACAAGTATTTGAACATGTTTTTCTACATAGTTTTCATCTCTTGGAGGAACTTCTGTGGGTTCAATTGTTGGTGCTATCCCCTGCCTGTAAAATAGCGTACACAGAGATGGCTCGTCTGTAGCCCAACTTATTATCGTTTGCACCTTTGTTTCTACGCCCGGATATAATGTTGATTCATTGGTAACATTAGATATTATAGGAGGCTCTTCATCTCTTACTGTAACAAACTCCACGGGATTACTCCTAACTGTTTCGCCACCGGCACTTTCAGCTACCGCTGTAGCTCGATAACGTGTTCCAAATTCAAGACCATCTATTCTAAGGGTGTGATCTGTTGTTTGTGTTGGGCTTCCTTTTGAAAATCTTTGCCCGGTTCTAAGATTTTCATATTCCAATAAGGCTGACGAAGGAATAGTTGTACTCCAAGAAAGAGTTGCGGATTCTTCTTCTGCCTTCACGACAAAGAATTCTTGTATCACCGGTACCAAGGCTTTTGTTCTAAATGTATAATCTGCGCTCTCCCCTCCTATCCCAAATTCATCTTCAGAAGCAACTTTAAAGTGGTACAAGGTAAAAGGTTCTAGTCCGATAATTTCTACCTCGTGTGCTGTTGTACCTCCGCCTAAGCCATTTTGTGAATAAATATAAGGATCGGCAGCACCAGGATTATATTGGTCTTCTGGAGAAAAGTATACTACTGAATCTGAGGCTCTGTTTGTCTGCCATGTAACAATCGCAGATGAAACATCCGGTTCTACGTTAGGCGGACCTATAATAGTAAGCTCATCACTAAGACCCTCTGCTTTTTCGCGAATTTCGTTCTGTAATCGACGTAAAGCCTCTTCTTCGGTTAACCCTTCTATTAGAGATGCGATTTGTTCAAGTTTTGATTTATCATCTATTGATTCTACTCTTTCTATGTTTTGAACTCGACCAGAACCCTCTGTTATGAAAGAGTAGTTACCCGAAATACCCTGATTGCCAAGATCATCTGTAGAAACTATTCTAAAATGATATTTTGTAGATGGTAAAAGATCATCAATTATAAGTTCGTGTTCTGTTTTATCAAAGCCTGGATCACGCACTATTCCATACCTACGATCAATGCCAAAATTAATACGTGAATCTGCATCTCTGTCAGTGTTCCAGGTAACTCGTACCGAATCTTGATCTAATTCTGATATTTGAACATCTGCTATGTCTGGTGCATCTGCATCGAGTTGAGCCAACCCAGTATCGGGATGGAATATAAAAGCTAAAACAAAGAAAAAGATAAACGCAAAAATGGCGCCGAAGAAAATCCAAATTCCTTTACCTTGATTAAATTTCATATGTTCTTACTTTTAGTATAACGAAAAATTAGGTTATTGACTCGTGGATAACTTTATTGTGAAGCAGTGAATGTGTTTTGCCCTGTATATGAACCGGATTCAAGGCCACTAGGAACTGATATACCCCAGAAAAGATCATCTGTAACCGGTGTTGTGCTTGTGGGCTTAGCTAAGGTAATACCCGATGCTTGATCTGTTAGAGATAGTACTGTCCCACCAGATGAATATGTGAATAAAGATGTGCTGAATTTTTGCTCAGATACCGTGATTACACTTGCTCCTGGACCCGTCATGTTAGTGCCCGAAACATCTGGGTTAAGTAGTGTATTGCCTGTATTTGTAACAACGGTTGTTTGATTTGTTGCCCCAGTATCACTTCCGGGATTCAAGCTTCCATAATCTATTGTAGAAGTTACGTCTAAAGCAAGTAGAGTAAATAATTCCACTCCCGAAGGTGTAATTTCTGTATCAGATAACCCTCCTTCATCTGAGATAGATATTTTACCTAACCAGTTTTCTGATTCATAAGTTGAACCCGTATCAGTTGCTTCAGCAAAGAATTGAACATCAGCCGTACATGTTAATGAGCAACTTGTTCCTGAGCAGCTCGTTAGCGTGCAAGATGAGGAAGTTAATGTATAGCAATTATTATCGTCTGCTGTACAGGTATCAGTTACACCTGAGCGATAAACTACAGCAGTAGCACTTGTTAAATCAAGATCTTCCCAACCATTAGGATCATCTGCTGTTGCAGTTACTGCTACTGGTGTTGTTGTTCCTTCAATAAGAGAAATATTAGAACCTCCATTTATGGAAACGTTGGTTAATGTTGGAGGCTGTGGAGTTAATGGAGTTTGGAACTGAACCTCTGGACCATAACTATAACCATTTGAATTTTGTGCGAAAGATCTGTAGTAATATGTAGTATCTTCGGTAAGACTGGTGAGATCTAGGCTAAATTGGCCAGGGCCAAAATCACCACTTTGACTAATGTTATTAGAGTATCCAGAAAATGCCGGTGTCACATCCCCTGGATCGCCTTGGCTAGATGTGCCCCACACAAAACCTCTATCAGTTGGATTCCCTATTCCAACCTCTACTATTTCACCGTTGCCGGTAACCTGAGTTGGCTGTAGATTGGTTGCATCTAGTGTGTTCATGGTTGCGTAATTACTTGTGGTATTGAATTGTACCTCGTTACCGTAACTATATCCTGCACTGTTTAAAGCAAAGGCCCTGTAATAATAAATAGTGGCTTCAAGTAAGCTATTTAATGTAAGCGAGTAAGTCCCTGTGCCAAAGCTTCCTGTTTCATTAACACTGTCTGAATATCCAGAGCTTCCAGGCGCAATATCACCTGGATTTGTTTGGCTTGTTCTATCCCAAACAAAGCCGCGAACAGTAGGATTAGCCACACCGATAAATGTTATGTTTCCATTTCCATCTACCTGATTTGTTTGCCTATTTGATGCATCAAGAGTTGTTAGTTGAGCATATACCCCCTGAGTTGTAAATTCTAATTCTTCGCCATAAGCATAGCCTGTGGAGTTTTGAGCATAAGCTCTGTAGTAATACGTGGTATCTGAAGTTAAACCAGAAAGTTGCAGAGAATAAGAGCCAGCTCCAAAACTTCCTGTTTCGTTAGTACTACTTCCATAACCCGAGCTAGCTGGAGAAACATTACCAGGATCTGCTTGAGTTGCTGTATCCCAAACGAAACCTCTTTCTGTGACCGCGGATGTACCTGCATGATCTATAACTCCGTTACCGTCTGCGGTATTTGATCCTACGTTTGTTGCATTATTTGTTGTAAGTGTTGGAATTTCATCAAATGTTGTAAATACCTTCTCAGAGCCGTAAGCAAAGCCAACTGAGTTTTGGGCATATGCCCTGTAATAATAAGTTGTGTTTTTAGACAGACTAGTCATGCTTAAATTAAATGTACCTGTTCCAAAGCTTCCTGTTTCATTGGTGCTACTTCCATATCCGGAGCTTCCAGGTGCAGTATTGCCAGGATCAGCTTGGCTTGTTGTGTCCCAAACAAAACCCCGTTCAGTTACAGTGCTACTTCCTGTGCTAGTTATTTCACCGTTTCCGGTGGCTGAATATGTTTGGATATTTGTTGCATCCTGAGTTGTAACAGATGGTGGGGATGTTGGAGGTGGCTCAGGAGCTTCAAACTCAGCCCAAGTTGCTCTGACTTGAGAACCTGCTCCACCACCTGTACAGTTTGCTGTAACCCTAATTCTAAGATCACTATAATCTGTTATTGAGTCTGCTTCTGCACCCGATAAATTAAAGCTATAGGTTGCATATGTACCCGTTAGAGTCTGCGCAGCATCAGAATGTATCGCTGTCCCCCCTTGATACAATTCAGCTGTAGCTGTACATGTTTTACCTCCTGTTTTATACATTCTGTACCTTACATAATGCCCAGAGCTTGTTTGTGGATCAGTGATAGAACTAAAGGCAACTTCAAAGACAGTATTAGTAGGGTTGTCCGCTGTGGTGATTTCAGTTGTAGCGTTATCTGGATCTTGTTCATTTAATTCTTCCCAAAGAGGGGTTGGTGTCCAACCCGTAGTTGTAATATCTGTATCGGGTCTTCCGAATTGAGCATTTAAAGTTGTAAAACTAACTTCAGGACCATATCCATATCCCTGAGAATTATGCGCATAAGATCTGTAATAATATGTGGTGTTTGGACTAAGATTTGATATTGATAAACTAAATGTTCCCGTACCAAATGTTCCTGTTTCATTTGTGGTGCTTCCATATCCAGAGCTTCCAGGTGCTACATTGCCGGGATCAGATTGTGCGGATGTATCCCAAACAAAACCACGTTCATCTATAGATAAGCCTCCTGTATTTGTAATTTCACCATTCCCGGTTACTGTTCTAGTTTGAATATTTGAAGGTGCGGATGTATTTAAATCTGGCAACTCATCCAAAGTTGAAAATTGTATTTCATCGCCATAACTATAGCCCGCTGTGTTTAAAACATATGCACGATAATAATAGGTTGTATTTGCGGTTAAGCCCGTGATTGGAAGCGAGTATGTCCCTGTGCCAAAGCTTCCTGTTTCATTTGTGGTGCTTCCATATCCGGAACTTCCAGGTGCTACATTGCCAGGATTACCCTGAGTTGCTGTATCCCAAACAAAACCGCGCTCAGTTGGTTGAGCTTGTCCTATATCGGTGATATTTCCATTTCCATCCACAGAAGTTTGCGAAATATTTGTAGGATTATTTGTTACAACAGCAGCAAAATTACCAAGTGTTGTAAATTCAACCTCAGAACCATAAGAATACCCTTCAGAATTATGCGCATAGGATCTGTAATAATATGTTGTATCCGAAGTTAAGCTAGATAAAGTTAAATTAAATGCGCCTGTGCCAAAGCTTCCTGTTTCATTTGTGGTGCTTCCGTATCCAGAACTTCCAGGTGCTACGTTGCCCGGGTCAGCTTGTGTGGTTGTATCCCAAACAAAGCCGCGCTCATCTATAGTTGCACCCCCTGTATCTGTAATTTCACCATTTCCTGTTGCCTGAGTTTGTTGAACACTAGTAGCACCGTTTGTTAGTACTGTCGGCAAAGCTGCTTGAGTTGTAAAAGTTATTTCTGAGCCATAAGCATAACCAATAGAGTTCAAAGCAAATGCTCTATAATAATAAGTTGTTCCTGGGCTTAGGTTTGTAAGTTGCAAATTAAATGTTCCCGTACTAAAGGTTCCTCCTTCTTGAACGTTACTTCCGTATCCGGAGCTTCCTGGTGCGGTATTCCCAGGATTCGCCTGACTTGATGTATCCCAAACAAAACCACGGCTTATCACAGATCCACCTCCGGTATCTGTGATATCACCATTTCCCTGAACCTCTGTTTGTTGGATATTACTTGCTGCGTTTGTTGTTACTGAGGGTGGATTACTTGCTTGCTGGACAGGCACCTCAAATTCAGCCCAAGTTACCTCTATTGGAGCGGGCTGGCCACCGCCAGTTGCTCTGGGAGTAAAACGCAAGCGCAAATTTGTATAATCAGTTATGGCGTCGGCTTCACCAGAGGTAAGTGTATCTGTAAACGTTGTCCAAGACGTACCAAGACCTCCCGTCCAGTTGCCTTGTCTAATTAGTGTTGTTCCTTGGTATAGATCCACTCTTAATTCCTCTGTTTTAACACCTCCTTGCTTTCTTGCTCTATACCTTATTATGTGGCCCGTACTTGCATTGGGGTCATTTAAAGATGATAAAGATACTTCAAATGTATCCGTTGTAGAAGGATTATTCTTCGACACTACAGCAGTCACAGAATCATCAGCTGTTGGCTCATCAATTTCTGCAAAAAGTGGTGTCGGGCTCCATGCACCAGCATTAGAAACATCTGCAGAGGGACGCGCCAACTGTACAGCATATATATTTTGAGTATGAAAACTTTGCGGATCAACTAGAACTACCCACCCCACTAATAAAGCCACAAGGAAAAGTCTCCGCAAAAACGGATTTTGAGAATCTGTAATATAAGCTTTTAAGTTCCCAAATCTATTCATTGATTTCAATATGTAAAATTAACCGATAATACCGGCTTTTATTCATTTTACCATTAAAAATAAAGCATAAGAAATCAGATATTATGTATGGGGTGGGGATAAGTTGCTCTACAAAAAACAGCCTCATACGAGACTGTTTTTTGTAGAAAATAATTAAAGATTTGATATACCTATTTAAATAGTTTTTCAACATCATCTACTTCTCTAGCTATTAACTCTTCTGATATATCTATCGCTTCTTTTAACTGCTTGAATGAAGCCCCCTCTTTATCATTAAGGCCACCCTTCCCATCCATTTTAGCAAACAATTCTTCGGCTTCATCTCTTAATGCTGATAAGACTTTCTCTATTGTACCACGCACTTCTTTTGTTTCTCGCATGGCATCTAATTTAAGTTCTTCTAATTTCTTTCTTTGCATAATATTTAGAGCGATTAACCCCGCAATTATTAATATAAATATAAATACCCATATGGCTGTGCCATATTTTGCAAAAAATCCAGGGCCTTCTTCTTCTGGCTCAACTGTTTTAGATACTTTAATTTCTTCAGTGACCTCTACCTCGGCAGGACCACCTGCATCTCTCTGATTACCAGCTTTATCTATTGCTGTTACTGTTATTGTGTGATTACCCTTCTCGAGTGGTTCCATTTCATAAACACCTTCATTTACTTGCTCTATAGGAATAATAGCTGATTCTTCTCCATCAACAGATATTTCATAAAAACCAATACCAGAAAGTTCATCCGAAGCCTCTAGTCTAAGCTCTGGTTGAGCTCTTCCGTCATCGCTTATAACCTCAAAAGAGAATTCTCCTGGTGGAACTGTATCAGTTTGTACTTTGTAACTTGCTATATCTCCAAGGCCTGCGCTATTGCCAAAACGAACATGCAAGTACCATACACCATCTTCGAGATCTTCAAGAGTTCTTGAAGAAATAGGTGGCGCATACCTTACAGTTGGCGTATCATCTTCTTCCTGACTCAATAGTAAACGAACAGAGGTAACATCAGAAGGAACTTCCCACGCAAACTCTCCAGTAGTTACATTATACCAACCTTCAGGATCTGGATGTGTAGAAGATGTAACCTCGGGTTCGGGCGGAACTGTGCCTGAACTACTGCTGGTGTTATTGCCAGTATTATTATTACTTGAAGGAGGAGGCGGAGGAGGAGCTGCGGCCTCTTCTACTGTAAATGTTGCAGGACTCATGTTTGTTAAAATATTTGTCCCCTTACCATCAGCAGCTAACACAGCACCATCGGTAAAGCTAACTCGAGCTGTCCCAGCTGCTTTAGTTCTAAATGTAATTTTCAATAAAGTTGAATTTCCTGAAAATCCTGAAGGGTTACCTCCTCCAAAACGTATAGTACCTTGAGAATTTGAATAGGAAGGCTCTTCTGTCCATAACGAGAATACAGAGCCACTTTTTGAAGTGCCTGTAACACTTAGTGTACTAGTATTAAAAGATAATGAGGCTTCGGCAGCGTTCATTTGGTCACTAGAACTTGCCACAATTGAAACAGTGAAGCTTTGCCCTACAGAATAAGTTCCCGACCCAGGAGCTATAAATAAGGTTGCTGATGCCGCCGAGGCCTGCTCTGGCACATAAACCGCGCTAAAGGATACAACAAAAGCAAAAACAAGGAGTAACTTTGCTCCTTGCAAAATTCTTTCCGTGCATTTTTTAAAACACGATCTCATGCTATTCGCTTATAGTTTCAATTTTTAGAGTGTGTGTTTCCTGAGCTACTGTCTTCTGAAGTGGTAAGGTCATGATTAAGATTCCATTTTTCATTTTTACCTTTGCCTTTTTTACATCAATCTGCTCAGGTAATATAACTCTGCGATAGAATTCTCCCCACTCAGCATCCTGAGAAAAAAATCTACCCTCTGGAACCTTGCCATCTTTAGCAATAACTTCCTCTGGTCTTTTTTTCTGACCATGGATAACAAGAACATCATTGTCACCTTCAACAGATACCTGTGTTTCTTCAACATCAGCCCCAGGAACAGGTGCATATATAATTATACTGTCATCTGTTTCGTATAGATCTATAGCAACCTCGGCAACACCTTTTAACTCCTGCTCTTCGGTCTTTTTTTCTGTTTCTGTCTCTGCGGCAGAGGTATCAATTCCATTTCCTTTTAAGCGCTGTAAAAAACTCATGTATTTAAATTATTAATTATAACTCCTTGTACTCATTATACCCCAGAAACTTAAAAACCTTTTCCACAGAATATCCCCAGGCATGTCAATATTGACGAATAATCCGCTAGGATGGCTTATTCAAAACAAATAGGACAGCTGGCTGTCCTATTTGAGTAAAAATAAAGGTTTTTTCTAACCGGTCCACTGGAAAAGCATAATGGAAAAATCAGCTAATTCAACTCTTCCATTTTGATTAATATCTGCAGGAGGATCAGAATCTCCTCCGCTGGTACTCCAATGGAACAATAATATAGAAAAGTCTATCAAATTAACTGAACCATCAACGTTTAAATCTGCACTCAAAATAGGGCCACCTACTCCTGCTCCTATTCCAATTTCTAATCGATTAGAGAACTCACTTCTCTCTACCCCTCCAGCGAGCACAGATTGCGCCTTAATAAAATAATTATCAGCATCTAATTCTTCAGTGTTAATATCTATACTCCAAGTACCTTGAGAAGAAACATCTGCAGTGTATCTTGTCGCTGTTGAATCAGAAGAACCCCTCTTATACAAAAGCACTTCAACCCCACTGTTTGGAGCGCTGTAACCAGAGGCAGTAAAGGTATCTCCAGGTTCAATTTCGTTAGAACTAAGCTCCATACTTGGAGATAAAAATATCCCAGATGCTGTAGTGTTAGTATTTGGATTCACTGTAAAAGTTACGTTAAAGTTAGATGATTTATTGCCGCTAGAATCTGTTGCATAAACTGTAAACGTATAAACACCTTTTTCTAAATTAGATACACGAACATCAAAACCACCATTAACAGTCGCGACACCCTCTAATACCTTTGCAGCATCCTTCAGTATTGTAATAGTGCTTTGAGGATAAGCGCGTCCACTAAAACTAGCACTAGCAGTTATGGGCGGATATGCTTCACCAGAACCCGAACCTGTCCCTCCTGTTGCGGGAATGTCCTCCCCACCTTCTTCACCTGGTTCAGATCCCGCAACAGGCGTTTCTTTTACCGAAAATGATATTGTAAAATCGTTTAAGTTTTCGTAATCATGAAGATTAGAACATCGTATGTAGTATGTGTATTCTTGTCCGTCTTCTGTAGCAACATCTAAAGCATGGAATCTAGTACTACTAGTTGTTATATTGTTGGTCATATCATCATACAAAGTACCTGCAGTAAGAGAATATCTACACGTTGAGAGGTCATCTGTTTCAAGAGAAATCTCTACGTTAGTAGTTCCTGCGGGAAGTTCGCCAGAAGGCAACCCATTAAATCTAGCGGGCGGAGTTGTATCAATAAATTCTAAGGGACCTTGATTAATTTGATCGATAATTGCTATTTCTGTATTTGCGCCATCTATTTTTTCACCACTTGAATTTTGTGTTTCTATGGCTAGCTCGTAAGAACCCTCAGAAGAAGGATTATCTATCCCCACATCTCCATTATCTCCGTATGAGGCACTATCCCCTATTATTATTTCTACAACACTGCCGGCGGGTATATTTTGAGTATTGCGAAGCGTAATAGTAATACTTCCATTTGAGCCAGAAAACACGTTTACACCATCTTCAGTTGAGCTTGGCCAAACCGCAAGATCTCTCTGAGCGCTATCAACTAAAAAATCTACCTCTTGATAATTTAAAGCTGTTGGAATATTAAAAGCCCCAGGTTCTGGGGTTATAACTATTTTACCACTAGCTGGTACTGTATTTACTGCTGTAAATTTTATGTGATGATCTGCGTTCAAAGACGGTGCAGATGTGCTTACTGTATCACTTATCGGAGAAAGCCAAGCGGCATTACCTATATAAAAAGCAACTAATATTAAAGCGGCTCCCAAGCCAAGGATAAGAATTTTATTTTTTTTATTCATTCGAATTTGTTCTACGTAAAATTTTACGCAACATACCCTCTTCTCTCTCCTCCCTTTTCCAATCTAAAATAAAGTTCATTAACACTGTTACCACAACAACTATTAATGCTCCGACTATATACATATTTCTGCGCTCCTGCTCTTCCGCTATTTCACGAATTAAAAATTCTTCTTTTTTGGTTAGCTCTGCTTCTCGCTCGTCTAGCTCTTCCTCTCTGTTTTTAAGCTCCTGAGCAATTTTGTTCATTGGATTTTCTTCAACGCTTGCAGTTTGCCCTACGTTAAGTTGTGCTTTAAAGTAATTCCCCCATTCCGCCGGAGAAACATATTGAAAACTCCAAACAGCCGACAGCACGCCAGTTACTAGCACGAGAGTTAAAATGTGAGAAACATGTTTTTTCATACTTTAGAATTTAACCAAATAAGAAGAATAAAATTATAAGAAATACAACGGTAAGTCCCAGTAAAGAAATGGCTATAATGGACAGCCGAGATATAGGTGCTGTATGCTCGCTTGAGAGTCTAACATCTATACCCGCTCCTTGAGTTTTTGCCTTTGCTCCATAAGCTTCTTCTAACATCT
>JAWWAH010000009.1:0-26477 GCA_033721415.1 Candidatus Spechtbacterales bacterium | reverse complement strand
TGGCAACGTCCTATATAGGACTTAACTCAAGAACCCCGCCATTCGATGACCCGATGGTGCGCAAGGCCTTTGCTCTTGCAATAGATCGCACAGCGATTGCTACCACGGTGCTTCAGGATCTTGTAATTCCTGCACATGGAATTCTTCCCCCCGGCATGCCCGGTTATAGGGAGGATTTCCAGGGTCAGAACTTTAACCCAGATGAAGCAAGAGATCTTCTTGCTAACTCGAGTTATGGTACAAACCTTCCTCGTATCAAGCTTACTGTTTCAGGAAGCGGTTCCTCGCCAAGTGTTGTTCTGCAAGCAATTGTAGAACACTGGCGTACGCATCTTGGAGTAGAGGTTGAGATTGAGCAGGTTGACTATGCCACTTTCCTCGAAGAGTTGAAGAGAGGAACATTCCAGGCCTTCTCTCTGGGCTGGGTAGCTGACTACCCCGACCCCGAAGACTTCCTGGATCTTAAGTTCCACAGCGAGCGCTCTGTTGCTAACAACGAGACGCGCTATTCCAACCCCGAAGTAGATGCCCTGCTTGAACAGGCACGTACGGAGAGGGATTCGGAGAAGCGCATCGAGCTGTATCAAGAGGTCGAAGAGATGATTGTAGATGATGCTCCTTGGATAGTTCTTTTTCACTCCAAAAACTCGGTGCTAGCTAAGCCGTACTTGTGCGGTTATCTGCCAACACCAATGGCTATCTCGATAACGAGATACGTCAGTTTTTGCGAAAAGTAATTTATACAAACCCCTGACTTCGGTCAGGGGTTTTCACATGTTCAAAATTAAGACAATGCTTATAATATAAAAATGTGTCAAGATTGTCATATATGTTTGTTTGTGGTAATTTTTATACAACTTAGTACCTTCAAAAGGAGGAAAGCATGAAACCACGCTTAGTCGTGTTTATGATTATTACTCTTCTTGTTAGTGCGTGTTCCGTTCTAGGCGGAGATAACACTTCTGCTAACGGTAATAATGATAACTCATTTTGTCCGGAAGTTGAGCGTCAAGAAATTGACTTTTCAGTTTTAAACGACGTCGTAATAGCTATTAACGAGTATTCTGTTTTTACAGATACTGCTCAGAATTCGGAATTGCTATTAGATAGCAGTCTCGATACATTATTTAACTACCTCGGTGTTAGGTCATCAGGAATACCTGATTGGGCTCACGACATTGTAGATGAAGAGGTTGAGCGTTCTGGTGGCGCACCAAACTTCTCTGTACTCAACAGGGTTGTAGATAGGCTTCAGGATGATTCTCAGTATAGCGACCTTAAAGACCCAAGTCGTCTCGAGGACCTGCTTGAGGTGATGATCGAAGGCATTATCGATGGTGTTGGAGACCCATTCGCTAACTACATTCCCGCAAAGCAATGGCTTTTGATGGAAGCTGGAGAACGTAGTTTCTCAGGTACATTTGTTGGCATGGGGGTTACTCTTAGTGAAAATAACAAGGGTCAGATAAGTATTACTTCTGTAATGAGTGCAACTCCAGCAGAAGAATCTGGTTTAGAGATAGGCGATGCAATTGTTGCAGTTAATGGCATGCCCACTGAAAGTTGCACACGTAACGAATTCAGCGCTCGTTTGCGTACTGTTCAAGATCCTAAGCTAGAGCTTTTGATTGAACGAGAGAAGTTTGGAACACAGGAAACAGAAACGCTAGAAATATCTCTTGTAAGAGAAGAAATACCTCAGCAGTTTATTCACACCTATCCAGGCATCGAACTGCCTAATGGGCGAGGTTCTACATCAGAAGGTATTCCTTATCGATGTGGCGTATCCGGAGGAATTGGTCTGGATTGTCCATTTGAGGACGAAGATGGAAATATAGATACGCTCTATATTAAAATCACAGCTTTTAACGAACAGGCAGTTGAAGACCTCAGATATTTCTTGCTGAACATAGACCAAAGCCAGTTTACGGGAGTTGTCCTAGACCTCCGTGATAATGGGGGAGGACTCGTTAGCGCAGGTAGAGACATTATAAATATGTTAATGTCTACAGACGGTGCTATAAGAGTTACCAAGGATGCTAACGGAGTTATCACAAGACACAGAGGCTCTAATGTAAGTATCCTTGATCAGGATCTTCCAATGACAATACTCATGAACAAGGACTCTTATTCTATGTCAGAGGGTTCGGCCGCAGCTCTTAGAGACAACGGTCGAGCTATCATAGTAAGTAGAGACAAGAGAACCGGAGGCAAAGGTACAACCAACAGGTATTTGTCGCTTAGGGGTGGCGAATACGGGGCGTTGTACGTCTCTATTGGATACTTCCTCACACCAGATGGTGAAATGATAGAAAAGATGGACCATGATGACGACGGTTATTATGAGGTTGGAGGCTTGAAGCCTGATATACACGTTCCCTGGAGCAACGCAGATTATTCAGAGAACAACCAAGATGTTAACTACGATCCAACACTTTTTGCGGCGCTAGAGTGGATACACGAAGAGCTTTCTAAATAATTTATAGTACATAACCCCGGCAAAATGCCGGGGTTTTTAACTGTTTTAGGATATAAAAACCAATTATAAAGCCATATAACATTAATAAGGGTCAAGCTTGACTACTTTTTATTTTTATATTATAAATATTAAACCTGTTCTTACACAACAGAAGGAGGAGAGAGTGGTCAGGGTTAAATTATTCGCTGGATTATTAATGTTATCATTTCTTAGCGCGGCTTGCGGATTAGATATTGCGGCCAGG
Organism: Candidatus Spechtbacterales bacterium; assembly: GCA_033721415.1. GTDB lineage: Bacteria > Patescibacteriota > Minisyncoccia > Spechtbacterales > 2-12-FULL-38-22 > JAWWAH01. The sequence goes on along the minus strand of JAWWAH010000009.1, from coordinate 23,754 downwards.
CCTGAGGTTAAAGATGTACCTATATCAATTGGTAGCACAGATGAATTTATTGATTACGATGGAGAGATAAGTCCGTTTAGAGAAATAGATATTAATGGTGACGAAGTTGTTTTTACCGATGGTGAATTTTTTAATGCGTGGCGCGTGCAGGTGTTGCTGGAAAATATAGAAGTGGTATCTGGTGATACGTACGAATATGCTACCCTTTCTATTCCAGAAAGAGCATATTATAAACACCCCAAAAAGGCTACCCGGGATGGATATTTTTATTATGCGAATAAAGTACGCATAACAGCGCCACAAGAGTCAGTTGGCCATTGGCATGACCTTGTATCTAACTTGAGGCTGTTTTTGGAAATAAAAAGTAGCGGACCCTTTATTATCCCAGGCGATCTTCTCGAAGAAATACAGCACTTTGATGATGTTTACGACATAAACGTTACAGTGCGGGATTTTGCTATAGGTTATTCTGGACATGCTGCGCTTGAGTATGGTGACTTTGAGTTAATGAAAAACTGGCTAAATGCACTGGAAGATGCTTTGCAGCTTGTCCCCAAGAACACCGTAAAAGAGTTTGAATCTGTAGAGTTCTTATCAGATGTCAATATGTGGTATACGGGAAGGGCACACGATGAATCACGAGTGTCTATTAATACCAACCCTAATCCTGTGCACCCCTTTCCTTACGAATACCTATCTGAAGATGGTTATACAATCGATGAAATGTTGTATGTCTGGCTGCATGAGATTGGACACCTATGGCATAGAAAAAATATTGAAGAATTTCAATACGAAGTTTTGGATGTCTTTGAGGACACAGGTGTTACAAAGTATGTGTGCAATAACTATTCCCCCGATACTTGTGTTACGAGACATTACGTGAACGTGCCGGAGAACTTTGCGGAAAGCTTTTCTCTGTATATTGTTTTGCCTGAATACATGAAGACGCACTATCCAGACGAGTATGGCTGGCTTATGAACAACATCTTTGAGAATAAAGAGTTTGATCTTGACTACAATCCACCCTCTTCACTGAGAGCACGGCTTATGAAGCCGTTGCCATAGTTCAAAAAATAAACCCCGGCAAAATGCCGGGGTTTTTATCTGCCCAAAGAACTAGAACTTAAATATAGTGCATATAATAAGAACAATGGTCAAGATTGACCTTTTATCTTATTTTTGGTATTTTTACTCCAAATCATCATGGCATTATTGTGCCTGGTGACAGCTCTTTGAAAATGGAGGTGATAAATGAAATCAATTGCTACGAGAGTTGGTTTTCGGGTAAAAAAAGCACGAGAATCCTCATTTCTTGAGGTTATTCGTCTTTTATGGGCCGATCCACTTGGTAGAGGGTCAATTATTGTCCTTGTAGCATTTTTTACTCTTGCTGTACTTTCTTTTGTATGGACTCCATACGATTTTCGTGCACAAGATTTTATTGCAGCTAGACAAGGGCCTTCAGCCGAACACTGGTTTGGCACAGACTTGCTCGGGCGAGACATGTTTACGCGCGTAGTTTATTCTGCAAGAATCACAACAATACTTATGTTTATGACGCTATTTCTTGGAGGATTGCCTTTGGCTATCTTCTTTGGAATTGTTCCCATATTTATTAGCAACAAGCTAGACTCTTTTGTTCAGCGCATTGGTGAATTGATGAATTCAATTCCGCCACTTCTTTTCATTCTGCTTTTTACTGCTTTAGCTCGTCCTGTATATGACGACTTTTTGTATGAAGCAGGAAGTTTGGGTAGATGGTTTTTGCTTTCTGGATTTGCCGACCTTGCTTTGATTATGGTTGTTTCTTGGATCTTTTTGATTGGTGCATCGCGAATGTTCCGGTCAATGGTTCTAGAACTTAGAGAAGCAGCGTTTGTTGAGCGCGCGAAAATGCTGGGTGCATCTCGTACCCGTATTATCGTTCGTCACATTCTGCCGCAGCTTTATCCATACATCGTGCATGCAGCACTTTCTGCATCCGCTGGCGTTATTGGTACCGAGATTGCTCTTTCCTTCTTCGGAATTGGTATCCGGCCACCACATCCGTCATTTGGTGCTATGTTTTCTGAAAGCGCGTCCATTCGTCTCTTGAATGCAAGCCCGCACATGTTGATTATCCCGGGTATTATTGTTGCACTCTTCTTACTTGCTATTCGTATTCTAGACATTCGATCCACAATGATATTGTCCACCGAACACGAAAGGGAGGGCTGATATGGATATTCTTATCGCAGTAGCGATAGTTGTTCTACTTGGTCTTGCCCTTAAGTTTTTTCGACCGAGCCTAGGATCCCTCTTCTTTAGAAGAATAAGATTCTGGCCAGTTATTCTCATAGCTGGGTCGTTAATGCTGTTTTGGATTACAATTTCTGCGCCTGGTGATCCTGTTGATATTATCGCAGGTCAGCATGCCTCAGAAGAAGTAAGAGAGCTTGTAAGAAATGAATACGGCTTCAATAGGCCCTGGGTAGAGCAGTACGCAGATTATTATTCTGGATTCTTCCGTTGCGAATGGGGAACCAGCTATAGATTTAGAGGGGAATCTGTTTGCGAGCTTGTTGTTGAGCATGCTAAGGTTTCTGGTCCGATTGGCCTTGCAACAGCTATGTTCATTCCTATAGGCATTGCCCTGGGCATCTATATGGCATGGAGAAAAGGCAGTTGGCTTGAAACGGTGTTTTTCGTTAACACACAGCTCTATATTGTTGTGCCATCTCTGATTACTATTCAGTTTATTATTCTTTTCTTCTCTGTTAAGCTCGGCTGGCTTCCAGCAGGGTGGCAAGGAGGTTGGGAAGGAATATTTAGCAAATCAGCTATAATTCCTGTAGCCACATTGGCAATAGGAAGCATTGCAGGCATGGCGCACTTTGTGCGTACTATTGCCATCAATGTTGTAGATGAGCAATATATAACAGCTGCGAAAGCAAAAGGTCTTTCAACGTTTCAGATTTTGCGTAAGTACGTACTTGGGAACGTTCGTTCTCCGGTAATTACGGTACTTGCTCCAGTTGCCTTTACTTTCTTCGAGGGCTCGTTCTTCGTAGAAACTATCTATGGTATTCCTGGGTTGGCAAGATTCATGATCGACTCTGTTTTCGGTCGTGATTACCCCGTCATACTTACGGTTGGATTTTTGAGCATTTTAACGGCGCTAGTCGTTAACCTTACACAGGATGTTCTTTACCATCTTGATCCGCGCGTTAACCTTACCGAATGAAAGGAGGGTAGACGATGAGCGTTCTCGAAGTAAAAAGCCTTACCGTTTCTTTCCCTCTTTCTGGTGAGAAAGACGGAGAAAAGAAAACTGTATTGGAAGACATTGCATTCAATCTGAATAAAGGCGAAGTCCTTGGATTGGTTGGAGAGTCTGGCTCCGGTAAAAGCATGACAGCTTCTGCTATCGCTAGGCTTCTACCAAAGAAAGCAATAGTAGAAAGCGGAGAAGTTTTCTTTAATGGAAAAGACCTGCTTAAGATTTCAGAAAAAGAAATGAGAAAAGAATATCGAGGCAAGAGAATATCTACCATCTTCCAGGATGCTAAGGGATCTTTTAGCCCAGTAACTCCGATTGGTCCACAAATTGAAGAGATGTTAACTCTTCACAAGGGTCTTAGAGGTAAAGCTGCACGTGCTGCAGCAATAGAGCTTCTTAGACAGGCTAATATATCTAATCCCGAAGAAAGTTATGGGAAGATAATTAGCAGGCTTAGTGGGGGAGAGGCTCAGCGCGCAAGCATTGCGATGATGGCGCTATCTACCACTCCGGATATTCTTATCGCTGATGAAGCTACAACCGCTCTTGATGTTACGGTTCAAAAGAAAACCCTCGATTACCTGATGACTGTCGTTCGCGACAAAGGTATCTCTCTTCTCTTTATTACGCATGATTTCGGCCTTGTTGCCGAATATGCTGATAGAGTTGTTGTCTTGGACGCCGGAAAGGTGGTTGAGACAGGAAGCGTAGAAAAGGTTTTCAAAAGTCCTGAATCAGAGTTTATGAAGCGTGTTTTGTCGAGCCTTCCAAGAATCGACAAACCCCTGCGTGAAAAAACTCCAGAAAACGCTTTTTCTGAAAGCTTGATTGATGTCGATGACCTTGATATCGAGTTTGTAAGGCACAAGTCTACGGGTCTTTTCAGCAGAGAAGAATTGCGGACTAGAGCTGTTGATTCTGTGTCGTTTAATCTTCACAGAGGAGAAATGCTCGGCATAGTGGGTGAATCCGGAAGCGGAAAAACAACCTTGATGCGAGCCATTCTTGGCCCTGACATCTTGCCGTCTTCGGCGAGAAAAACAGGTGATGTATCTGTTTTGGGCAACAATGTTTACGACATGGGCTATAAAGAGTTACGCGATCTTCGCAAGAGTATTACTGGAGTTCCACAAAGCTCTAAGCAATCTTTGACCCCGCGCGTACGTGTACGCGATCTTGTTGGTGAATCATTTGATATACACAAAATGTATGATTCAAAATCTGCACAAGAAAAAGACGCTGAAAAAACAGAACGCGTAGCAGCCCTTCTTGAAGCAGTAGAACTTCCATTGCGCCGAATGAGGGATTTCCCGGCTCGGCTTTCTGGGGGTGAGCAACAGCGTGTGGCAATTGCGTCAGCTTTGGCTACCGATCCCGAGGTCTTGATTCTAGACGAGCCGACAGCTTCGCTGGACGCTTCGCGAAAGAACACTATCCTCGAGTTGCTCATAAAGCTGCACCAAGAACGCAACCTTTCATTTATTATCATCTCTCACGAATTGGCAACTGTTGCCTCTATCTGCGACCGTGTACTGGTTATGCAGAGAGGTCGTGTTGTGGAAGAAGGTTCTCCCGAGAAAGTTTTCAGGGATCCTGATCATCCATACACACAAGAACTTATTGCTTCAATTCCAGTTCCTGAGGTTAAAGAGCGCAAAAACCGCGCTTGATAACCACAACCCCTCAACACAGAGGGGTTTTTTATTTGTTTTATGAACCACATACTACCAATACCTCCTATTGTTTAGACTTAACTTATGTTATTATTTTCTATAGCCCCTTGTTATAATAGAGAGGATGAACAAAATGAATAAAGGGAAATTAATAGTAATCGAAGGATCCGACGGTACAGGCAAAGAAACTCAGTCTGGTATTTTATTAAATAGATTAAATAGCTCAGGCGTTTTAGGTAAACAAAGAGCACACCTTGTTAGCTTTCCAGACTATGATAGCCCTGCAGGTAAAAAGATTCGCGCTTACTTGAATGGCGAGTTGGGTAATCTCGAAGAGATTTCTCCTCGCAATGCAGCACTATTATATGCGGAGGATAGACGTGCTAAAAAAAGAGAAATGGAAGATATCTTAAGAAGAGGGGACTGGATAGTAGCAGATAGATATATACAGTCTAATATGGCCTACCAGGGTGCAAAGATAGAAAACAGTGCAGCACGAGAAGATTTTTATCGTTGGCTAAACGATCTTGAATACGGAATATTTGGTATTCCAAAACCAGATTTAGTTATAATGCTTAAACTAGAAAGCTTTGTTGCAGCAGAGCATTTGGCTGCAAGAGAACAGTTTGATATTCATGAACAAGATGAAGCATACCTAGATAGAGTTAGATCAGAGTATGAAAAATTAGCCTCGGGTTACTATAAAGATATTTTTTCAGAAAGCTGGAAAACAGTGCTTTGCACTAAAGATAGGAAACAACTTTCTCGCGAGAGCATATCAGACGAAATATACAAAATCATCCAAGAAATTTTTTAATGCCTCCTCGGAGGCATTTTATTTTTGGTTTTAGAAGTAAAACTTTAGTAGACAAAACCACTAGGATACCGTATAGTACAGACAAAAGGTCGCACAGAAAGGAAAATATTATGCCAAAAAAAGAAATAGAATATAATTTTGATACATTCAGATCGCTCTCTAACGAGGAATTGAGCTTCAAAGAAATGCTTGAAGCAATTTTTAAATTTATAGAAAAAGATAGAAACTCTGACTACAAGATTATGGTAGGAACCGATTCCGAGGGCTATGGAGATGTAAGTTATGTAAGTGCTGTTGTTATACACAGAATAGGCAATGGCGCCCGAGCATTTATATGCAAAAATAAAGTTGGCACACCAACAGGAGCATTGCGAGAGAAGATATATAACGAAACATTAATATCTGCATCATTAGCACAAAGACTTGTTCCTTCTCTTACGGATGTTTTAGGAGGAGAGTTTGTACAAAAGAACCTAATAATCCATATTGATGTTGGCCAAAAGGGTGATACCAAACAAATGATTAAAGAAGTTGCAGGAATGATAGTAGGCTATGGTTTTCAAGTCGAAACCAAGCCAAAATCTATTGCTGCAAGTAATGTAGCAGATAGATTCTGTGCGCCACCCAAACACGTCAGTCCATTACCGGCTACATAAATTTTAGTACACTTTTAGCTAAAACTCCATCAATCGATGGAGTTTTTTAATTGGAAAGCATGTTAAAATAAATCTACTATGTCGAATTATTCTAATAATGAAAAACAAAAGAAATATAAGTTTCCCAAAGACTTTTTTTGGGGAACTAGCACAAGCGCACATCAAGTAGAGGGTGGCAACAATAACAATGATTGGTGGCGCGCAGAACAAGAAGGAAGCATTCCGCACAAGAGCGGCGCTGCTTGCGATTCATATAATAGATACGAAGAAGATTTTAACTTAGCTCAAGAGATGAACAATAATGCTCATCGTTTTTCTATTGAGTGGAGTCGTATAGAGCCCAAAGAAGGAAGGTTTGATGAAAAAGAAATCGAACACTACAGAAAAGTAATACATGCAGTAAAGAAAAGAGGGCTTGAGCCATTTATAACCTTGCATCACTTTACTAATCCTGTCTGGTTTTCTGACAAAGGAGGTTGGAAAAACCTTAAAGCCCCTGAATATTTTGCAAGATATGTTGAATACCTAATAAATCACCTGGGAGATGAAGCAAGGTTTTGGATAACCATAAATGAACCGATTATATTAACTACAATGTCTTATCTAAAAGGTAAATGGCCACCACATAATAAGTGTTTGTGCGGTTTGTTAGCGGGAGTGAATATGGTTCGCGCTCATAAAAAAGCATATAAAGCTATAAAGAATTACAACAACGACCTTCAAATTGGCGTAGCAAAAAACAATAAATTCTATGAAGCATATCCGGGAAGTTTTTTTTCAAAAATAGGAAAACTAATCATAGATTACCTTAGCAATAAATGGTTTTTAAACAGGATAGATAAACATCAGGATTTTGTTGGCTTAAATTATTATTCTCACAATAGGGTGTTTGTGCGAGCATCAATGCCAACAAGTTGGTTAAATTATAATGAGAATAAAATAACATCTGACTTTGGCTGGGAAATTTATCCCGAAGGTATTTATCGCGCAACAATGCAGGCATGGAATAAGTATAAAAAACCAATATATATACTCGAAAACGGTGTAGCAGATGCAAAAGATAATCTGCGCAGCAATTTTATACGCGAACATCTTCAGTGGCTACATAAGGCAATAGAGGAGGGTGCGGATGTTAGAGGATACTTCCATTGGTCTCTTTTGGATAATTTTGAATGGGCAGAAGGCTTTACAATGAAATTCGGGCTTGTCGAAGTAGATTTTGAAACCCTTGAGAGAAAACCCAGAGAAAGCTTTTATGCATATAAAAAAATATCCAAAAACAATGGATTTTAATTCAATGATTTAAACAGACATGCTTTGGCTTTATGTAACTTTAATATCATACTTCTTGTTTGCTCTATCTTCCATAACGGATAGATATCTTCTCGCTGGTCCGCTTCAGAAACCGCGCGCCTTTGCTTTTTATACTGGGATTGTTGGAGGTTTCGCAACCCTCCTTATTTTTGTTGATTTTGTTATACCATCCACTGGTTTTGTTATACCATTTACTGATTTTATTGTACCGCCCGCGCCTGTTGGTTTTTTTGCGCCTGCGCCCGGTATAATTTTTGTTAGTTTTGTATCGGGGGCAGCTAAAATAATGGGCCTCTATCTTCTTTACAGGGCTATTTTTCATGGTAATGTTTCAACAGCAGTTCCGATGGTTGGAGCATTAACACCATTATCCACATTATTTTTTGCATATATATTAGCTGGTGAAAGCTTTGTAATTACAATACAAGGGGTTTTAGCACTTGTTTCTCTTATCATAGGAAGCATTTTAGTATCTCTCCAGATAACTAAACATAAATTTTCTTTTTCTGGCGTAGTCGGAACCAGTGCTGTTGGGGCCGCAGTATTTTTAGGATTTTCTTTTGTTTCAGCAAAGATTATATTTGATTCCATAGGATTTTTGAATGGTTTAGTATGGATAAGTTGGGGTGGGGTTTTGTTTGCTCTTAGCTTGCTGATTTTCGAAGAAACAAGAGATTTGGTTTTCGAAAAAAATCCCATGCAACAAAAAAATGTTTGGGCTCCTGTGCTTATAGGTAAAGTAGCTGGAGGTGTGGGAGGATTCTTGCAAAGCTATGCAGTTTCTATAGCACAACTTGTACAAGTAGCATTTATAAATGCATTAGGTGGTGTTCAGTATCTATTCCTTTTGTTTTTTGCGTTTATAGTCTCGGCAAGAGACCCAGAAATTTTAAAAGAACACTTTACCCATGCATCGCTTGGTATGCGCTTTGCGGGAACCTTATTTATAGGTATAGGTTTAGCTCTATTAGTGTTATAATTTTTAATAATATATATGAGGTTTTTGAATAAAATAAAAAATTCAAGATTCTGGAAGATATTTTTTGGTGTTTTGCTCGTGATATATACAGTGGCGGTTGCTTTGTATGCCTGGATATTTGTTGGAACAGTAGAACCCGCTGAAAATATAACATGGGGAGTTAACTTTAGTGATTGGCAGGCTGAACAACTTGGCCTTGATTGGAAAGAAACATATACAACCCTTCTTGATGAAGGAGGCGTTAGGCACGTTAGGATACCAATATATTGGAACGAGCTTGAAGCAGAACAAAATGTGTATGATTTTTCTAAATGGGATTGGCAATTAGATGAACTTGAAAAAAGAGGAGGCAAAGCCATATTAGCTGTTGGTTACAAATTACCACGTTGGCCTGAATGTAGAATACCTGAATGGTTTAGTGATCCTGATCCTCAAAACCTAGGATTTACAAAAGAGCTTTTCCAAATGATACGCGTAGTGGTAAATCACTATAAAGATCATCCTGCAGTTGAAGCATGGCAAGTAGAAAATGAACCACTGCTTGTTTTTGGTGTTTGCCCCGAAACTGATCCCGATGTTTTAGATCTTGAAATAGAGCTTGTTCGTCAACTGGATCCATCACGCCCAGTGATAGTAACAGATACAGGGGAGTGGTCTATTTGGTATGAAGCAGGAAAGCGTGCAGATATCGTTGGAAGTACTCTGTACAGGGTGATACACGATCCAACAATAGGTTACGTCGAATACGATTTTATAGAGCCAAGATTTTACGCTCAAAGGAAAAAAATCCTTAATCTCTGGAAGCCGAACACCGATGTTATCGTGACAGAGCTTCAGGCCGAACCCTGGGTAACTGTTTTGCCGTTGTCAGAAAACTCTATAGAAACTCAATATGCAACAATGAGCCCAGAACGTTTTCGAGACACCATACAGTTTGCTAGAAACACAGGACTGGATACCTTCTATTTATGGGGGGGAGAATGGATAGTTTGGCTTAAGGAAAATGGACATACAGAAATATGGAACGAGGCCAAGGCTCTATTCGAAGAAAGCAGGTAGAATATTTTATATAGTTCAAGCAATATAAAAACAGCCCATTGGGCTGTTTTTAGAAGAGCTATTTAGTGAAGAAGAGAGGTTCGAGAGACTTCTCTTTCCTCTATTTTTAAGCATACTTGCTCAGGTTTCTTAGTTCTTCTTAGGCAGGATTGTGCTCTGCGCAAGCCGTTCTTTTCTGAGTGCGTAATTTCTACGCCCCCGCTGTACCCTCTATTTCTCCAGAAGGTTACCCTTTCTTTTAAGGCATTTTCTGCATCAAGCATTGTTCTGTATGGAGGGTGGGTATTTTCACTTACCTTAACAGGGCAAGATATTCGCTGGTCATATTCAATATCGTTTATTACTTCAGTGAATACGAATTCGGTTTCTACGACATACCTCATTTTTAATCTTCCTTTCCTTTCTCCTGTGCGGAAAGCATGAGGAGTAATTGGTATTTTACAGTTTTTAACAAAGTAGTCAACTAAATAGACTATATTTTTTTATTTCTGCATAGAAAGTAAAAGACGCGTGCCTTGGGCACGTGTCTTAGGTAGAAGGTACTAAATCAGCGTAAGCTGTTCGGGGTCTTCGTCTTTCTCTATTTCTACAATTGTGCAGTTAAAGAGGCGGACGTTGTGCTTGGGAAAAGCAGTTCTGAACTTGTGCCAAAACTGCTTTTTTGCCTGAGCTTCAGAGTAGGCCCGAGTGTGTCGGAGAGAGGGGTCTATCCGTGCTTCGCGGATACCAGGGACAGGTCCCTCTAGTCGGTACAGCCTCTTTTTTGCCACGGGAGTCCTTTCTGGAACTGCCCAAATTATAACATGAAAGTAATTTAATGTCCATATTATTCCTTGGTCTTTTTGTGTTGCCTAAGGCATGGCTGTAGCTTGGAATGAGTATAAACTGATGGTATAGAGTATAATACCAATAGAGACACTTTGAATTTATTTTATCACCAATGAATTTTGACCAGATTATCAACAAAGAAATAGCAGAAAAGAAGTCCATTGTTTTAATAGATGGATATATAGGTGTTGATTGGACTAATATTATCGACCCCATTAAAGAAAAAGACAATATAAACATTCTTAGCATGGATGATTGCTATAAAGCGCCTAGCGATATTAAAGAGCTTATTGCCCCATTTTTAACCGACGACCCTTTTTTTGGAAAGGTATACGAAGGTGCGATTGAAGATTTTCTGAACACAAAAAAAGTAAAAGAACTCACAGCCGTTCTTGAAAAAAGAGGCGGAGTGGTGGTTTTGTATGGCCCGGGTGCTGTTAACCAATATACAAAAAATTTGGCCGACATTATTATTTATGTAGATATTGCTCCTGAAGAATTAATACAAAGAACAAGACGAGGGGAAGTAGAACCTTTTGCACATGATGCAAAGCGTTCTAAAGTTAAGTTAGATAAAAATGCACCGGGATATCTTTCTACAAAGCGCTTCCATTATGTAGACTTTCCACTTTTAAATAATCACAGGAAAAATGTGCTAAAGAGTACAGATTATTATATAGATGCCAATGAAGCAGAAAACCCAAAAATAGTTTCAAAAGATGTTTACAATAAAGCTATATCAGAAATAGTAAAAGGTCCGTTTCGACCTGTTCCACATTATGATCCTGCTCCATGGGGAGGGCAGTGGCTTAAAAAGGTGCGCAATTTAAAAAATGATTGGCCCAACGTGGGTTGGAGTTACGATCTTATAGCTCCAGATATGGCAGTAAGAATCCCAGCTAAAGATAGTTATATAGAAGTTCCATTTATTTCTATTGTAAATCAGGAAGCAGAGGCTTTAATGGGCCCCTATGTTACTGAAAAATTTAACAATCACTGGCCGATACGTGTAAATTATGACGATACTCTTGGTAACAAGAAAAAAGAACATGGAATGGGTATACATGTGCATCCTCCTACAAAATATGTACGAGATAATTTTAAAGAGAAGTGGGGTCAACAAGAAAGTTACTATATGCTTGCTGTTGGAGAGGGCGCTACTGTTTATCTTGGCCTAAAAGAAGATGCTGACCTTGAAGAATTTAGCAAAGCAGCAAAAAAAGCAGAAGATGGGGTTCCTTTTGATTACGAAAAGTATTTAAATGCATTCCCTGCAAAAGAGGGCGATCTTTTTTTGATCCCAACGGGCACAGTACATTCAGGTAAAAATGTTGTTGTTCTTGAGATAAGTGCAACAACCGTAAGGTACACATTGCGTATTTACGATTACTTAAGGCCAGACCTTAGTGGTAATATGCGCCACATAGCAACACATCACGCATTTAAGGTAATAGATCCCAAAAAGCGAACCAAGTGGATTAAGAATAACTTAATACAAAAACCAAGACGCATAAGAGGGGGCGAAAACTGGACAGAATACACAATAGGTAAACAAGAGGATATATTTTTCGAGATTAGTAGGATAGAATTTAAAGATTATTATCCCGATGAAACAGGTGATCGTTTCCACTTGCTAACTTTGGCAAAAGGGGAGGTAGCAGAAATAATTCCGGATAAAAATCCTCAAAAAGCTTTTAAAATAAAATTGTCAGAGACTGTTATTGTGCCTGCTACAACTGGACCTTATAAAGTTAGGGTTCAAGGAGATGTGGAAGCACACATAGTTAAGTCAATGGTAAAATAAAAGTATGGATCCCGTTAGAGTTTGCCCTAACGGGTGCTAAAAATAAATAATAAAAATTAATGAATGCTTGTTGTGCTAAATGCAGACTATAAAGAATATTGTGCAACAGCAACCTCTAACGGGATGGAATACATATTAGGCCTCGATGCAGGCGCTACAAAAACATCATCAGTTATCACAGATAAGAGCGGGACCGTTTTAGGGAGGGGAGCGGCTGGCCCAGCAAGTCTTATTTCAAGCACGGAAAAAGATTTTAAAATAAACGTAAAAAAAGCCATAGATGCGGCTATAGTTTCAAGTGGAAAAGATATAAAGCAATTTGTAGCTGCGGGTTTTGGTGGTGCTGGAATAGACACAGAAAAAACATATAAAGAGGCACGTAAAATGTTAGAGCCCATAATAGATCTTGTGGATAAAGACAATCTAGTAATTGTAAATGATACACAGCTTATATTGCCCGCTTGCTCTGATTCTGGATATGGAGTGGCTGTTATTGCAGGAACGGGAAGTAATTTTTACGGGAAAAATAAAGAAGGAGAAGAGGCGGGTGCTGGAGGATTTGATTATTTATTAAGCGATGAAGGTAGCGGATATTGGGTTGGTTTAAAGGTTTTACATGCTATTGCAAAAAGTGAAGACGGAAGAGGAAAAAAAACAGTACTTGAGGATATAGTTAAAGATCATTTTAGTGTGTATAGTATCAGGGATATGATGGATATAGTTTACGAGGAATCTTTCAAAAAACGCGATGTAGCAGACCTTGCTATTTTGGCGGATAAGGCCTATAAAGATGGAGATGCGGTTGCAGAGAGTATATTTGAAGATACGGTGGACGAGATAGCGTTAGGCATAAACACTGTTATCGGTAAATTGAACATGCAAGATGAAGATATCGATATAGTTGCAGTTGGCGGTATGTTTAATTCTCCATATCCTCTTAAGGATAATATTATGAAAAAAATTACAAACAAAAAAGCAGAATTTATTATATGTAAAAAAGATCTTGCTGAGGGAGCTGCAAGGTTAGCAATAGATTTAATATGAAAGAAAATAATAATTACAATTTTTTACGCCTTGGTTTAGGTTTTGTATTTTTGTATGCGGGCATGGCTTCATTTTTTGACCCCGAGCTTTGGATTAGTTATGTGCCAGCATGGGTAGAAAATTTTGGGGTATCAAGAGAAACTATACTTTATCTACATGCGGTAGGGGATATTGTACTAGGACTTGTTTTTTTATCGGGCAAGTGGAGAAAAATTGCTGGGTATTTAGGATTTGTAATACTGATAACTATAGTTGTTTCTAGCGGAACAAGCTTGCTTTTGATAACATTTCGCGATATCGGATTAGCATTTGCATCCTTAGCGTATGCACACACAAGAAAAAGCTAAAAAGAATAATCTTTTACTAAAAAGTAGTACAAAAATCGACTCAAGTGTTTGAGTCGATTATGAGTTGATTTCATTAATTCTTGCCTACCGACAGGCAGGAACTCATAAATTTGAGTCGATTATGAGTCGCAAATTTGCGACTCATTGTCGTGAGTTAATTTTGAGTCGATTTTTCAAACACATAATAAACACCCCTTCCTCGCCCTTTCTTTTTTAGTAGACCCATATCAACTAAATGATTTAAATCTCTTGTCGCTGTAGCATGGCTTGCTCCTGTTAATTCTTGCCACTTATCATTAGTTAGCTTTTCTATATCTTCATCTCGTATCATAGCTAGTCCCTGGTCTATTCTTTTTGAATGGGGTTTTTCTGAGTTTTCTTTTCGTATGTTTTTTGCTCTAATATGCATTTCAAAAAGAAGGGCTATAACAAAAGCCATAAATGCAATTATATATACTAGTTGGTCTTCTGGATCAAGTAGCCAATTCATCCCGTTAGAGGTTGCTGTTGCACAGTATTCTTTATAGTAAACATATAGCGCAACAAGCGTCTGTTAATTTCTATACTTTCTTCTTAGGTCCCGCTAAGGCAAACCCTAACGGGATTCATATCTTCATTGTATCATGGCACAAAAGAACAATGCTAACCCATTTTTACACACCCAATATTTAATATTTATCAAACATCAGTGTGCTATAATAAATAAAAATAAAGCATAAAATTTTATGGCAAAAATAACATTTGAGGGCGCAGCCCGCTCTGTTACTGGATCTAACTATTTAATAGAAACAGAAAACTCAAAAGTTCTTGTTGATTGTGGTATGTATCAGGGGTTTAGAGACGCAGAAGAAGAAAACTTTGAAAAATTCTCTTATGATCCATCAAAACTTGATGCTGTGTTAATAACACATGCCCACATAGACCACACAGGAAGAGTGCCAAAATTAATGAAAAGAGGTTTTTCTGGCAAAGTTTATGCAACAGAGCCAACAGCAGGATTAATGGAGATTATGCTTAAAGATAGCCAAGGATTATTAGAACAAGAAGCCGAAAGGCACGATGATCATGAACCCCTTTACAGTAGTAAGGATGTGGAGCATGCCTTAAGATTGTTTGAGCCAATTTCATACTCGAAAGAAATTCAAGTAACAGAGGATATAAAAGCGCGTTTTAGAGACGCAGGACACATTCTTGGTTCTGCAATTATAGAGGTGTGGGTTACAGAGGACGAAAAAGAAACAAAGTTTGTTTTTTCTGGAGACCTTGGTAATTCTCCAACACCATTGCTTAGGGATAGAGAAAATATAGAAGAAGCAGATTATGTATTAGTAGAGACAACTTATGGAAATCGTACCCATGAGGATGTTGCAGTAAGAAAAAAAATATTAAAAAAATCTATTGAAGAGGTTATAGATAGCGGTGGCACCTTAATGATGCCGATATTTGCAATAGAGAGGACACAGGAAATACTATACGAACTCAACTCTTTAGTGGAAAACAAGATAATACCCGAGATACCTATTTTCTTAGATAGCCCACTTGCCATTGATGCAACTAAAATATACAGAAAGTGGACTAAGTATTTTAACAAAAGAGCAAATAAAGTTATTGCTTCAGGTGATAAACTATTTCAATTCCCACGCCTTAAATTTACCTATACTACACAAGAGTCTAAGGCTATAAATGATGTTCCTACTCCCAAGGTTATTTTAGCAGGAAGTGGGATGTCTACAGGAGGTAGAATTATGCATCATGAGCGTCGTTATCTTAGCGATCCCAACAATATGCTTTTGATAATTGGTTATCAAGCAATGGGAACTTTAGGCAGACGTCTCTTTGATGGAGTAAAAGAAGTCAAGATATTTGGAGAAAGGGTTCCAGTAAGAGCTAAAGTAAGAGCAATAGGAGGATATTCTGCTCATGCTGATGAAGCTGCTTTATATGATTGGGTAAACTATATTCACAAAAGTGGAAGATTAAAGAAAGTGTTCTGTACGCACGGAGAAGAAGAGGCCGCAACTGCATTTGCATTAAAGGTGCAGGATGAAATGGGTGTTGAAGCTTATGCTCCAGAGCCCGGAGAAGTTTTCGAATTTTAAATAAATAAATATATGGTTAACAAAGGATTACTAACTGCCTCCTCTTCTTTGGTGGGAACTATAATAGGTGCGGGTATTTTTGGTATTCCGTACACTTTTGCTAAGGCCGGCTTTTTAGCGGGTACTTTGTTTTTTGTAGTACTTGCTGCGCTAATTCTTTTATTACATCTTATGTATGCAGAGGTGGTAGAGAGAACCTCGGAGAAACACCGCTTGATAGGTTATTCTAAAAAATATTTTGGTGATGGTGTTAGAGATTTAGTAAGTTTATCTGTTGTGGTGAGCGTGTTTGGTTCGCTTGTTGTTTATATAATTCTTGCTAATAATTTCGTGGCTGATCTTTTTGGGAGCCCAGACACAGCCTTACCTTTTCTTTGGGGGGGATTGTTTTGGCTATTATTGAGCATAGCTATAATAAAGGGAATAAAAACAATAGCTAGAGTTGAGATGTATATTTTGGGTATACTTGTTATAACCCTCGTAATGTTGATATTTAAAGGTGCCCCCTTGGTGCAGGTGAGTAATTTTTCAGGTGTTAATTGGAGTAATGTATTTTTGCCTTATGGAGTTATATTATTTTCCCTTGGAGGATTTGCTGCAGTTCCAGAGATACGATCTCTTTTGCCTTCTGGCGGAAAAACATTTCTTCGCTCGGTTATTATAGGTTTTATGGTTGCTGCAATTATAACTTATCTTTTTGCCTTTGTTGTAGTTGGTGTTAGCGGCGCCTCAACCAGCGAGGATGCAATAGGTGGACTACTACCCTTCATAGGCCCTGTTGTCGGGTATCTAGGTGCTATATTCGGCGTTATGACGCTTATGACCTCTTACTTGGTTATAGGTATAAACCTTAAAGAATCGTTTATGTATGATTGGGGGATGTCGAAAGCAAAAAGTGAGCTATTAGTGGTAGTTGTGCCTATGGCACTTGTTCTAATGGGTATAAGAAATTTTATTTCGGTGATTGCTATTACAGGTTCTATTATGGGTGCGGTTAATGGTTCAATGATAGCCCTTCTATTTGCTAAGGCAAAAAAACACGGGGATAGAGAGCCAGAATTTTCCATATCTATTCCAAAATTTATTATTGGGCTTTTGATTTTAATACTTGTTATCGGGGGAATATACGAAACAATAAATGTGATAAAATAAAGGTAATGGGATTTTTTAAGAAAACTCCACTGGATAAAAATAAAACATCACAAAATACTCTCGGCAAGAGCGATATTTTAATGTGTCCTGAGTGTAGTGCTGTTTACTACTACAAGAGTTGGCACCATAACTTGAGAGAGTACAAAGAGTTAACCGACGACAAGAATGTAGAGTTTAAACTTTGCCCAGCCGATATAATGAAAAAACATGGCTTGTTTGAGGGGCTTGTTTCGATCGAGAATTTTCCTAAACATCTTAAGGATGAGATTATTAATCAGATACACAATATTACAGACCACGCGTTTAATCGCGACCCAATGGATAGGCTACTTGAACTACATGTGACCGATAATCGTGCGGAAGTGAAAACAAGTGAAAACCAACTTGCGTTAAGCGTGGCGCGTCAAGTTCATAAAGCTCATAAAAATACAGAACTAAGCACTAAGTTATCCAAGGGAGATTCTGTAGCTAGGGCAAGAGTTTGGTGGCCCCGTGGAGAAGAGTAAAACCTAAAACATGAAGCACGTTTTTTCTTCTGAAAAAGTTGCCGTACATGTAAAGAGGTTAGAAGAGTATGTATGGTATATATTATTATTTTCAATTCCGTTTCAGACACGGAAATTTTTGTATAGTACAGGCGTAATTGAGGGGTTTAACGAATGGCAGAGCATTTTTTTATATGGTACAGATTTAATCATCTTGATGCTGGCAACACTCTGGATTAAAAGAATAGGCATTAAAACCATCTTGCATCGTGCGCGGTTTAAGACAATAGCACAAAATAAATTATCGGCACCCTTTTTTCTTGTAGTCTTTCTTGTTCTTGTCTTCATATCTATCTTTTTTGCTTCATATAAGATTATTGCAGTTTACAGATTTTTGAAATTATTGGAGTTTGTGTTTGTTTTCTTTTATGCTATCCATGCATTCAAAGCCTTTTCTTTTTCTAAATCGCTATTGGCTTTTATTGGGGGCGCTATTATTCAAAGCTTTATTGCGATTGCGCAATTTGTTGTACAGCATTCTCTGGGTCTTAAGTTTTTTGGTGAGCCTTTTCTTCAAGCTGGGCGTACAGATGTTGCTGAATTCGTTGCTTTTGGAGCAAGATTTATGCGCGCCTATGGAACATTCCCAAGTCCTAATGTTCTTGCCGCACATCTCGCTGTAGCAATAATACTTTTGGTCACCTGGTACTTAATAAAAAAAGATATAAAACCTGGATATACAGTAGCCTCTGGTCTTACTGTTGTCATTATATCTCTTGCGTTGTTTTTAACATTCTCACGAGCTGTTATATTAGCCGCAGGAGTTTCCATCATTTTTTTCTGTATCATTATTTTATTAATGAAACAGGACAAAAAGCTCAAGAAAAGATTTTTCACAATTACTGCGCCCATTATAGTGTTAGCAGTTTGTGTTGGTGTTTTATTTTGGCCTGAGATATATTCACGAGTCTTAACCACTTTTGACTATAATGACCTTGCGTTACGAGAACGCACTTTTTTCAACGAACTTAGTTACGATGTTATAAAAGAAAACCCTAAAGGCGTTGGCATTGGCAACTACACCATGTTTTTGCGTAATAAATATACTGGCTTGAAAGATGCACTATATCAACCTGTGCATAACATATTCTTCCTTATTACCGCAGAATTAGGGATATTTGGCACCTTATTTTTAAGCGTGTTTATTATAGAAATAATTAGGCGCCTTCTTTTAGTATCAAAGAAGAGAATTACTCCAGTTCATTTAATGGTATTTACCTTGATTTTATTTGTAATTATTAGTGGCTCTTTCGACCACTACTACTGGACTTTGCAGCAAGGCGGTTTAATATTGTGGCTTATTTTAGGGATGGCTTATTTTGTGGGTGGAAGTAGTTTTTCAGGAAAGAATAAGTAGCGTGTTTACGTCTGATCACTAATATGTCAGCCGAGGTAATAGTGGTTGACATTGAGTTATTTTTGTTTTATTATAAACGCGGTACCTTAAAAGTGCAAAAGAAAGGAAAATCAAATGATTAATTTTTGGTTTACTGTTTCTATTATTGTTGCCATTATTAGTTTTATCGTGTTTATATTCGAGATAGATCAGGATCCACTTAACACTATTATTGCGTTTGTTTTTCTTGTGGTTTCTGTGGGGCTTATTGTGTTTTATTTTCCGGGAAATTATTCTCGTATGAGAACTGCCGAAGCGGCAGAGCAGATAGAGCGGGTTTCGGGTGCGGAAGTACTTGGGATATCCCTTGGTGAGCATACGGTTTTGTATGTTCCGGAGGAGGGAACGCTTTGTGTGGGAGTTATTGAGAAGCGCGATGGGTATAACACTATAGTCCCAGATAGCTCTGATTGCATCTTTTATTCCGAAGTATCGGACATTAATGTTGATACAGGTTTCTGGAATGGTTCTGACCAAAAAATAACCTTCATAGCAGATAACGAATTTTGCAGCGTTGACCTTGAAACAAGCGCAGAAAGACGCTTTGTCAATTGCACTATAAACGGCCAATGGCCGAAAGAAACAAGTAGATAAAATAGCACCACCACAGCATTGCTTAAAGTCGCCATGGTGCCTACAGCAAACCCCGTATTTGTACGGGGTTTTATATTTTAAGAGAGTATTAATGTTTAGTTTATAGAAACTATGCAAGATGTTATTATAAAATAGTTAACACTTAGAGTAAGAGTCAGGAGTTGAGATTATTCTAAACTTTATAGGGTGGGTGGCTGAATAAATATTTAAAAGTATCTAAGATGTTAAGATTTATTTGGCTACTACGCGAGAGGCGTCCAATTCTGTAGTCTATTAAGTCGTGTTAAAAATCTAAATTATTTTTCTGGACAAAATTAGCATGGCAAAGAAAAAATTATTATCAGGATTAATATTTTTTGGGATAGGAGTTGCGTTAATAGCGGGGCTCTTATTTAAGATTGATATAGATTATATTGCAGAAGAAGTTCTTTCTTTTTCGTGGGGAGGATTTTTATTGATAGTAGCTTTAACCTTTTTAGCAAATGTAATCGGAAATTTTAGAGCCTGGCTAATACTTCGGTATCAAGATATAGATATACCATTTTGGCACCTTTTATTCATATGGCTTGCTGGGAATGCTTTTAACTATACAACTCCATTTGTTTATGTCGGGGGAGAGGGTGTAAAAGCCTATCTTTTAAACGATAAATACGACGTGCCTTGGAGAAAATCGACTAGCATGCTTATTTTTGATCGAATGCTGGAGCTAACTGCTTCATTTGTGGTAATAATAATATCTCTTACTGTTTTTGTTTCAATTTCTGGAGCCTCTGGATTAGCAAGTTCTCTTATATCAGCAATGGTTGGAATTTCGATACTTGCCATAATATTTTTTCTTGTTTACTTTAGAATATTTAGAAATAAAAAAATTGTTGAACCCGTTCTGAAGTTTTTATCTGCTCATAACACTCGGATAGGAAAATTTTTAAGAAAAGCAGAGTACGACATGATAGGATTTTTTGATCACAAGAGTAATACCATGTGGTATGCTTGGGGGCTTAGCATATTAAAACAGGTCATAATTTTAGTGCGACATATTTATTTAATATTCTTCCTTACTGGCCAATTTCATTTTATTGCATCTGCTATAGCTCTTGGGATGCTTTATATTGGATTCATGGTACCGATACCAGCCTCATTGGGAGTTCAAGAAGTTTTGCAGGGTATTGGGCTTGCCTTATTTGGCTTTACAGCAGGCCAAGGATTGGCACTTAGTGTTGTATTGCGAGGGGCAGATATAATTATGGTTGCGCTTGGACTCATTGTGATTTTGAAGTATGGGTTAGGCTTGATTGCCGACAGCGCTAGGCGTGTGTTACAATTTAATAACAACGGCCCTGAAGAGGGAAGTGAAAATAAAAATTAAGCTCACTATGTTCACTTTCATACGAAAGTACGAAAAATATCGAAATTACGAAAAATAAAGCACATGTAAAAATATTTTCGTAATTTCGTACAGTTTTGTAGTTCGTAAGAAGTTGTATGAACGAAGTGAAATAAAATCATGAACGATTTACTAATTATTGGAGGAGGTCCCGCAGGAAGTGCGGCGGGGGTATATGCAGCAAGAAAACGCTTAAAAACTGTTCTAATTACAGAAGAATTCGGTGGGCAATCAAGTGTGTCAGCTGACATCCAAAATTTTATTGGAATACCTCATGTGCCTGGAGCCGAACTTAGCAAAATGTTTAGAGAACATCTCGAAGAATATGCAGATGAAGTTTTAGAGATTGTTGATGGCGAGAGGGTGGAAGAATTAAAGGAAGTAGATGGAGGATTTGAAGCGAAAACGAACAAGGGAAATACCTATAAAGCTAAGGCTGTTTTAGCTGCATCAGGAAGCAGAAGAAGAAAATTGCCTGCTGAAGGCGCTGAGCGTTTAGATGGCAAAGGCGTTGTTTATTGTGCCTCTTGTGATGCACCTTTGTTTAAAGATATGGATGTTGTAGTGGTAGGTGGCGGAAATGCTGGCTTCGAATCAGCACAACAACTTACTGAATATGCTAAATCAATACTATTACTTGAGATGAATGATGAGTTTCGGGCTGATCCAGTAACGCGGGAAAAGGTTTTGTCTCACGATAAAGTTACTGCAAAGCTTGAAGCCACAATAAAAGAGATCAAAGGGGATAAGTTTGTAAGCAGTGTTGTTTATGAAGACAAAGAAGGGGAACATGAAATTGATGTTCAAGGGGTTTTTGTTGAAATAGGTTCTATCCCCAACAATGATTATATTAAGGACATGGTTGAGACAAATAAGATAGGAGAAGTGGTTGTGGACCACAAAACACAGCGTGCAAGCAAGGAGGGCATCTGGGCTGCAGGAGATCTCAGCGATGTGCTTTATAAACAAAACAATATTTCCATGGGGGATGGTGTTAAAGCGTTAGAAGATATTTACATTTGGATACAAAAACAGAAATAAAAACATCGAGCTTTAAAGACAAAAAAACAGCCTCTGGAGGCTGTTTTTTTGTAGGGGAAAGCTTGTCTTCATTTAAGCATTATTAATTAGTAATATATAATAAACATATGCCAAGTAGAGTAAACCAAGAGTTAACACGCATCTTCGAAGAGATGGGTTTAATGTATGAGATGTCTGATGATAAATTTCGTCAGCGTGCTTATCATAGGGCAGCATACACACTAAGTGGAACACCCGAAGATATTGAACAAATCTATAAAGAAGATGGTATAGCGGGTCTTAAAAACCTTTCTGGGATAGGAGAGGGAATGGCACTAAAAATCGAAGAATATTTAAAGAAAGGCGAAATAGAAGAATACGAAGAAATGAAGAAAAAAATCCCAGTTCAAATACAAGAGCTTGCTTCTGTTGAGGGCGTGGGCCCAAAAGCAATACATAAATTTTACAAGGAACTAGGTGTTAAAAATCTAGAAGATTTAGAAAAAGTCGCAAAAGAGGGCAGGATAAAGGAACTTTCAGGTTACGGCAAAAAAACAGAAGAAAATATTTTACAGGGTATAAAATTTGTAAAAGATAACAGTGGGAGAAGTTTACTTGGAGATGCTCTCCCATATGCTTTAGATCTTGTAAAAGAGATAAAAGACTTAGAGGGTGTTGAGAAGGTGTCAGAGGCAGGCTCAATACGAAGGCGCCAGGAAACAATCGGTGATGTAGATATTTTAGTAGCTGCGAAAGATGCCGAAGGTATATTTGATTATGTTGAAAAGCAAAACGAAGTCATTAAGGTGATGGGTAGAGGCAAGACAAAATTATCGGTACACCTTAAACAGGGATTTGATATAGATGTTAGAGTTGTTCCGATAGAAAGCTGGGGTGCTGCTCTACAATATTTTACGGGTAGCAAAGAGCACAATGTTAAGGTTCGCCAAATAGCAATAGAGAGAGGATTTAAACTTAATGAATACGGACTTTTTAAGGGCGAAAAAAATATTACTGCAAATCAGAGCGAAAAAGAAATATATGAAAAACTTGGGATGGATTTCCCATCTCCTGAGCTACGTCAAGACAAGGGAGAGATAAAGAGAGCGCAAGAAAACGAACTGCCAGAGCTTATAGAATATGGCTCTCTTAGGGGGGACATGCAACTTCAGACAAAGAACACAGACGGGAAGCACTCTATTGAAGAGATGGCTATAGCAGCGAAAGAATTTGGCTTGGATTATATAGCAATTACAGATCACACTAAGGGCCTTGCCATGACCGGTGGCCTAGATGAAGACGGCCTCTTAAAGCAGAAAGAAAATATAGAAAAGATTAATAATAAAATAGACGGGATAACTATATTAAGTGGAGCTGAGGTTAATATCCAAAAAGATGGCTCTTTGGATATAGAAGACGAGGCTCTTTCAGAGCTTGATGTTGTTGGAATATCTATACACTCTTATTTTAATCTCTCTAAAGAAGAGCAAACAAAAAGAGTGGTAGAGGCAATGCGTAATCCGCATGCAGATATATTCTTTCACCCCACTGGTAGGCGAATAAATCGACGACCTCCAGTAGAGCTTGATATGGAAAAGATAATAGAGGTAGCAAAAGAAACAGGAACAATACTTGAAATAAACGCACATCCTGAAAGATTGGATTTGCTGGATGAGCATATTCGCATGGCTGTAGATGCGGGTGTAAAAATGTGTATTAATTCAGATGCTCATTCAAAATACGGCTATAAGTATTTAAAATATGGTATAGCACAAGCACGTAGG
>JAWWAH010000008.1:0-27367 GCA_033721415.1 Candidatus Spechtbacterales bacterium | reverse complement strand
TTTGCTAGAGGTGCTGCACTGTGTGTGCCGTGAGCTGAAACTGATCCTGCGCCTAACACTGCTGCTAGTGCAAAAATAGCAAGAAATGCTGAAACTTTTTGTAGCTTTTTCATATTTTAATTATATTTTAATTATATCAACTTAATTATTGTAAACTATACAATCTATTATCCTATACCTATTATTCCAACAACAATATTTGGAATAGCTCGTGCGGTTATTGCAACTATTAGCCCAACTATCGCAAGCATTAAATATTTCCTTGCTTTTTGAACTCGACTTTCGTTTCCTCCTGCTGAAACAAAGAGAAATGCAGCATAAGCAATAACTAGTGTTGCTATTGCTAACAATGCGAAAAATAGAGCATTTGTTAACCACCCAACAAGTCCATACATACATATTATTCCATGATCTCCCCCTGATGTTCTAGACGCAATGTTTAAGTAAGAACCCCTACTGTGCCCTCCTGTATTTTTACCAGTCAAATCCCGACTCTCGTTAGCATCAACGGTAACTCTCAATAAACATGTGTTAGGTCCTGGGCTAGTAGAGTGGGGTGGGTGAGCATTAGCTGTTAATGCTCCTCCGCCCAACATTAAGACGGTAAGTAGTATTATTAGTGTGTTTTTGTAAAAATTTTTCATATTATGTATAAATTATAACTATTTTTATATTATATCAAGCTTCTAACAAGTGCAACCACCCCTCTCCCCAAAAGGAGTATAACAAAACCAATCGTTGCATACTTTACAATATTAATGGCCTTTTTTCTCTTTTCTGGTGTGCCTGCTCCTGTAACAAACATAAAACCAGCTATTGCTACCATTAAACCATAGATAGGGATACCAAAAGTTATTACAATATTCAAAATTCTTTCTACTAAATCATCAAGCGTATTTGATGTAATAGGGTTATTAATCCTGGTTTCGCCATTTTGTGCTGCTGCAAACATAGGGCCTGCTGTCAATACAAATAATACTAAGGTTATTATTTTTCTTTTTATGGTATTTTTCATAACATTATTTTATTATTTTAAAAATTGCGCCAAAGTAAGTTAATTCTATCAGCTACCTCAGATAATGCTTCTGGTATACTACTCTCCCCTGAGATAACAGATTTTATTGAATTATTAAATAATTTTTCAACTTCGATAGCGTTAGGTTGCAACCAGGAACGCGCTGATATTGCTTGTTGAGCAAAAATACTTATATCGCTAACCTCCTTTGTTTGTTCTTCCTCTATTAATGACTTTAACGCAGGGGGATAACCTGTATTCTCTGTATATATTCTAGCACTATCTTCGCTTGTTAAAAAGTAAATAAAATCCCATGCTATATCTTTTTTTTCTGATTGCTCAGATACAACAGCTGCCCAATAATTCGCATAATTCACAGGTTTTTCTATATTAGCGGGCTGAGGAAGTGGTGCAATACTATAATTTAGATGCTCATTCTCTTCTTTTATTTTATCTCTATCGGAAGCGTAACCTATCATCATTGCAGTTGTGCCCTCGCTAAATCCTTCTATCGAATTTGATTCTTCTGAATTCCATGTATAGTTTTCAGAGTTAGGGTTAGAAAAAGATGTATAAAACTGAAATGCATCACGAGCAGGATAAAATTGACTGTTTTCCGCTTGTACGGGATTATCAAAAACAACAAATCCTCCTTCATCGTTCATTTTCGTACCAGCCTGCATCATAATAGTATTTAGTATATCTACGGAATGCTCTACGTTTTCTGCAGTTCCGAGCGCAGCACCGGCAAGCTCTACATTATCATCGTTTACTCTTCGCACCCTTTTTGATATCTCAGTAAATCGATCCCAGGTAGAGGGAGGTTCAAGTATTGTATGTGTATTAAAGTAGTCTTCGTTATAATAAAGTGCTAGAGTATCTAAATATATCGGTAGCCCATATATTTTCGGAGTTCCTGCACTGTCTTCTCTTGTAAGATCAAAGCGAACAACATCAGGAAAACGACTTATAACTTCTGCTGGACTCACAAGGATACCTTCTTCTGAGTTCGGTATTTCTGGCAAATGGTTATTCATTTCCACTAAGCGCCTCTCTTCCATCGGTAACCAGGTATTTTTTATAAGATATATATCTGGACCCTCCCCTGCTGCAAGTGCATCTGTAAGTTCTTGTCTATATGTTTCAGGATCTTTTGGCACACGATAAACAAAGGTTCCTTCATTTATCTTGCTGTATAGAGTGGTTATTTCATTATATGCGATTGCGTTATCGAGAGGATCCCAAAATTCTATAACAACGTTATTATTTTGAATAGTTTGGCTTCCTGTGAAAATAAATCCAAGAATAACTAAAAAAACAAAAAAACCTATGCCTATAAATGCAAAAATACGATTACGCTGATAGGGAGCCATCCCCTTTAACTGATCGATGGAATTCATCTGTTATTACAATTTATTTACTAAATTCAAGTGCATAGTGGGTGTTTCCTGCATCTATGTTGCGCTTAAAAGTAAAGTTATTTTGTTTTACTACATCCCTTACCTCTTCTTCAGAAATCCTATTTTTTGGACCCAGAAAAGAATCTTTTTTCCAATCTACTACAAATAACTTTCCGTTTTTCTTCAAAATACGAAAAGCCTCCTTAATTATTTTATCGATATCCTCCGCCTGATGAAGTAAATTTGAAATAAGAACCATATCTACAGATTCATCTTGGAGAGTTGATCCCTTGCTCTTTTCAAGGTTGCCTTCTATAGACTTAATCTGAACAAGGCCTTCTATGCGAGCATGCCCCTCCAGCACGCTAAGTATGCTTTTTCTAACATCGATTGCATTAATAGAGCCTTCGGGGCCGACAATACGAGCCATAGCCAAAGCGAAGTGGCCAGCGCCACTACCAAAGTCAGCCACATTCATGCCTTCTTCAAGGTGAAAATGGCCTACAAGCTTATCTGGATCTAGGAAACTCATTTTTTCTTCCGATGTCATATCTTTCTTAATTATAGCATGTAAAAGAGCTTCCAATTAGTCAGTTTTCCACTTTTATGGTCCCACAAACAAAAAAGCCCAATTGGGCTTTTTTGTTTGTGTTTTGATTCTATATTCTAAATTATTGCAACAGATGCTACAAGGTCATCTTTAGAGAGTTTCATAATACGCACTCCTTGTGTTGCGCGTCCTAATTTAGAAACTTTGGATATCTTAACCTTAATTACTTGGCCTTTAGTAGAAACAACAACTAGCTCTTCCTGATCTCTAAGTATTCGCATACTTACTATTTCTCCTGTTTTCTTCGTTACATTTGCTGCTTTTACTCCAGATCCTCCCCTCTTCTGCTTCTTGAATAATGAAAGCTTGGTTCTCTTTCCATATCCATTAGCTAACACAACCAGCATATCATTCTTTTTATCTTCTTTCTTTATTATGTCCGTACCCACAACTTCATCACCCTCCTTTAGATTAATACCTTTAACTCCCGATGCTAAACGACTCATAGGACGAACATCCTTTTCTGAAAAACGTATACTCTGGCCATTTTTTGTAACAAGCATTATTTCATCATTACCACTAGATACACCCACCCAGTTTAAGGTATCTCCCTTTTTGAGCCGCAGCGCTATAAGGCCACTTCTTCTTACGTTTTCGAAGTCTTCTAGAGGTGTTTTCTTAACAATTCCATTCTTGGTTACCATAACCATAAATCCATCTTGCTGTGTTGTTTTCTTCTTGCCGTTTTCAACCCTTACAGGAAGTATTGTAGTAACCTGTTCATCGCTTGGCAATTCAAGGAAGTTTGCAACAGATTTTCCTCGAGCTGTTCTTGTAGATGAAGGCAATTCATAAACTATAGTTTGGAATACTCGTCCTTTATTGGTGAAGAATAGTAATCGATCATGCGTAGATGCATACAAGAAATGGGAAACTACATCATCGCCACGAGTGTTCATTCCAATAATACCTTTACCTCCTCGTTGCTGTGTTTTATATGACGATGGAGAAACACGTTTAATATACCCTCCTTCTGTCATTGAAATTATAGTATCTTCCTTTGGAATCAAGTCTTCTTGTGAGAAACTACCTGCTTTTGTTACATAAACCTTAGTTCTTCTTTCGTCACCATACTTTTCTTTTGCTTCTTTTAGCTCTTTTTTAACCTGGGTAGACATCTTGGCCTTACTTTTTAGTAATGATTCCAATTTCTTAATTAAAGCCTTCTTTTCTTTCAATTCGTCTTCTATTTTTTGGCGTTCAAGATTTGCTAAATTATGCAAACGCATATCCAAAATAGCAGTTGACTGCCTATCGCTAAACTTAAACTTGCTCTTTAAGTTTTTGTGTGCGTCCTGCCTATCTTTTGATTTCTTAATAGTCTGTATAACCTTATCGATGCTATCCAGAGCCTTCTTCAGACCTTCTAATATATGGGCACGGTCCTTTGCTTGACGTAGGTCATATTCGGTTCTTTTTTTAACAATTTCAAACTTATGCTCAAGGTATTTTTCAAGAACTTCTTTAAGGTTTAGAAGTTGTGGCTGAATACCATCCACAAGAGCAATCATATTCAAGTGGAATGTTTTTTGAAGTTCGGTGTACTTGTAAAGCTTATTAAGTGTTTTTTGTCCTTGTGCACTTTTCTTCAGTTCTACAACTATTCGCAAACCTGTTCTATCGGATTCATCTCTAATATCGCGCACTCCATCCAATTTTCCTGCCTGTACTAAGTCGGCTATTTTTTCTATAAGTTTTGACTTATTAACCTGGTACGGAATTTCTGATACCTCTACATAACTATTTTTGATGTATTTTTTCTCCTTCTTTGTGGGTTCTTTAATTTCTGCTTTTCCTCGCATTACTATAGGACCCTTCCCTTGGCTATATGCCTCTAACATTCC
Organism: Candidatus Spechtbacterales bacterium; assembly: GCA_033721415.1. Taxonomy (GTDB): domain Bacteria; phylum Patescibacteriota; class Minisyncoccia; order Spechtbacterales; family 2-12-FULL-38-22; genus JAWWAH01. Next base: position 22,498 of record JAWWAH010000008.1, on the reverse strand, counting down.
CTTCTTATTATATATATTGCCACCCGTTGGAAAATCAGGACCCTTAACATATTCCATAAGGTCCTCTACTGTGGCTTTTTTATTATCTACTAAGTGTATGCAAGCATCTACAACTTCATTCAAATTATGAGGAGGTATATTGGTTGCCATACCAACAGCAATACCTACTGTTCCGTTTAATAAAAGTTGCGGAACAGCCGCAGGCAACACAACTGGCTCCTGCCTTGTTCCATCATAGTTATCACGCCAATCAACAGTTTCTTTATTTATATCTTCTAGCATAGCTCCTGATAGGCTAGTCATCTTTGCTTCTGTATAACGCATAGCAGCAGGAGAATCTCCATCTATAGATCCAAAGTTCCCTTGCCCGTCAACAAGAGTATAACGAACATTAAAGTCTTGTGCTAAACGAGCCATCGCATCATAAACAGAGCTATCACCATGCGGATGGTATTTTCCAAGAACATCACCAACAACAGCTGCTGATTTTCTGTATCTTCCTCCTGAAGAGAGCCCCATTCCATGCATAGTATACAAAATGCGCCTATGCACTGGCTTTAAACCATCACGGACATCTGGCAACGCACGCTGAACAATTACGCTCATAGCGTAATCTAAATAAGAATCTCTCATCTCCTCTACCAGAGATCTTTCTTTTATGTTTTGTTTTTTATTATTTTTACTGCTTCCTTTAGATTTCTTTTTAGGCATAATGTTCTAATTGATAAATCTTTGAATAAAGAAAAAAATTAATATAACTGATGTAACAGTCATTGTAACTATAAATATAAAAACTTTCTTTTTGTACTCCATAACGCAGCTTTACAGCTTAAGCACAACAATCTCCATTTTATCATCTTCTTTTGGAAGATCTTTAGCTTTTATCGTAAGCTTTTCTTGGGGTTTAACATCTTTCTGTCCTATTTCTTTAAGAAAGTCGTCAACGGGGTCTAATTTCATCTTCAAGCCCTTTACCTTATAGTGCATCGGCATAACTATACGAGGCTCTATCTGGTTTATTATTTCTATAGAACCCTCAGCACCTATTGTTGTATCTCCTCCTACCGGAATCATAAGAATATCAACTCCGTCAATTGCATCCAGCTGTTCATCTGTAAGTTTCTTTTGTCCTAAATCACCTAAGTGGCATAAAACCATGTCTTCCATCCTAACTGTATAAATAGTGTTTAAACCATTCTCTTCTCCTTCTTTGTTGTCGTGGAAAGACCTAATACCCCACACTCTTATCCCCTGCTTTTCATATTCTCCAGCGCTATCTATTACGAATGGGTCTCCTTTTAATGATTTAGCATTATTATGGTCATCATCATCGTGAGATACTAAAACCATATTAGCCTCCCCTATTGGAGGATTTAATCCTATAGACTTTTTGAAGGGGTCAAAAACAACGGTTGTAGAACCGCTTTGAACCCTAAAACAAGATTGTCCGTACCATGTAATTACCATAACTAGTTTATTTTAGCATTTATAAATTACCGAATCAACACCCTATAATATCAACACCCTATAATATAGCATTGCAATAAATAAATGGCTGTGATACCCTGTTTAGGTGTGCTGAGGAGGTTAATCTGGCTCCCTTCAGCAAAGATAATATAACAATTAATAGTCAGATTAAAAAAGGTTATTATGAAAACAAAAACAGAAAATAGTACTAATGGCGTAATGAAAGACGCCCTCCAGACCAATAGATCTCTTTTCCAACTTCCACACGAGGGAGAAATAGTAGAAGGAAAAGTAATTGGTAAGGAGTCAGGAGTACTATATATAGATCTTGGCCCCATAGGAACAGGAGTTGTTTACGGAGTTGAATACTTCAAGGTACAAGACGAAATAAAAGATCTTGAACCGGGTGATACGGTTTCAGCAAAATTAACTCAGATTGAAAACGAAGACGGATACAGAGAGCTTTCAATGAAGAAGGCGGAAGAAGAAAAGAGTTGGAGATATCTTGAGGAGGTTCACAGAAACCAAGAATCTATAGAAATGAAGGTTGTAGACGCTAACAAGGGAGGGTTAATGGGTAAAGCAGGAGACCTAGTAGGATTCTTACCTGTTTCACAGCTTGCTCCCGCTAACTATCCTCGCGTAGAAGGAGGTGATAAGTCAAAGATTTTGCAAGAACTAAAGAATTTCATAGGTCAAACAATGCAAGTACAGGTTCTTGATATAGATCCTAAGGATAACAAAGTTATATTCTCTGAGAGAGCAGCTGAAAGCGATGCTATAAAAGAATCTCTAGAAGAATACAAAGTTGGAGATGTAATAGAAGGAGAAATAACAGGAATCGTAGATTTTGGAGCATTTATCAAATTTGATGATATGCTTGAAGGCTTAATTCATATATCTGAACTAGACTGGAGTTTAATAGAAGATCCTCACGATATAGTAAGTGTAGGAGATAAAGTTAAAGCTAAAATAGTAGATATAGCAAAAGACGGCCGTGTTTCTCTTTCTCTAAAGGCGCTTAAAGATAACCCTTGGGAGAATATAGAAGAAAGATACGAAACCGGAAAGAAGATTAAGGGAGAAGTTTCAAAGATAAACCCATATGGAGCACTTGTAAAAATAGAAGAAGGCATTCAGGGTCTTGTACACGTATCTGAGTTTACCTCAGAAGAAGAAATGTCTGAGAAGCTAGAGGAAGATGAAACATACGAATTTGAAGTACTATCCCTGGATCCAGAAGACCACAAGATAGCTCTAAAGCTTGTAGGTTCTAGCGCTAAAGCAGAAGAGAGCAAGGAAGATACTGCCGAAGAAAAATCAGAAGAAGAAAAGGAGGAAAAAGAAGATGAAAAAGATGCAGAAAGCGAATCCAAGGCCGATGAGGACAAAACCGAAGAAGATGTCGAAGAATAGTAACTAAATCTTCACTTTCAAGTAAAAGCCCGCGTAATTGCGGGCTTTTACTTTATATATTTTGTCAAAAATATACAACAATTACGCCTATTTTATTTGACATTTACCATATAGTATGCTAATATTAGCGCAGCACCTTCAAAAGGAAGAGGTGTCAAAACTCAGTAAACATGCTGGGTTTTTACAACACACGATCTCCCCTAATGTGGGGAGGGAGGAATCACAGAATGACTGATCTACCACAGGAACTTCAGAAGCTGGTCGACGAGGCCAAGGCGGAAGCCAAAGCCGAGGAAAAGCAGCACAAGCAGTACATCGATGCGATGAAGAAGGCACGAGAGATCCACGGGAATGCGCGTGATCTGGAGTACCACGAGGACTTCGAGGTTCGAGAGAACCCGAGAATCCAGGCTGAGGTCGAGAAGCTTCACCAAGATGTGGCAGACACCCTCGCCGATCTCCCGGAAGAAGACAGAGAGAAGGCCCAGCTCCGACTCGATTTTGACGACGTAATGCGTCGTCTCAACTACCACATCGAGATGGTTTCCAGTGGAAACTGGAAGGGTAACCCGTGGCGAGCACTCACGCTCTCGGTAGAGGATGCCCTCGAAATCGGGTTCATCCGTCTCGCCGAGCCAGAGGAGCTCAACGAGAAGGGTCGGGTCAAGAAGGGCCGGTACATCATGGCCTACGTCGATGGCAAGCTCCGAGTGTTCGTACCCACGGACCCAGACAGCACCATGACCAAGGCGCTCTTCGGCAGAGCAGTCCGCGATGACAACAACAACGTTGTCATGGAGGCTCGTGACAACAACGGCAACGTTGTCGAGACCGGTGGCCTTCTCGGACTCCGCGCCTTCTGCCAGGTCGCTTCCAACGACCACAAGGCTCTTCAGGAGCACCGCGAGCGTCGGATGGAGGTTCTCCAGACCTCCTTCGAGGACGTCGAAGCCGTGATGAACGGTGAAGACGCCGAGGTCGCAGGCATGCTTCCGTGGCGTGTGGGCAACCACACTCGCGAGGTTTACCTCGAGGTCAAGGCCGAGGACGGCAACGTCCACGTGGTCGATGCCGACGATGCCCTCGGGCTCGCAGGCAAGACCACCGACCTGTCGAACGGTCGCCTCTTCGCTGCTCTCGGGCAGCTGAAGAAGGCCCTCGAGAGCCAGGGTGGCACCCAGGCTCCTGAGGAGCACCGGGTGGAGCTCCCCCCAGAGGCCAAGAAGGCTCTGGAGGAGATGTCCGCCAAAAACCGCAAGGTTCTCGGGCTGGACGACGAAGACGCGGAGGCCGATGAGGCAGCCGAGTCCGAGGAGTGACACCTCTCCTTCGCACTTAGTCACGCAGAGCGCGTGACTCGAGCCCCGTTTTGTAATCGACATGTTCGATTGCAAACGGGGCTCTTTACTTTTCATTTAAAAACTATGAATTCCTTGCTATTGTTTAACATCGGAACGACTCTTGAAGGGGCCTATTATTCATGTTATAGTTCTATTTTGTGGTATGATAAATAAAAGTAAAAACTAATAATCTAAAGATTCATGAAACCACTTGTGAAAAACATATTGATAACTATTCTTATATTTATAGCATTGGCAAGTATTGCCTCTGTTCTTTATCCTGCAAGCGAAGAGCCAGAAAATGTTTCTCTTAATACTGTTGCGCAAGAAATAAATGAAGAAAAAGTAGAGAAAATAGAAATATCAGGAAATGAGCTTACGATAACTCTAAAAGATGGTGGTGAACAGATAACTAGAAAAGAAAGAGAAGCCTCTCTAACAGAGTCTCTGAGTAACCTTGGGGTTGAAAGCGAAAAGCTTGCTGCCGTTAACATGGAATTCAAGGAAGAAAGCGGTTTTCTTTTTTGGGCTAGCATACTAATACCATTTGTACTCCCCTTCCTTATTATAGGAGTGTTCCTTTGGTTTATGATGCGAGGAGCACAAAAAGGAGCAGGGCAAGCTTTTACTTTTGGAAAATCCAAAGCTAGGCTCTTCGGAGGCGCACAAGGAAAAAAACAAAATATAACCTTTAAAGATGTCGCAGACGAAACCGAAGCAAAAGAAGAATTAATGGAGATAGTAGAATTTCTAAAAACACCTAAAAAATTTCTCAAAATGGGAGCAAGGATACCTAAGGGTGTAATGCTCATGGGACCTCCGGGAACAGGTAAAACATTGCTAGCGCGTGCTATATCAGGAGAAGCTGGTGTTCCCTTCTACTCTATCTCTGGATCTGAATTTGTTGAAATGTTTGTTGGAGTTGGAGCAAGTCGTGTTAGAGACTTATTCGAAAACGCAAAGAAAAACTCCCCTTCTATTATATTTATAGATGAAATTGATGCAGTTGGAAGACTTAGAGGAGCTGGCCTAGGAGGGGGAAATGACGAAAGAGAGCAAACACTGAACCAGATTTTATCTGAAATGGATGGCTTTGAGCAAGGTACAAATGTAATCGTGCTTGCAGCAACCAACCGACCAGACGTACTGGACCCCGCCCTATTGCGACCAGGGCGTTTCGACAGAAGAGTTGTAATAGATTTACCAGACAAAAAAGCTCGTGAACTTATATTAGAATTACACGGAAAAGGAAAGCCTCTTGCTGATGATGTTGATGTTAAAGAGTTAGCAGCAAGAACTCCTGGATTTTCCGGAGCTGATCTTGAAAACTTAATGAATGAAGCTGCTATATTTGCAGCAAGGAGAGACAAAAAAGAGGTAGCTCAACAGGAAATGTATGATGCAATAGAAAAAGTAATCCTAGGACCCGAAAGAAGGTCTAAAGCATACTCAGAGGATGATAAGAAAACAGCTGCATACCATGAAGCAGGTCACGCATTAGTGGCACATACCCTGCCAAATTCAGATCCCGTGCACAAGGTATCTATTATATCTAGAGGTCGAGCAGGAGGATACACAATGAAAGTGCCCGACGAAGAAAAGAGTTTTAAAACAAAGGCTCAATTTGAAGCAGAGCTTGCAGTTCTTCTTGGGGGCTACACAGCAGAGCAAATAATACTCAAGGAAATATCAACAGGAGCAAGTAACGACCTTCAAAAAGCATCAGAACTTGCAAGACGTCTAATTACCCGCTACGGCATGAGTACAAAACTAGGACCTGTAGTATTCGGTGATTCAGACGAAATGGTTTTCCTAGGTAAAGAACTTGGGGAAAAGAGAAACTATTCAGAAGAAGTCGCTTACAAAATAGACCAAGAAGTAGCAAGCTTTATAAAGCAGGCTCAAAAAACAGCTAAGAAGGTTATCAATGAAAACAAAGAAAAACTTAAAGAGCTTGCAGATCACTTAATGCAAGAGGAAACAATAGAAAGAAAAGAATTTGAAAAACTTATGGCAGCAGCCTCTGCATAAATCAGTTAAAAATAAAAGACCGCGGATATCCGCGGTCTTTTATTTTGTTTTATTTCTTAATTGATGACCTCAATAGTAGCGTATCTAACACCCCATTGAAGCGCTTCGCCTCTCGTTGGCATCCATATATCTACCTTTTTCCAGTAACGAGCGTTCATTCTATCCTCTACCACAAATACCTTGTTGCCATAATAATCGGGTATTCTTATCTTTGTGCCTATTGGCAAGAAATTAGCTGCTACAATTCCATCTCTAACTCTTGTTCCAGAAGCCGTCGTGAAGGGTGTTGCATCTGTCTGGTCATGAGTTGAAGAATAAGCTGAAATTGGAACAGAGGCAAATCTACTTGAAGCACCCTGAACAGAATACGCAACAGGTGCACTGCTAGTAGCTTTCACTGAGCTAGCTGTGGTATTGTTTTTCTTGCTTGGAATCAATGAGGATGCCTTTACTGCAGAATTTGCAATAAGATATCCACGATTATCTTGGTTTGCACCTTCTTCTGCAACTGCAGGAGAGGTACTAAAATTGTTATCCAAGCCTGCATACACTAATCCAACCATAGTCTCCGTATAAGCAAAGGCGAGATGAGCTGAAAATATTGTAACAATAGCTACAATAACCGCAATAATCCTTTGTAATACAACCTTTTCTCTATTCTTTTGCAGGTTATCTACCACTATATCACCAAGCTTAATCAAATATGATCTGGCTCGACGTATAGAGTTCTCGAAAGCATATTGCATGCTTTCTAGTGTTTGTCCCTCTTCGCTTAGAAGAAGGCTCCATATGTTATACATATATTATTGTATCGATTCTACTTATCGCTAAAAACTATAAACGCTAATTAATTATGAAAGCTCGCAAGCCTGCCTGCCGACAGGTAGGCTCTCTCCTCAAGTCCTTAGTAAAGGACTTTTACTAATTATAAACGCTATACAAGGTACTACTTAGCAATAAGCGAACGGTACGCGAGCTGCCTTGTACTTCCTTTAAACAAGGCAAATAAAAAATCTCCTATTCGGGAGATCTCTACTTGTATATCACATGAATAGCCTAGCCGTCAAGGTATAATTTACGTTTTAACTATAATCCAACAGCATAGCTTTTTTAACTCGATTTAGAGTTTGTTTTGCAACCTCTCTCCCTTTTTCTGTGCCCGTAAATATAATGTCCATAACTTGGTCGGGATTTTTTTCCAATTGATGTCTTTTTTCTCTTATCGGATCCAAAAAATCATTTAGTACGCCTATTAAGCGCTTCTTTAAATCAACATCTCCAAGTCCTCCTTTCTTGTAGTGGGCTTTCAAAGCATCAACCTCATCTTTGTTAGGATCAAAAACATCCAAATAAGAAAACACTGTATTTCCTTTTACTGTTCCTGGATCTTCTTTCTTGATATGATTTGGATCAGTGTACATTTTCATAACCTTTTTTTCTACCTCCTCAGCATTATCCTTTAAATATATTGCATTATCCAAAGATTTACTCATTTTAGATTTTCCATCTATTCCAGGCAATCTTGAGGCGTCCGAAACAAGTGCTTCGGGTAGCACAAGTACTTCTTCGTATGTCTTGTTAAATTTTTCAACTATCTCCCTTGTTTGCTCTATCATAGGCAATTGGTCCTCGCCAACTGGAACTAAATCTGAACCAAACGCTGTTATGTCTGCTGCCTGACTTACTGGGTACATAAAAAATCCCGCAGGCACATTTGCAGCAAAGCCTTTTTGTTGCATTTCTTCCTTAACAGTAGGGTTTCGCCTTAAGCGTGCAATAGTTACTAAATTTAAGTAATACATTGTTAATTCAGATATTTCAGGTACCATTGATTGAATTACTATATTTGATTTGCTTGGATCGATTCCTACCGATAAATAATCAAGAGCCACTTCAAAAATATTTTCTCTAACTTTTTTTGGATCTTCGGCGTTATCTGTTAATGCCTGCATGTCTGCAATCAACACAAATACATCGTGCTTTTCTTGAAGTTCTACACGATTTTTTAGCGAACCAACATAATGCCCTAAATGAAGAGGCCCCGTTGGTCTATCGCCTGTTAATATTGTATGTTTCTTATTGCCCATAATAAGTTAAATTAACACAGAAAAATCCCTAAAATAAATTATCTTCTCTTATCCACAAGCTGTTTATCCTAGAAGTCATTCTATTTATTACATTGCTAATTACAGCATCCTCAAGCACTACCTCCTTAATAAAGCTTTCCATAATCTTCTCTGTTTCAAAAGGATTGGGTTGTAGCCAAGAACGTGCAGTTAGTATCTGTCTAGCAAAAACACCAAGATTAGAGTCTTGTTGAAATTCTGCTACATCAGATCGTAAAGCAGGAGGTCTGCCTGAGTTTTCAAGGTATTCAGCATTATTCTCCTCTTCAGTTAGCCATAATATGAAATTCCAAGCTTCTTCTGGTTGCTTAGAAGAACTTGAAACAGCCAGTGCCCAATAACTTGCATAGCTCTCATAAGATAAATTATCTTTTGGTTGAGGAATTGAAGCTATATCAAAATTAAGATAGGGATTTTTCTTTTCTATGACATCCACATGCTCTTGGTAGTTTATCATCATAGAAGCAGTTCTTTGAGTAAATGCGTCCAAAGAATATGGCCCATCGGGATCCCATGTATAGTTTTCTGAATCCTTATCGGCAAAGGAAGTATAGAACTGTAATGCTTCTCTGCCGGGATAAAATTTACCATCTTCTGTTGTTACAGCCTGATCAAATGTAACATAACCACTATTGTAATCATTCATCCTTGTTCCTGATTGCAGCATCATGAGACTTAGTATGTCCACTGCATTCCCAACATTATCACCACCCTCTATAACAGTATGTGTGTCCGAAGCTCCTAATGCAGCACCGGCACGAATTACGTTCTCCCCATCAATAATACGTAACCTCTTTACTGCATCTACAAATTCTTCCCATGTTGAAGGAGGGGTAGATATTCCTGCTTCGGCGAAATGATCCTTGTTGTAGTATAGTGCCAAAGTATCTATAGAAAGTGGTAACCCATATAGATGCTCTTCAGTTTCCCTGCTAGATGGATCAACACCAACCCTCTCTGCTTTTATGAGATCGAATCGAACAACATCGGGGTACTTATTTATTAATACAGCAGGGTTTATATCTGTTCTAACATTATTCAGCGATACAAGTCTCCCCTTTTCCATTGGAACCCAAGTATTTTGTATAGTATAAATATCTGGACCCTCTCCTGCTGCAAGTGCATCTGTAACCTCCTCATGAAAAGCCTCTTCTGGTTTCTGGAATGATGTATCAGGGTTTTTGGATTTATATTCTATTGTTACATGTGGATTCTCAGATTCATATCTATCAATAAGCGGCTGATACACAGCTCTAGAATCATAAGTATCCCAAAACTCTAAAGTTACGGGTTGAAGCTGCTCAGGCTCTGGATCTGCAGAAAAAAATGAATATGCAAAAAAACCAATAACGCCTAGAATAAGAATAACAACTCCTATTAATATTGGTATTTTATATTTTTTGATATTAGGGCCTGCAGACTCAACTCCAGGTATGTTTGGTACAAAATTTTCTTTATCTGGCATATCTTTATTATAGCAGATATATATGACATTAAGCTGTGAATAAATTAAAGATCCGTTTTTGAGAGTCTTTATTTGTTATCTAAGCGACTTATTAGAATCCTGCTCTTCCGTGCTTCGATTCCCGGCCCAACATTCAGGATTTAAAAATACCTGTCTTTTAAGACAGGTATTTTTAAATTATCTGAGCGGCTGATGGGAATCGAACCCACGTTTCTGCCATGGCAAGGCAGTGTAATAGCCACTATACGACAGCCGCTTAATTACTATTGCATATTTGGTGGGCGATGTAGGACTTGAACCTACGGCCTTCTCGGTGTAAACGAGACGCTCTAGCCAACTGAGCTAATCGCCCTAATATTAAATTCGTTCATTGTGCCTGGGGAGTGAATTGGGCGTCAAGTCACTAACCTCACTCTGCGCACTATGTGCTTGAGTTCGCTAAGTGCTTCCACCCCGGGCTCCCTCGACCTTCGGCTCGGTCCGCCTTTCAATTCACCACATAAAGCAACAAATATTGCTTTATGTGCCCGTCACAATTTTGTGCCTGGGGAGTGAATTGAACACTCGACACGAGGCTCTTCAGGCCACTGCTCTACCACTGAGCTACCCAGGCATGGTGGGCGCACCTGGATTTGAACCAGGGACCGCGGAGATATAAGCTCCGTGCTCTAAACCGGACTGAGCTATGCGCCCTAATTTTAAATAAGAAACCTTGTGGGCGAGGAGGGACTCGAACCCTCACGGCAATTTGCCACGGATTTTAAGTCCGCCGTGTATACCAATTCCACCACTCGCCCGCATATTTCTCGCTACACCTGCCTGCCAGCATTATAACATTTTTATTAATAGCAGAATATATTACTCTGTTTTCTCCTCTCCCTTATCTTCTTTTTTAGGTTCTTGTTTAAGCTCCTCCTTAGCTTCTTCTTCATCTTTCGTTTCTTCCTTAGCTTCTTCTTTTTTTTCTTCACCCCTTTTTTCTGTTCCTTCATCTTTCTTCTCTGTTTTTGTTGCATTTGTTTCTTTAGGTGCTGATTCTTCAGTTGGCTCTTCCTCTTCCGCAACTTCCTCTTCTGCCGTACCGCCCATATCAAATACGAAGCTTTGAAGTTTTGTCTTTCTCTTTTTAACTTTTTGTCCTACTTGATCTCTTACATAGTAAAGCTTGGATCTGCGAACATTTTCGCGACGCAAAACTTCTATCTTTTCTATCGCAGGCATATGGATTGGAAAAATTCTCTCAACTCCCACACCAGCTGATATCTTACGAACGGTAAATGTTCCATCCAAACCCTTTCCGTGCTTTACAGCAATAACCAAGCCTTCGAAAATCTGTGTTCTTTCCTTCTCACCCTCCTTAATTCTTTCATGTACTCGAATAACTTGCCCGGTACGTATATCGGGAACATTTTTCTTTAATTGATTTTTAGGTAATGTATCTATTCTCATGAATCTTTATATTAAAATGTAGAAAATACAATATTAAACGCTTCTGGGCACTTTTTATTGTTTATTCTACTTTGCAAATTACATAGCTGGTAAACACCCAGCACCATGATACTCTATCACAAAATAAAAGTTTATTCAAGAGTTTTTAAAAACTGCTCAAGCTCTAATGCTAAGGGTATTTCGAACTCTAAGAGGGTCCCCTTATAGGGAATTTGCAAGAAATAAGCATGTAAAAATAACCTTGCAAGATCCTCGGGACATTTCTTCTTTTTTCCATATAGAGGATCGCAAACTATAGGATGTCCAATAGAATCTAAATGAACTCTTATTTGATGAGTTCTTCCAGTCACGGGCTTTACCGATAAAAGAGAGTAATCATCGTAAGACTCTTTTAATTCCCAATAAGTTAGTGCATTTCGGGTTCTATTTGTTTCTATTTGACTATATTCTTCTACTGTCCGCCTAATTCCATTAATAGATGTAATTTCTTTATCTATTTTTCCCTTATCTTTATTTGGGGTGCCCCATACTAGAGCATAATATTTCTTTACTGTCTCCCTTTCTTTAAAAAGAGCTTTCAACTCCTTATACGCATCTTGGTTTAAAGCAACCACCATAAGCCCTGAGGTGTCTCTATCTAGCCTGTGCACTATTCCTGGACGCTCTTTCGACTCCCCCACCCCCTTTACGCTTGGGTGTTTATCTAAAAGCCAGTCAGCTACCGTGACTTCCTGGCTTTTTGGCGTTGGATGAACAAGCATGCCTGACGGTTTGTTCAAAACCGCAATATCGTCTGTTTCGTAAATTATTTCAGGTTTCATAGTGGGTGTACCGGGACTTGAACCTGGGACCTCTACCGTGTCGAGGTAGCGCTCTAGCCAGCTGAGCTATACACCCAATTTCTAAAATGAAATTATGATTAGAATAAAGCCCAATCATAATTTATTGTGCGCGAGAGAGGACTTGGCGTCAGCTCACTAAGCTCGTTCTGCGGCTTCGCCTTGAACTCGCTAAGTGGCTCCTGCCCGGGCTCGGCGCTACGCGCCTCCGCCTTTCAATTCCTCTCAGAATGAAATTATGATTAGAATAAAGCCCAATCATAATTTATTGTGCGCGAGAGAGGACTTGAACCTCCACGGGAATACTCCCACACGGCCCTCAACCGTGCCTGTCTACCAATTCCAGCACTCGCGCTTATCTCTAAACAAAAAGCAAGCTCACTTGCTTTTTTGGATTGAATAATGTACCTTGAGGCGCCGACGGGAATCGAACCCGTGTGCAAGGATTTGCAGTCCTCTGCGTAGCCACTCCGCCACGACGCCTCAAGAAACACTATATTTTATTTTAAACCTTTATAGTATCCTCTTCTAAAACTTCTTTTACTACTTTTACAACCTCTTCGTAAACTTGATCTAATGTCATATTATTTTTTTTGAAAGCTGCGGCATACTTATGTCCTCCTCCTCCGAGAATGCTTGCTATCTTGAAAACATTTATATCTTTAGATTCCGTACTTCTAAAGCTCCCCTTAATTTTACCTGGCTCTACTTCCATTAATAAAAGAGCAAATGAAGCTTCTTGTGTATATTTTAACATATCTTTTAATCCTTCTAGATCGTCTGAAACAATACCATGTTTCTGGAATTTACTAAAAGGAACATAGGCTGAAACAAGCCCTATATCCTCATTTAAAGTCAAACTTGTTAGTATGTCTCCCCAAGCTTTTATAACATGGGCAGGCTTCATTATGGTTTGTTCATATATATCATGCAAAGGAGCTCCAGCTTCTAAAAGATCTCCTGCTATCCTAAATGTATCGGGAAAAGTTTGGTGTGCAAAAGATCCTGTGTCTGTCATTATACCCGTAGCCAAACAAACTGCAATCTTGTCAGATATTCTCCATCCTACTGTATCGAGAAAAGCATAAATTATTTCCGCAGTTGAAGAAAATCCAATATCTATAATATTAATATCTCCACGCTGACCATGAATTTCGTGGTGATCAAAAGTAATAATTTTAGCATTTTTTATTTTATTCTCAGGAAGATCTAGTCTTTCAAAATCTCCATAATCTACACCTATAACGAGATCGGGAGCCTCCTTAACCTCAGTTGCTAAAGATTCACCCTCTGCTAGAAATTTTAAAGAAGGTGGAATATCTTCTCTAAGATAAGGTGTTGTTTTTGCATCTGTGTTTTCTTTAATTGCATGATGTAATGCCAAGACAGAACCCAGTGAATCGCCATCAGAATCTACGTGGCCCGCTATCAGAATATTTTCACTTGCTTTTATTACCTTTTCTACTTCTTTAAATTTATTAACTAGTTCTGGTCTCATATAAAAACTATGAGTAAGGAGTTAACTTATAAGCTTGGCCTTATTTCTTTTTTCTCAATAACCTCTAGTATATCACCTTCTTCGATCTTAATACTACCCTCAAACTGCATTCCTATCTCTTCTCCCTTTTTAGCTTCATCTATATTTTTATCTATTTGCTTTAATTGGCGTAATCTTCCTATGCCAAGCTCTTCTCCGTCTCTTACAACACGCAAAGTTGTTCCTTTTTTAATCATTCCATCTATAACTCTACCTCCTACTATCATTTTAGAAGATTCTCTGCGAAATATACCTAATATCTTAACCTTTCCTATTACTTCCTCCACCGTTTCAGGCTCTATCATACTACTTATACTCTCTCGCACTCCTTGAACAAGCTCGTATATAGTGTCGAATACGATAACGGGAACTTCTTGCTGTTCAGCTAAACCTTGGGCAACTCTGTTTGCCTTCACACGAAACCCAACAACCAAAGCATTACCCCCAGAAGCAAGTCTTACATCTGAGTCTGATATATCTCCTACGCTCTCTTCTAACACCCTTATTTTAATATCATCGTTATTAAGAGATCTTAATACAGAATGTACAGCCTCTAATGTTCCATCAACATCCGCTTTCAAAACTAGGTTTACAATGCGCTGCCCTTCTTCGGCACTAACCATAGAAGCTTCTTCTTCATACTTGCGCTTATCTTTCTCTACTCTCTCCTCTGCTTCTTGGGTATCATCTACCTCAACAAAAACCTCTCCGACTTGTGGCACCTCATTAAATCCAAGTATAACAACTGGAGTAGAAGGCCCAGCTTCATCTATGCTATTTCCTAGGAAATCCTCCATAGCCTTAACACGTGCCCACGTTGTACTACCAGCTATTATAGTATTTGATTTAGCAACACCCTGTTTAACAAGTAGGGTACCGAGTGCTCCTCTCTTTTCATCCATAGATGACTCTATAACTGCCATCTTTAGTTTTTTATTCTTTTTATCTTCGAATTCTTCTAATTCAGCTACAAGATTTATCATATCTAATAGTTCGTCTATACCTTGGCCGCTTTTTGCAGACATTTCGACATTAGGCACTTGCCCACCATATCCCTCTAACAAAACTTCGTGTTCTAAGAGCTCTGTTTTAACCTTTTGAGCGTTTGCTTCGGGTTTATCTATTTTATTTATAGCTACGATAAAGGGTACATTTGCCTTTTTTATTATAGAGATAGCTTCTTTTGTTTGAGGCATAACGCCATCATCTGCAGCTATTACAAGCACTGCTATATCTGCAATATTCGCTCCTCTAGAGCGCATGGCTGAAAAAGCTTCGTGGCCAGGTGTATCAATAAATGTTATCTTTTTATCATCCTGCTCTACCTGATACGCTCCTATGTGTTGAGTAATACCCCCCGATTCTCCTTCCGCAACTTTTGCCTTGCGAATGTAATCTAAGATAGAAGTTTTACCATGATCAACATGACCCAGTATCACAACTACGGGTGGTCTACTATTTGAATTGTTTTTATCTTCTGACATATTATATAAATTTATCTATTTAACTGATTAACTGGAGGTATGAATGGGATTCGGCGTCAGCTCGCTAAGTGGCTCCTGCCTAGGCTCGGCGCTACGCGCCTCCGCCTTTCGAATCCTTTCCTATTATATAAAAATCCAAACATTGATAATATCCAAAAATAATCAATGTTGAACTTCTGGCGGTGGGGGTGGGATTCGAACCCACATGCGCTTACGCGCGCCGCTTTTCGAGAGCGGTACCTTAGCCAGTTCGGAACACCCCACCAAGCACAACCCACACAGCACCGTCTCAACTACTCATTAATAACACTATAAGTACCTTTAGTAAAGCAAAAACCCCTCATCTGAGCGGCTTACTTTCTATATTATACCACAAATTTTAAAAAAGAAAAGGTTTTATTCATTTTTACGCATAATCAAAAAGGAGGCTACCCCAACTCCCAGGAAATTAGCTACTATATCCCCTACTGTATCTGCAATAACCTCCGAGCTTCCTCCGCCAAACAAATGCGTGCCTAAAAATATATCTGATACATATTCTAATACTTCCCACAAAAAGCCTCCGAGAATTACTACGATAGCACTTACGATAAGAGCGTACTTCCACTCTTTCTCGTACCAATTAACCAGCAGATATGTTAAGGCAACTGTAAATATAAAAGGAGTAACAAAGTGTGTTATCTTGTCATACTGTATCCCTATCGTATATAGCTTATATAAACCAAGCCCACCCGCGCCATTTATTATGAG
Source organism: Candidatus Spechtbacterales bacterium (assembly GCA_033721415.1). Classification (GTDB taxonomy): domain Bacteria; phylum Patescibacteriota; class Minisyncoccia; order Spechtbacterales; family 2-12-FULL-38-22; genus JAWWAH01. The sequence goes on along the minus strand of JAWWAH010000008.1, from coordinate 6,594 downwards.
CCCAAAAGCAATTGATGCCTTGAGATAAACTAAAGCTCTCTTCTTTTTTGGATTATCACCGGGCTTAAGTATAAGCCCAGGCAAGATAATAAGGAAAACAGATACAAAAGCTAGCGCACCCATTAAATAAGGCATATAAAATCCTGGAAATATATTAAAATCAAAAATTGCACCCAGAAATAAAGTTAATCCAGCTACAATATATGCACCTATAATAATATTTGTAATTTTCTTAAGTTTGTCTATATTCATAACAGTATTATATCAGATAAAATTGACATTACCTCCTTTACATAGTAAAAAATAAACTAATGCTATGAAAGGAGTGTTGAATGAAAAGAAAAATCTCTCGCTTATTTCATGAGTTCTTAGAAGATTCAGTATATGCGGCTTTTGATGGAATTGTAACTAGTCTAGGCAGTATTGCTGCAATAATAGGTGCTGGGTTAAACCCACTAATGATATTAGTAATCGGTGGCGCTAAGCTTGTGGCAGATTCTCTATCTATGACAGGCGGTGACTGGAATGCAACTGATGCACGACATGAAAGATATGAAACAGTACTAGAAGAAGAGCTTGCTTTCTTAAGAGAAGCACCTAGTGATGCGCGAAGAATAATTCGCCTTATTTTCATCAAACAGGGTTGCACACCCAGAGAAAGTCGAGAGCTTGCAGAAGCGCTCACAAAAACAGAGAAGCTCTATGGAGATTTTGTTATGTCCCATATACATGGCTTAACAAAAACAGATGCGAAAGATAAGTGGTGGGCTGCACTTGTAACATTTGTTTCCTTTATAGTGCCAGGGGCCCTTCCATTAATACCTTTTGCAGTGCTTAATGCTCTGGGTATCATAGATCCACTCTGGGGAGCGGTAATACTAACCTCAATCGCACTATTTATTGTTGGCTCAATACATAGAGCATCTTACAGTAAGAAATGGTGGCGAGGTGGTATTAATATGCTGATTTCGGGCCTTCTTGCATCGACTGGAGGATACTTAATAGGGTCACTTCTAGAGAACGTTCTTTTGTGATACAAAGCTCTTTACGGGGACATCTAAAATAGGTGTCCCCTTATTTTTGGCTTAATAGTTATTGAAAAATATCAAATCAAGGTATATACTCTAAGCAATAGAAAGAAAGGAAAGAATATATATGAACATTAGAAAAGAAGCCAGATTAGTACTTTTAAAAAACTTTCATGGTACAAAAGGAAGATACATTACGCCTGCAACAGAGCACTACAAAAGCCAGTGGTTTTGGGATAGTTGCTTCCATGCAATATCTTGCTCCGAGCTTGGAATGTACGATATGGCAAAAAAGGAAATAACTCAGCTACTCAAACACCAGGATGAACGCGGCTTTATTCCGCATTTAATATTCCACGGAATATACGATTGGTATGATGTCGAAAGATACCTTTATGGTAAAGGGCGTAGACCTACATCTAGTTCAATAGTCGGCCAAGCCGTTCTAGCACAAGCTGTAGAGGCTATAGATGACGATGAATTTACAAATGCCGTAATAGAGCAGGTTGTTGCTTTTTATAAATTTTTTGTCACATATCGTGATGCAGAAAATGTACTTTCTATCATAAGTCCTCGCGAAGGAAGAGATGCAAGCCCTGAATACGATTTTTTCCGCCCACATGCTCCAAAATTCCTTAATATTTTAAATAGAATACTGGATCCCCTGTATACTCACATCCTAGAATGGAAATATCTGAGAATGGGCTGGAATGAAAAAAAGATTTTAGCTTCAAATATTTTCCACGTTAAGGACTTAGTTGCTCACTGCATTTGGCTAGATGGCCTATACTCTCTTCGTCGCTTACTTAAAAAAATAGAGCGCGAAAACCTTTTCCCTGATATTGATGAAGTTATAGAAAGAGGTGTAAATTCACTTATAGAAAATTGCTGGGATGAAGAAACTAAGACTTTTTATCCTATTCGAGTAGGCTATGGAAAAATAAACCAAGTAACACTCGGAACTCTTTTCCCTTTATTGATAGAAGACTTGCCAAAAGAAATAGAGCTTAGCATTATTGAAAAACTGACAGACCCAAAAATATTCTGGACGCCATACCCAATACCATCAGTGCCCAGAAATCATCCAGAATACAACCCTGGAAGCTCTTATCCTCTATGGCGAGGACAATCATGGATATGTATAAACTGGTTCATAATAAAAGCCCTCGCAGCAAAAGGATACAAAGACATAGCAAGGGAATTAGCAGAAAAAAGCACAAAGATGGTCGAGATGAGTGGTTTCAATGAATGTTATAACCCTGAAACTGGTGCTCCTTTGCGAGTAAAAAACCTTGCATGGAGCACACTAGTTGTTACTTTTCCAAAATTAGTATCTTAGTACAAAAAACCGCAACAGATGTTGCGGTTTTTAATTTCTAAACCCATTAAGACTACTCATCTTCTCTATATTTTTGATCATTTTCCTTGTTCTTGCTAAATTGTGTTTTTAATTCTTCAAGCTTTTTTCTTGCAAAAAGCCTTGCCTGCAACCTTTGGAGTATGCTCTTTGCTTTTGATTTTTTATTATCATCTTCTTCTAAATCTATAAAGCTCTCTAAAAACAATATGAACTTTTCAAAATTACCGCTTAAAATATCTTGCTCTAATAATTCTTTTTCTTTTTTGGAGACCTCTGCTCGATATAGCCATTCAATTGCAACGTCTTCCAATCTTTTCCACCCCTCTATATACCCCATAGGCCTATCAAGCTCATCTGAGCTAGGCTCTTTTAGTTCCTTCTCTGTGGGCATAGGTTGTCCTTCCATATATTTCCCTGGTTCTGTTTCTTCCAAGCCAAGAGATTCTATAATTTGCCTCGCTTCATCAGCACCAATATCTTTTGCGAATTTATCCATCAAACTATCTACAATATAACTACCGACAAGAAATGAATGATGCTTGATCATCTTGATTAGTTTTTCTATTTCTTCTTTTTCGCCAGGTGTAGCCGCATCTTCAACTCGCCCCTCTAACTCTTCTCGAATAACCACATAGTTTCCCAAGGGAATCTCTTGCTTTATTGTTTCTTTTTTTTCTTCATTAATGTCGTGATTTCCAATCCATTCTAATATCTCTTCATTCAATGAATCTACATACTCTTCTAAGTCTTTGCTGTTTATTCCCTTATACGGACTACTCTCACCTTTATCGAAACTAAAACTCTCAGGATTTGCCATAAAAAAATTATTTAATTATTTTAATTTATTCTACCATATATTTTTTTAGAAAGTAAAAAGCGGCCGAAGCCGCTTATGTAATTAGTAAGGAAGCATGTTGCCTTCATCGTCGCGAAGGCGTGCACGCGTTTCAGAAACGCTTAAGATGTCGTCTTGAGACACGGAAAGATTCGAGAAAAAATGCCCTTCTGGAGTAACTTGATAAACCATTTTACCGCGCTCCAGGAAAAACAATATTTCCTTTACAACTCCTGCAGGAATTTTACGATCCCTGAAAGCCAAGAAAACTGCTACCGAACATTTTGGCAAAACCTCTTTGGTAAAGTAAGCCATACCGTTTCCAGTTTCTCGCTTATATCTCTGATATCCCTCTTCGTGTTCAGGCTTATTGGGATTTTCTATTTCCCAATCAGGCAATTTCTCTCTGATAAGATCGAGCATCTCCTCTTCGAGAGGTGTGTCATATGTGTTAATCGGATGAGCAAAGTACACTACCCTGTTCTCGCTCATTCATGCCTCCTTATTTGAGGTACCGATGAAAAGATATCATCTCAAGCTTATTTTGTAAATACAAAACAAATCTAAAATATTCTACTAAATGTGCAAAAACTAATTATCTAACCTGCTTTGGAAGTCCTCTCTCTGTATTATATCTAGCAACCTCCTTGCATATGTATTTTTTTTAGAATCTTCATCATGCGATGCTGCTTTCTGGAGCACAGAAATCATTTCTCTATAATCACCTTCTAGAATTTTTTCTTTTATACTCTCTTTTTCATCGTGCCCCATGTCTGTGATATTTAACCAAGCAACAAGAATATTATCCACCCCCTTTTTGAATTCTGGGAAAGTATCTTCATTAATCTCACGAATAGGCATTTCCTCAAGCTCATCTTCGCTAGGCATAGGCTGCTTTTTCATTTCTTTTCCCTCTGGAGTTTCACCAAGGTCAAGTGAATCTATTATTTCTTTGGCAGTTTTGTCTTCGGGATTAAATTTTTCCGGACTTTTCATATTTAATTTACTTTAATTCTTTAGATATATATTAACATAAAAAATACAAATCGTGCTAAGTTTTTCTGCGTCAATTAGGAAAAATAAAACCCCTCATTCAGAGGAGTTTTTGAAGTTGTCTCTTTTGGAGCGAATTAAATCTTTAATCCTAAGTATAAAAATATTGACCAAAAGTGCTGGTAAAAAGAGTACAACAAAACCGAATACACCAAAAATAATATTTAGAGGCATCGGTAGATGCTCTTGCAGGAAACCTCCTAAGGTCACGGGTATCGATTTAAAAACTAAAGCTAAAATATTAACACCCAACCATATCCAAATAATAGTTTCTAATTCTGGCATTTCTCACCCCTTCCTGTGTGCTACTTAAACAATAGCAAACATTGACTGTATCTTCAAGTAATCAGTTCAAATAGGACAACCGGTTGTCCTATTTGTATCCAATTTAATTTGAATAAAAAAATTACATAATTAATGCTATTATTAATATATGAAAAAAACCATTCATTGGATATTAGATTACATATATGCAGTTTACATTTTGCTAAAGATTTCTATTATAAGAAAGGAACCCAAGCATTATAGGGGCTACATAGAGAAGAAAACTGCTATTTTATTAATTCCCGGGATATTGGAAAGATGGGGCTTTTTGAGATATTTTGCTAATACATTGTCTGGGGAAGGCTACCCGATATACACACTTACAGGTTTAGGTTACAACACCAAAAGCATACATGATTCTGCAAAAATGGTGCAGGAATTTATAAAAGAAAAGAATTTAAAAAAAGTCATAATTCTTGCTCATAGTAAGGGTGGGATTATTGGAAGAGAGGTTTTATCAAGCTATAATCAAGATGGGAGAATAATAAAATTAATAGCTATAGCCTCCCCCTTCAGGGGATCAAAAATATCAAGAGCAATTCCCTTTCGTCCCTTTAAGGAACTGACACCAAAATCAGTAGCAAAAATTTCACCTAAAAATTCTGACGCAGATGATAAAATAGTTTCAATATGTGGATACTTCGATAACCACATATGGCCAAATAACAGCTGCGAGCTTCCGGGTGCTGAAAACATAGAAGTTGATATTTATGGTCATCATAAAATACTCGCAAACAAGAAGGTGCTAAAAATAGTTAAAGAAAAAATAAAAGAAGCTGCAGGAGAATAACTAAAACACCCCTTGAGTGGGGTATTTTAGTTTTAATGTAGACTACACTAGAACTAGATTATTAGAAACTTACAAACTTTTTATAAATTATCAACTAACTTGTGAAGTTGTTGTAAAAAATTTTTATCCATATTTACAACCGGTAGGTTGTGTTTTTTTGTCTGTGATACTATGTAGCCACTGTACATACTAATCATTTTAGCAATTTTGGGGAAAACCCTTGCTTTGTCTTCTGTTCTTTCCAAAATCCAATCATCTACAGTATTACTTTTCTCAAAATCGTCTAATAATAACTCCTGATTAGTCCGAACTAAAAAAATACTTTTAACTTCATTGCTTCCATATTTTTTAATCATATTATATGCAAACTCTGGAGATACTTGGTATCCTTCAATAATATAGTTGTTTCCTTTTTTAATTTCTTTCTTAATTAGAAGCTCCATTGCATCATAAGATGCTTGTGCTTGTTTAATATATGCATCTATAACTTCTTGTGCACTATATATACTATATTTCTCATCATTATTCTTGCCTCTTTGGAATGAGGATGGAAACTTTTCTTTTAGTTCGTCGCCTTCAAATTCTTTTTTTACCTCATTCTGTAGATCATCAACCGAAACCCAAGAAGCGTTAAGCTTGCTTGCTAATTCTTTTGCTAAACTTGTCTTGCCCACCTTAGGCGGACCACCAATTAAATAAATCATAGTTTGCATTATACCAAAAACCACTCCTTGAAGAGTAGTTTTATATCTTTGCAAGCCTAAATTGTTTTTGTTAGAACTTATTAACTAGAGAATTGAAGAGTTTTTTAAAATTAAAGAAGAGCCTTTTGGCACCTTGATAAGATTCTAGCAAATAGGACAACCGGTTGTCTTATTTAACTATATTAAATTTGCTCGAGTTTTTCTACCACATCATCAAACCCCATTTGAAAAGCATATTCAATTGCATCATTAATGCTTTCTCTAAAAGCAGTGCTGTTCCCAATGCTCGAGTAAATGTTTGCTTCAGCTACCAACAGTCCTATTTGGGCCCTCATACGATCTTCATTGCCCTCTACTGCCCTTTCTGCACCTGAACGCCAAGCATCATATTGCTCTCCAGGAACTTCTGCTACCTCTTGCCTCAATCTCTTCAACTCAGCATCTTCTACAAATCCTAACTCGCGAAAAATGGTTTCAAGTTTTTTTATTAATTCAGCATT
>JAWWAH010000007.1:0-28310 GCA_033721415.1 Candidatus Spechtbacterales bacterium | reverse complement strand
TTTCCACATTTTATCCCCTAAATCTTGATATGCTTGAAATATTAGATCGGTTGACGCTCTTGAAGATATGATATAATTAATGAGGATTAAACAGAAAAACGATCAAAAATGCATTCTATTCAGGAAAAATTGCTTCAAGCGATAAAAAATACAGATATTAGCGGGATGACACTTAGAGAAATGGGAGATGTTATTGATGTGAGTCATCCTCAAAAGATACAACACCATTTGAATCAACTCGAGAAAAGGGGCTTAATTTTAAGAGACGAAGAATCGATTAAGGCTGTAGAAGCAGGTCCAGTAAAAGATAGTGGACTTGTTTCTATTCCAGTTTTAGGCCTTGCTAGCTGTGGTGTTCCTGTCGCACTTGCTGATGAAGTGTTTGAAGGTTTTATACAAGTATCGAACAAATTGCTCCGAAAACAGGAAGATATTTTTTCTATAAAAGCACAGGGAAATTCTATGAATCGCGCCAAGGTAGGATCGGAAAAATTAAGTATAGAAGATGGCGACTATGTTCTTGTAGATGCAAGTTTTAAAGACCCAAAACATGGAGATTATGTTGTTGTTGCAGTTGATGAAGTTGCTGCAATAAAACGCTTTGCAAAAGATGGGGATAAGATAATTTTAGTTTCAGAATCTACACAAGACTACCCTCCGATATATTTACATGCAGATGATAAGTTTATAATCAATGGGAGGGTAATACAGGTTATTAAAAGTCCTAAAGTGGACTGGTATTTTAAGGATTAATTCTAAAATATACTAAAAATAATAACTACTCAGTATCGCTGAGTAGTTATTATTTTGTTATACTAAATATATGGAAGATGAAGTAGTTAAAACTAAAGTAAAGCACCGTGTGTATGTGGCCTTGTTTGTGTTTCTCGGATTTTTGCTACAACTTGTTTTGCATGGTGGACTTGAAATGTTTTACATCAAATTAATGAATAAAAATATTGAGAAATATGGCCTTGGGTTAACCTGGGATACTTGGGCTCATATCCATAATATATTTTCGTTTATCCTTATTTTAGGAGGGATTTGGTTTGGTTATAAGCAGGGTAAATATTGGTGGGAGAGAATATATGTAAAGAAGGATGCTTGGTTTCAAAAAAGGAAAGTAAATTAATTTGTATACCTATGCTTGGGATAATAAATTTTATATTTGGAGTTAATATAACAACAGCGGAGATAAAACCTTTTGTTTATGGGTTTGGAATAGTAATCATAGTAGGACTTATTTATTTTGTACTCTGGAAGCGCTTAAGTTACTATGCAGATCTCATGAACAGAGAGGTTGCAAAGATGTGGACTGAGGCTGGACAAGTTATTAAGGAGAATTCTACGCGCACTGTAAAGAATATAAAAATGAATAGATTAAAGAGAGAATATGGTACAAAAATAGATAAAGCTAAAAGTCGTCGAGATTTTATTTTAAGATATACTCCATTCATGAAGAAACTTTATAGTAAAACAATAAAGAAAGATGCACCAGTATTCTTAACGCTTCCTGCTAAAAAATAGTGATGTGGCAATGTGGTATAATATAAGTATATGAATATATTTAAAAGCAAACTTTTTATAAGCGTGATTACTCTCTCCCTTATTGGGGGCGGAGTTTATTTTTATTTAGGAAATAACAGCAATGATAGTAAGTATGAGTATGCTGTGGTTGAGAGAGGTAATATCTCTGAAGAAGTAAGTGTTACAGGGCGAGTTAATCCAGCTGAAAGTATCGAATTAGCAATGGAAATGAGTGGTAGGGTTAGAAATGTTTATGTGGTAGAAGGAGAGCGTGTAGAAGTGGGAGATGCATTACTTAAATTAGACGACTCTGAGCTAAGAACACAACTATCACAGTATAGAGCTAGCCTTGCAGCGCAAGAAGCAAAATTAGCAGAATTGAAAGCTGGTGCTACTCCTGAAGAGATCAGACTACAAGAAATAAAAATAGAAAATGCAAAACGTGCTTTAAACGACGCAAAAGCCTCTTTGGTGGATGCAATTAAAGATGCATATGTTAAAAGTGATGATGCTGTAAGAAATAAAGTTGATCAGTTTATAAGTGGCCCCGCTACCGATAATCCACAAATAACCTTTACAATGAGCAACATTGCTTTAGAGCTTTCAATTGAGGCTCAGCGAAAATCTATAGAGACAATGTTAAATGACTGGAAGGTAGAAGTAGATGCGCTTACGGCCAGCACAGATATAAATACCGCTCTGCCAAATGCTAAAAATAATTTGTCTACAGTAAAGTTATTTTTAGATGATGTCGCTTTAGCAATTAATTCTGCAGCAATAAGCAGTGCGTCTGGGAACACCTGGAAAGCTGATGTTTCAACAGCTCGCACTAATGTTTCAGCTGCAACTAGCTCGCTTTTAGCTGCTGAAAAAGCATATAATTCTGCAAAATCTACAGTTTCTGTTGAAGAAAGTCAGCTTAATATTTTGAAAGCAGGAGCCACGCAAGAGCAAATTAATGCTCAGGAGGCACAAGTTAGATTATCTTCTGCTCAAATACAAAATGTTTTAACTAAAATAGATAAAACTCTTTTGAGTTCTCCTATATCAGGTATTGTCACTGATGTGAATATAAAAAGAGGAGAGATAGTAGGTATCAATACTAAAGCCATATCGTTAATATCGGATTCAGAATTTGATATAGAGGCTAACATCCCTGAAGCAGATATAGCAAAGGTAAGTTTAGAAAATAATGCGCGAGTAACATTAGATGCTTACGGCAATGATGAGGTTTTTCTAGCTCAAGTTGTTGAAATAAATCCAGCAGAAAAAATCATTGAAGGAGTCGCAACATATAAAACAACACTTCAATTTATAGAAGAAGATCCAAGAATAAAATCTGGTATGACTGCTAATATAGATATTCAGACAAGAGTAGCCGAGAACGTTCTATACATACCGCAAAGAGCTGTTATAAACAGGGGAGCAACTAGAAATGTACGAATACTTGAAGGAGAAAATGTAGTTGAGATACCCGTTGAAGTCGGTCTTAGGGGTACTGAAGGAAACATAGAAATTAAATCAGGATTAAACGAGGGAGACAGAGTTATAACAGTCATCAATGAATAATTGTTGTAACTCATTTGAATAATATTGCCGTGTATAGATGGCAATATTATTAATAATAAATCTTTATGGCTTTAATAGAGGTGCGTGATTTGGAAAAAATATATAAAACAGGTGAGGTTGAAACTCGCGCCCTTAGGGGTGTTTCTTTTGATATTGAAAAAGGTGAATTTGTAGCGGTTATGGGTCCTTCTGGCTCTGGTAAGTCTACCTTGCTGCACATGCTAGGTTTTTTGGATACGCATACATCGGGTACGTATAAGTTTGATGGCAAGAAGTTTACAGAATATTCAGAAGACGAGAGAGCTCATTTACGAAATAAAAAAATGGGCTTTGTATTTCAAACATTCAACTTGTTGCCTCGATTAAGTACTATCGAAAATGTAAAACTTCCATTAATGTACTCTGATGTGCCCGAGAAAGAATGGAACGAAAGAGCAAAAGCAGCTCTTGAAGCTGTTGAAATGGGCCATCGCCTTGACCATTTAGCTTTTAAATTATCTGGAGGTGAGAAACAAAGGGTAGCTATGGCTCGCGCACTAGTAAATGAACCAGAAGTTATTTTTGCTGACGAACCAACGGGTAACCTTGATTCAAAAAGTGGCGAAGCGGTTATGAGTGTATTGCAAAGTTTGAACGAAGACATGGGGCATACTGTGATACTAATTACTCATGAGACATATACGGCTCAATATTCTGAAAGAATACTAGAGCTTTTTGATGGTGAACTTGCAAAAGATTTTAAAGTTAAAAATAGAAATTCAATAAAAGACGGACACTTTAAGAAATAACGGAATGAAAATAAAACATACAATACGAAGTGCGACTGGAGGCCTCAAAGTTCACAAGTCTCGCTCGGCCTTAACTGTGCTGGGCATTTTAATTGGTATTGCAGCTATTATAATGATGGTTTCGTTGGGTGGTGGCGCAGAAGGATTAATTGTTGGAGAACTTGGCGGATTGGGGGCTGAGACAATAGTGGTTCGTCCTGGGCAAGAACCTACGGGTCCTGCGGATTTTAGCAACACCCTATTTGCTGATTCCATTAAAGAGCGCGATGTAGAGGCTTTAAAGCAAAAAGGTAATGTACCTGATCTTTTGGACATTATGCCTGCTGTAATCGTTGCAGGTAGCATGTCTTATGAAGGTGAAACTTTTCAACCAACTATTATGGGGGGAGATGCAGAATTTATTGCAGCTGCTTTTGATGTGTATCCTGTTGAAGGTTATGCCTTTGGAGAAGATGAAATACAACAAAACGCAGATGTAGTTGTTATTGGTGATAGAGTTAGAGAGGAATTATTTGCAGATTCAAGTGCCGTTGGAGAATTTGTTAAAGTTAATCAAAGAAAAATGAGAGTTATTGGTGTTTTGCCTCCAAAGGGACAAGTTGCAGTTTTAAATGTAGATAGTTTAGCTATTGTGCCACACACTACCGCTCAAACTTATCTGAGTGGTAGAGATTACTATAATCAATTAATTATAAAAATATCTGACCCCAAACACGTAGATAGAGCCGTTGTTGATATAGAGCGGACAATGAGGATTTCACATGGTATTACCGATCCCGACGACGATGATTTTTACGTAGAAACTCAACAGGGTATTGTTGAACAAGTAAGCACAATTTTAGGAGCACTAACTGTGTTGGTTTCCTCAATTGCTGCAATTGCTCTGGTGGTTGGTGGTGTTGGGGTTATGAACATCATGCTTGTCTCTGTTGCAGAGCGAACAAAAGAAATAGGGCTTAGAAAATCTTTAGGAGCTACAAATAAAGATATATCCAGACAGTTTTTGATAGAATCTATTTTGTTGGCAGCATCAGGTGGTTTAATAGGTATAATTTTGGGGTCTACTTTTTCATTTTTGGTATTTTTAATTGTTAGCAATTATTTTTTACCGGGTTGGACTTATGTATTTCCAGTTGGAGCGGCAGTTTTAGGGTTTACTGTTTCAAGTATTGTAGGACTTATCTTTGGCATATATCCTGCGAAACAAGCAGCTAAAAAAAGCCCAATAGAGGCATTAAGATACGAATAAAAGATGAAATTAAAACATACAATTAGATCGGCTGTAGATGCTTTAAAAATCCACAAATCGCGCTCTGCTTTGACTGTGCTTGGTATTTTGATTGCTATTGCTTCAATAATAATGATGGTATCTATTGGTGAAGGTGCAAGAGGCCTTATATTAAATGAGTTGGGTGGTTTTGGTGCTGAAACAATAGTAATAGCACCAGGGCAAGAACCCACAGGTCCATCTGATATAGGCAACACATTGTTTGCTGATTCTCTTACAAACGACGATATAGAAGAGCTCAAGAAAAAGGGTAATGTGCCAGATTTAGTTGAGGTTTATCCTATAGTTATAGTTTCAGGAAGCGTATCTTACGAGGGGGAAACGTACACACCTACAATTTATGGAGGATCGGCGGACTTCTTTGTAAAGACACTGAATATTTATCCCGAACAGGGAACAGTGTATGACGAAACCGATATTCGCCAAAATGCAAATGTAGCTGTAATTGGCAGTAAAGTTAAAGAAGAACTATTCGGGAATTCTGAAGCCCTTGGTCAATATATCCGGGTTAAAGATAGAAAAATGAGAGTTGTTGGCGTTCTACCCCAAAAAGGTACTGTTTCATTTTTAAATATAGACGAACTAGTGCTTATACCATATACAACAGCTCAAACATATCTTTTGGGAATTGATCATTATCACGAAATTGATGTTGTGGTAAAAAGTCCCAAAGTTGTAGATAGAGCAGTAGCCGATATCGAGCGCACTTTGCGTAATTCACACGGCATCACAGATCCCGATGATGATGATTTTTATGTAGTTACTCAGGAAGCAATTATAGAACAAATAAATACCATACTTACAGCACTTACAATATTTTTATCTTCTGTTGTTGCAATAGCTCTGGTTGTTGGCGGTATTGGAGTTATGAACATTATGCTTGTGTCTGTTGTAGAGAGAACAAAAGAAATAGGGCTTAGAAAAGCTTTGGGAGCTACAAGTAAGGATATATCCAGACAGTTTTTGGTGGAATCGATGATTTTGTCTGCTGCTGGGGGGGTTGTTGGTATAATAATGGGAGGATTTATGGGATTTTTAGCTTATCTAGTTGTGAGTACCTATTTTTTCCCTGAGTGGACTTATGTATTTCCAGTTGGAGCGGCAGTTTTAGGGTTTACTGTTTCAAGTATTGTGGGACTTATCTTTGGCATATATCCTGCGAAACAAGCAGCTAAAAAAAGCCCAATAGAGGCATTAAGATACGAATAAATATAGAATAATTATGGAAACATTTTACATAGCAATTTTAAGCTTTATCGGTGCTGGTATCGGTACTGTTACTGGTTTTGGCAGTTCCACAGTAATGCTACCAGTTCTTTTATCGTTTTATCCATTACCTGAAGCATTACTTCTTGCGGGCCTTGTACACATTTTTAATGATGTGTGGCAGGTTTTATTTTTTAAGGATGGCTTGCGCTGGCGTTTAATATTAGAGTTTGGCTTAATTGGGGCTTTAGCAACATTCGTTGGAGCTAGACTTGTTTTTGTTATTCCAGAATCTATTCTAAATACTGCTTTGGGTCTATTTTTTGTAGCGTATGTTGTGTTTATTTTTATGCATTCTAAGTTTAAAGTTAAACACAGAGAAAGAACAGCAAGCATTGGAGGTATTGTATCAGGTTTTTTTGCGGGTATTTCAGGCCTAGGAGGTGCTATAAGGAGCGCCTTTTTACTTGCCTTTAATTTACCCAAAGAAGCTTATGTCTCAAGCATTGGCGCCATAGCATTACTAACGGATGGTGTACGTACGGCAGCATATTATATGGGAGGGGCAAGACTTAGTGATGCTTTACTTCAGGGCTTAATTCTGTTTATTGTTATGTCTTTCGTTGGCGCTAAGTTTGCCGAAAGATTTATCCATAAAATTTCCCAGGATAAATTTAGGGCAATTGTTGCAGTGTTTTTACTTGGCTTTGGTATGAAGTTGATATTCTTCTAAAACTATCTAACAAGTTAATATTTTTATAAAATAGAATTCAATTAAAACCCCTATAATAAGGGGTTTTGAGGTGTGCCGTAGGAGCGACCACCGAAATTTACTTGACAATTATATTATTATTCAATATAGTATCTAGAATATAATATTTATTTAAAAGTATTTATGAGACTTTTAATAGTAGAGGATGAAGAGCGCCTCAGAAACACATTAAAGAGAGCTCTTGAAGCTGAATTTTTTGCAGTAGATACTGCAGAAGATGGCAAGGAGGGTAGTCGTTTAGCGCGGATAAATAATTATGATTTAATAATTCTTGATAATATCTTGCCGCACAAGACAGGCTTGGAGGTATGCTATGAGATTAGGGAAGATAAAAGAACAACTCCAATTATCGTACTCTCTGTAAAAACAGAAACAACAACAAAAGTAGAACTTTTAAACGCTGGGGCTGATGATTATATCATAAAGCCCTTTTCTTTTGATGAGCTTTTAGCTAGGATGCATGCTTTATTGCGTCGTCCCAAAGCAATAGAAGAAGATGTTCTGAGAGTTGGTGGTATAGAGTTAGATAATATAAGCAATATAGTTAAAAAAGATGGTAAAGAGGTAGCACTAACAAGAAAAGAATATATGTTGTTAAAGTATTTGATGACTAACGAGGGGACGGTTCTTTCTAGGGGCATGATAATGGATCACGTTTGGGATATGAATGCAGATCCATTTTCTAACACAATAGAGGCTCACATATTAAGCCTAAGGAGGAAATTGGAAGACAAAAGTAAATTAATTTGCACAATTCCAGGGAGAGGGTACAAGCTTAAAAGTACCAAATTGAAAGTTGCAGGTAAAAACTAATTTTAAAAAATTTAATATAGGAACACATCAGCACGGAAGAGAAATCGATAGACTGCAAAAGGAGCAGGAAAAGATGATGGTAGAAATATCACACGAACTTCAGACGCCTTTATCTATAATGAAATTAGAACTCGAAATGTTACGAGGAGATCTTTCTAGCAATCCCGCTCTACCCAAGCTAGAGCATTCTATAGATGAAATATCAAAGTTTGTTTATAGTTTTATGCATTTAGCTCACCTTGAATCTGATAAAGAGGATTTAGCGATGGAGCCTGTGAATTTTAGTGAGCTCATAGAGGAGCTTATGGATTACTTTAGCGTGCTTATAGTAGAGAGGGGCATAGAGCTTACTGGGGACATAAAGAAAGATGTATGTGTGCTCGGGGATAGGAGTAAATTAGAAGAAGTTGTAACAAACCTAATTAGCAACTCAATTAAGTATATGTGCAAAAAGGAAGACAGAGAGAGGAAAATATACTTAACTTTAGGTACAAATAAAAATAAAGCAGTGGTGAAGATAAAGGACACAGGAATAGGTATTAACAGGGGGGATCTACCATATATTTTTGACCGCTTCTACAGAACAAATTGTGATAAATCAGACATAGAAAAAGGACTTGGATTGGGTCTGGCGATTACTAAAAAAATAGTAGAAACTCATTCGGGAAAAATTGAAGCAAAGAGTAGAATTAATAAGGGGAGTAGCTTCACGATAGAGCTTCCATTGGCGGATGATACCTTATAAATTGTATGTTAGAATAGTAAATACGTGTTAATAATTAAATAAAACTTTAATACTATGAATAAAAACGGATATGTAGCATTAGCTGTTATAGCCCTTTTGGTTTTAGGTGCGTGGTTTTTCTATGGGACTCGAACAAGCAGCCCTACAATAGATAATAATAGCGTCGAAACCACAGAAGAGAATAATAACGCAAACAATAATACAGCAACAGAAGATAACACCATGGAAGGGGATGCTACTGGAACAAATGATGAAACCACTACTGAGCAAGATACACAACCAGAAGAAGACGATGCAGTAGGTGCATCTGAAGAAATGCAATACACAGTATCGTATACAGATAGCGGGTACTCTCCAAGCAGCATTACTGTGCCAGAAGGCGCAACCGTTGTATTTGTTAATAATTCTTCAGGTGTAATGTGGCCTGCTTCTAATCCGCATCCAGTTCACACCGACTATTCTGCATTTGATAGCAGAGGGACCATAGAAGAGGGCGGAACCTATGAATTTACATTTACTGAAGATGGTGAATATGAGTACCATGATCACCGATCTCCTAACTATGGAGGAACAATAATTGTTAATTAAAAATTATATTGGTGAATTTTTTCAATAGATTTTTAAACAAAATAACAATGTACAAGCTAGCCAGATATTATCTGGCTAGCCTTATTTTGGTTGCTATCGGGTTGAGCTTTTTTGGATTTTTAACCTACAATCCTTTGGATATTATCTTGTTTTCAGTGTATCTTCCTCTAGCTTGTTATATTTTTAATATTATTTTTGGAAAGATTACCGGAGTTAAGCCTAATTACGAATCAGCATTTATTGCTGGACTAATATTAATCCTGATAATCACACCAGCTGACTTTTTTGATTCTTTATTTTTCCTAACAACTGTTTCCTTTTTGGCAATGGCTTCCAAGTATATTCTATCTTGGAGAGGTAGACATATTTTTAATCCAGCCGCTTTTGGAGTATTTTTAACAGCAATAATTATGGGAGAAGGAGCAAGTTGGTGGGTGGGGGATATACATCTTGTTGCTATTACTTTTATATTTGGAGTTCTTGTTACCTATAAAATAAATAGTAATAGAATTGTATATCCATTTTTAGCTACATACCTCTTACTTATATCAACATTAAGCATTTGGCCTAGCGTTTCACTAACAGGATTTTTTGAAACATTATGGCAATTAATTGCTTACTCTCCTATACTATTTTTTGCGTTTATAATGTTACCAGAGCCACGCACATCTCCTACTAAAAAATGGAACAAATTATGGTATGCGATTACTGTAGCGGTTGCATTTGTTGTTTACCCAATGCAGTTCAATGTTTCTTATGGCCTTGAAGCAGCTCTTCTGACCGGCAACGTATTAGCATTTTTGATATCGAAACAAGCAGGCGTAAAAATGAGTTTAGTAGGTAAAGAAAAAGAAGCAGAGAATGTTTTCTCTTTCTGGTTTAAGCCTAAAAAGAAAATAAATTTTGAAGCGGGGCAATTTTTTGAATGGACAGTGAACCATAAAAATCCAGACTCAAGGGGCATCAGAAGATATTTCACGATAGCATCTTCACCGACAGAAGATAACTTCTTAATATCTATGAAGGTGCCAAATGAAGCTAGTACATTTAAAAGAAAACTACTTTCAATGAAGCCAGGAGATTCTGTTATTGCAACAGGTCCTATGGGTGATTTCAACCTACCAGAAGATAAGGACGTTAAATTAGTATTTATAGCTGGTGGCATTGGGGTTACGCCATTTAGGAGCATGATAAAGTATATGATTGATAAAAATTTAAACTATAACGTGGATCTTATCTATCTAGCTACAAGTGAGGATGAATTTAGCTTTTCAGATTTATTCAAAGAGGCTAAAGATAAGTTGAATTTCAATATTTTTTATACTACCGAAAGACTGAACAAAGATATCTTTAATAAGTATACGAATAATTTAGATAATAAAATATTTTATATTTCTGGTCCCGAATCGATGGTAAGAAATACATCTAAAATATTGGAAAATTCTGGTGTCGACAAAAGAAGAATCAAACGCGATTATTTTCCAGGATACGAAAACCTATAAAGAAAAACCCCGCACTGCGGGGTTTTAAAAAGTACTTTATTTTTCTAATTCTCTTAGAAGGTTTTGCAGCTGGCTTTCTGTCAGCATTGTAATTGGAGTATCTGAAGCTATATTAAACCATTCAGCATGAGGCAAGTCTTGATCTACATCTATAAGTTCGCCCCTAGGTGCTATATATAGATGTGCATCAGTGCCAGTCCAGAACCATGCATCTGGATTTACTATCTGAACTCCCATGTGGCTTATATCGTGATTTTCTTTTAAGATATATTCTGTTGTTAGCTGGAATATTCTTCCTGCTAATTCGTGTGCTTTTTCTTCGTCTTCATCTGTTAGCGCGTCGGATCTTTTTAGTATGTTCATACTGTAGTGCATGCCATAATGCTCATTTCCTGATGCGCTAGATATACCGTGTGAGGGTATTTTTACAAAAGATACAAAAATAAGCCCATCAGATTCTTGCCCCACAAATCTTCCTATAAGTCTTGCGGTTTCAATTGCTCTTTCTTCGTTTTCTATATCGCTTATTGTGGCATCTGGTCCATAGATAGAATCCGTATCTGTTTTTGTTTGAGTGGAACAGGAAGTTGCAAGCATCGCTAATACTATCAGTATAATAAGTTGCCTCATCGAGAACTCCTTTCGAAGGATCTAATAAGGAGGATAGCGTATTGAGTATCTTAAGTCAATTTTTATTATTGTGGGTATGCTATGTACATTTATATATATCTATGGTAGTGTTACATAGTTCGTGTAAGTTTCTCGTACGTATTTTTTCCGACGAGAAGAAGGCATTCAGCCGTAGGTCGCTTAAACGAAAAAATATTAGTTAAAAAAATACATACGAGAGATGAACAAGAAACTATTCGTAGGAGGATTGCCTTGGGCTACAACAGAAGATGAGCTCAATGAGGCTTTCTCCAAAGCGGGTACCGTTGAATCTGCAGTGATCATTACAGATCGCATGTCAGGTCGCTCAAAGGGTTTTGGTTTTGTAGAAATGTCTACAGAAGAAGAAGCTCAAGCAGCTATTGATATGTGGGATGGTAAAGATTTCGGTGGAAGAAGTATCGCGGTAAACCCTGCTCGTCCAAAAAGAGACGATCGATAACAACCCAAAACAAAAACACCCATTATGGGTGTTTTTGTTTTGGGTTGTTAATGCGTTGTTTGTGTCTTTCATGTATAATGTGCATATGGATAACAAATTTAAAAAAGCAACTTTAGCAGGCGGATGTTTTTGGTGCATAGAAGCTATCTATAAAGAATTAAGGGGAGTGGTTTCGGTTATTTCTGGATATTCGGGTGGTGATGAGAAAAACCCTTCCTATGAAGAAGTTTCCTCTGGTAGCACTGGGCATGTTGAAGCTGTGCAAATTGAATACAACCCAGAGCTAATATCATATAAAGATATCTTAGATATATTTTGGACGGCACATGACCCAACTCAAGAAAATGGGCAAGGCACCGATATAGGACCACAATATAGAGCTGTGATATTTTATCATGATGATGAGCAGAAAAAAATAGCCGAAGAATCAAAAGAAAAGCTTGGAGCATCTGGAAAGTATAAAAAACCTATTGCAACTAAAATAAAGCCATTTACAAGTTTTTATGAAGCGGAGGACTACCATCAAGATTATTATGAAAGCAATAAGCAGGCTCCGTACTGTCGCCTTGTAATAAATCCTAAATTAAAAAAATTAAGGAATAATTTCAATGAAAAACTCAAAGAAAAATAAAGATAATAAAGACTGGGAAAAAGAACTTACTCCTGAGCAATATAAAATAATGCGAGAGAAGGGGACAGAAGCTCCTTTCTCAGGAAAATATTTAAATCACAAGGATAAGGGTGCGTATAAGTGTGCTGCATGTGGCGCGGAACTTTTTTCCTCAGATGCAAAATTTGATTCAGGTTCTGGATGGCCCAGTTTTACTGAGCCTGCTAACTTGGAGCATATTGAGTTAAAAGAAGACAAAAGCCAGGGCATGGTAAGAACAGAGGTTCTTTGCAAGAATTGTGGAGCTCATTTGGGACATGTATTTGATGATGGCCCAGCAGAAAAAGGTGGTAAAAGATACTGTATTAATTCTGTGTGCTTAGACTTCGAGGAAAAAGAGGAATAGTCTGCATACTAAACTAGAACCCCGGATCCGGGGTTCTAGTTTAGTATGGCTAATATTACTTGTAACATTTCTATAGTTTATTCGTAATAAAATAGTAGATGAACAAAAAGGAAGAAAACAATATTATTGAAAAATGCCAAAAAGGGGATCTTGGTGACTTCGCTCTTATTTATGATATTTATGTTGATAAAATATATCGCTATATTTACTACAAAACATTTAATAAGGATTTAACGGAAGATTTAACAAGCGATGCATTTTTTAAGGCTATGGATAAAATAGATACATTTAATCCAAGCAAGGGTAATTTTTCTAGTTGGCTTTATAAGATAGCCCTAAATACAGTTAGGGATTACTATCGTACGAAACATGAAAGTATGAATGTGGAAGATTTCTGGGGGGTTGATAGTGGAGACGATATTAATAGAAAAATTGAAAATAATTATGATTTATCGAGAGTTAAAGAGTATATGCAGGTATTAAACCCCGAACAAAGAGAGATTGTTTTGCTTAGATTGTGGCACGGTCTTTCATATGACGAAATAGCATCTATCGTAGATAAAAAGGAGCAAAACTGTAGAGTTATATTCCACAGAACAATTAAAACAATGCGAAAAGATATAGCCATCGCTTTATTAGCTATATTTTTTATCAGCATGTAACATTTTGAATTTGAGAACGTAATAAAATTACGAATAAAAAATATGAAAAAAGATATAAAAAAAATATTAAAAGAACTGTATTCGATAGATCCGGATCTTGCTTTGCACGAAAAAGAGCTTGAGGGCCTTATCGCAGAATTTTTAAACAAGCGACCAGAGATAAAACCCGATTCTTATTTTATCGATAATCTTCGCTCTGAATTGCTAAAAAAATCCGCAGATAGCGCTAGCGTCGATCTAAATTATGATAAAACACAAAAAAATATAATTAATAATAAAAATAATATTATGAAAAATATATTTGGCAATGCAAAGGTTTTATCTGTAGTAGGATCTGCCTTGGCTATAATTGCAATTATCGTAGCTGGGTTTACTTTGACCAGTGATGACAATAAGCTTGTATCCGATCAAGAGGTTAATTCTTTTGAGCGCCTTCAAGACGGTGCTTTTGGGGACTTAGCAATAGTTCAAGAAGGAGAAGAGGGCAGTGTTGCGAGGGGTGAATTTGGTGGAGGTGGTAATCAAATGGAGTCTTCCATGCAGGAAGACAGTGCTATTTCTAGAGAAGGTAGTGGTATGATTGCTCCAGACCATATGTATAGGAGGGTAGAATACTCTTATACTGGTGATGATTTTCCGTTGGAAACAAAGGGAGATGTATATAAGCGTATAAAAGATGCTACTTATATAAGGCCTGTATTAAATAACATAGAAGGGCTTGATACAGACAACTTTAGTTTGCGTAATCTTTCCAATACCACAGTTAGAGCCTTGGATATATCTGAAGATATTCCCTTTGGTTATAATGTTTCAATTAGGCCAAATGAAGACAGCGTTACTATTAGTGCGAACTGGGATAAGTGGCCCAGAGGAGAAAAATCTCGTTGTGCAGCTATAGATTGCATAGAACCCTATATGGAAGATTCTAATGTGGAGATTCCTATAAAAAATGGAATGCAAATTTTAACAGAGAAAGATATCGATAAAGAGAAAGCTATTTCTATTGTAGATAAATTTATAGATAGATTTAACATCGATATGAGTTTCTATGGAGAAGGAGAAATACGTCCTATGAATTTTCCTGCGGGGCATCCACCTCAAAACATTTCAATCCTTTACCCACTTAATGTTAATGGTCTTGATGTTTACGAGGGTGGTGGTAATAAATCTGGAGTATATGCTGAGGTCAGCATGGTACATGGGAGAGTTACTCATTTTTCTAACATAACCTCAAATAACTACGCTGTATCTGGGTATGCAATAGAACAAAACAAAGATAGGATTATTAAAATGGCAGAACGTGGGGGTATATTTGGCGCTAGATACATGACACTTGAATCTGGTGATTCTAATAGTGTAGAACTTGGAACTCCGGAATTTGCTCTATATAAAGTTAATAGATATATAAATAATGGATCCAGAGATGAATTTCTTGTTCCTGCGCTTGTTTTCCCTATAGAAAATGTAAATCCTAATAGAGTATACTTGTATAATAGGGGTGGTGTGGTTGTACCAATAGTAAAAGAATTTCTAGACGTATACGACAATGACCAGCCTAAACCTGAGCCACGGCCTCTTCCAGAGCCAATAGACACTATGCAGAGCGATACTTTGGAAAACAGGTAAAAGTGTTTGTTTACAGGGTGTTCATTTGGGGGTATTATTTGTTAGAATGTAGATAATAACGATTAATTAAATTACTTATGAAAAAGCTATATTTGAGCTCTACGGATAAAAAAATGGCAGGAGTTGTAGGAGGATTGAGTGAATATTTTGATATTGATTCAACTCTTTTGCGTGTTATATGGGCGCTTGTAGTTGTTTTTACTGGTATTTTCCCGGGAGTTATAGTGTATATTCTTGCTTGGTTAGTGATGCCAACAAAGCCTAAAGAAAAGCACAATAAGCAAAAAATAGCAGAGGATGACAATAAGTCGCCTCAGGATTAAAAACTTTGGTGGTATAATGAAATATATGAAAGCTTATTTTGTTAGCATACTTGTAACCATATTTTTATTTGGATCATTAGCCTTACCAACGAGTGCTTCTTGTGCTGAATCAACCCTTGAAGAGCAGTACTCGAGAGCGGATTTAGTTGTTCGTGGGACTGCGATTAGTTCAGGAAACAATATATTTAAAGGGGAATACTATGAGTTCTCTGTAGATAAATATTTTAAAGGGGATGGCCCTGCAATTATCAAGGTAACTGGGAAGCAAGATAAAAATGCAGAAACTTCAATTGATTTTAACATAGAGGAGGGTGCTCGTTATTTACTTTTCTTAAACGGAAACACAGAGGAAGAATTAAAGACAAATTCTTGTTCTGGAAGCAAGGAGGTGCATGAACCACTTTCAAATAAGGAATTATTTGTTCTAGGAACAGGGAAGGCGCCGCAGTATGAAAAGAAAGCCCCAGGCATTTTGAGCAATTTTGCTTTAGCGACAATAACATTAGTAGTCTTATCTGGAACCGGAGTAGGAATATTTTTCTTAAAAAAAGAACTTAAGGAACGCACTCACGATGATCCAGATGTTCATCTCCACTAACTTTATAATCCCATTAAAAAGACCCCGTATTCACGGGGTCTTTTAATATGTGCTAAAATTACTCCTCCTTAGTTGCCCAGACGAGGCCAGCGCCGAGAACCAGGAAGCCGAAGCCGAGGCCGGTAACGAGCCAGCCAACGCCGAGAGCAAGCTCACCGGCGGCCTGGTTTGCGTGACCACTGCTTAGAATCGACTGAAGAGCGAGAACCCGTGCGTCCCATGCACTGCGCAGCTGCCCCTCAACAGGGTGCCGGCGGTCCAGTTCAGCGTAGGTCTTCTCGACAGCGATCTCGTACTCACCGGGCTCGGTGTATTCAACACCGCGGTAGGTAAGAGGCAGGTCCTCTTCTGTCAGCACTACGGTCTCTTCGCCGTGTGCGACGTGGTAGGTGATGACAGCAAACTGCCACATCAGCTCATCACGGGTGTTGACAAGCGGGTCATCAGCATCCATGTTGTCGTGGTTGAGCGGGAATTCCCACTCACCCTCAAGAAGCTCAAGGATGTGACCAGCGGCTTCAGTAGTGCCGCGGTCAACCAGCTCACCGTCTTCGTTGTAGTTAGCGGTAACACCCTGCCATTCATACATTGCCTGTGCGGATTCCAGCCCCGCACTTGCAGTTGGAATTACATACAGGCCACCAACGACCATCATCAGTAGGCCACCAAGGGCGACCAGTGATCCAAGCACCTTCATGCGTGCCATTTCTTACTCCTTCTGTCTTGGAGAGAGCTCTCTCGTCCGGAGTTTCCGGAAGAGAATAAGAAGCACAATAAGTATTAATTATTCTTACACCTTATTCTCTTCCGGTTGTTTATAAAGTACTTTAATTATACTTATCTTATAATATTTAAAAAAATAGACAATAAAATCGTCTAAAGCATGTATTATAATGTAAATTATCTTTTCATATACACTTCAAAATATGCCCAATACAAGGGGTTATATGGTGTATTTTATCAAGGTTGGTATGCTTTAAATAGTACGACGATTAAATCGTCAGTTTAAATTTGCTTATATTGGACAGTTGTGGCGTGCTAAAGAATGGTCAGTATTGATAAATTCGTTAAAGTGTTGTATAATATATCAAATTCCAAATATCTATGAATAAATTAATTAAAAAAATAAAGAATATTTCCCTTAAAGCAGAATTGCTAATTAATCTGTTGTTGATTGTTTTTGCGTCTATGGCAACTTCATTGTTTTTTGGCCCCACAGAGCTGAGGCAAAATATAGTAGCTGTTGATTTAGTGCTTCTTGGAGCAGCTTTTTTAATAGCCTACGGATTGATCTATAAGAATGTGAGACCCATTAAGGAGTTGGCAGAAACTGTTCATGGCTTTGGAAAAGGAAACTTTTCTAAGCGGGCAGAGGTTTATAGTGAGAATGAGATTGGACAGCTTGCACAAGAGTTTAACAAAATGGCAGATAAAATACAGGAGCTTGATAACTCTAAGACTGAGTTTATATCTTTTGTTTCTCATCAACTAAAGAACCCGCTATCAGTTATTAATATGAATATAGAGTTGCTTAAAGATCATGACATCACAAAAAAGGAAAGAGATGAGTATATAGATATGATTGAACTAACACTAGCTGAAGTAAATGAGCTAATCGACAACCTCTTGAATGTTTCTCGAATAGAAAGAAGTATATCTAGATTAAATAAAGAGAATTTTAATCTCGAAGATCTTGTTCATTCTGTATTGAAAAGGTTGAAGGTTAAGGCTGATGAAAAATCAATCAATATTGTTAAAAAATTTTCAGGGGATATGAACATCCTATCCGACAAACATATACTCAGTGTGGTTGTAGAGAACCTCTTGTCTAACGCTATAAAATACACCCCACAAAAGGGATCAGTTGCAATAAGGGTAAAAAATAGTAATGGTATGCTCTTTATTGAAGTTGAAGATAATGGGTTTGGTATATCTAAAGAAGACAGGCAAAAAATATTTAAAAAATTTTTCCGTAGCAAAACAAACGGAGCGGGAAATACTCAAGGAACTGGCTTGGGATTATATATGGTAGATAAGATGGTAAAGAAATTGAATGGCAAAATTAAACTTAAGTCTAAAGAAGGGGAGGGGTCTACTTTCTATATAGCAATCCCCTTAGATTAAAAAAAGCACTGATATTAAGTGCTTTTTTTAACAACTACGGTTTTAATTAGGTTTTATTCGTGTTCTGCAACTTCCCACATTATTTCAAAATACATTTTTTGCGTATCTGCAATCTCTTCGTCATTAATTAGAACTCCCATAACAGGTTCTTGTCTTAGAGATAGCATAGCAACCTTGTTCCCAAAGATATAGTTTGCTGTGTGAAATTTATATTTTTCTGGTATAAAGCGGGTTTCGCGAAGAGAACCACTATCGCCTTGTTTCATTTTTACAGCATCCTCCCATTTGTTTGTTAAAAGTCGCACGGGGAGATTTTGCTCTATTCTTTTTGATATAAAATCATCGAAGTAGTCGTTTGCTATTTTATTCATTCCTTCAACGCTGGTTATTGCCATAATAGGACGTTTTTCATCAAGTATCTCATGAAAAAGTAGCTTAATACTTTCACTACCTTCAAAGAATTTTATATCAGGTCTGTTTTGTGGTGTTTCTAATTTATGAAACTCATCAAGATTGCTCTCCAACAATTGGGTACTCTTTTTTGAGAGAGATAATATTTTTTCAGGCTTGGCTGCTACATAATAATTTCGGCCTCTTTTTTTATAAAATTCAACAGCCCCTCTGTCTATAAGTGAATTTAGAGGAGTGTATACGCTTGTTCTTGCTATACCAGATTTATCCGATATGTCTTTAACATTGCTTTCTCCGAGCTTGAGTAGGGCAATATATACTTTCGCTTCTTTATCGTTGAAGCCAATTTGTTCCAATATTTTATGTAGTTGCATAAGAAGTGGTGATGTTATCGTCGCCATAAATAAGTGGCGACGATAACGTCGTCTATATTAGTATAATCAAGATATTACTATATCTACTAGATACGCCTTTTTTGAGGTAAATAGTAGGTATATCTATATTACAATATTTTTTAATTTTGTCAACATTTTCGTCATTTATTGATGTAACAAGCAAAACATATATACTATAGACATCGTTCGTTGAAAAGAGCGATAGAAAGGAATCCAAGCATGGATAACGAGGATAATATGGGCGAGGCTAAGAACACATTCTTAAATGTACTAGCCGTTTTTCTGGCTGTTGTGGCCATTGGGCTCTATTTCACAAGACCAGTAGTTCCTGCGGATAATTCTAATATTGTTGAAGATACGGATAACACAGTAGAAAATGAATTAGTGCTCACATCAAAGAGTGAACTTAAGACAGCTGACGCTGAAGAGGTTCATGTTACATATGCGCCAGAAGTACCCCCTGCTATAACTCGTAGTGACCAGCGTTTCTATGAAGTTGAACTTGAGGTTGTTGAAGGTGTTTGTGACGTAGACCCTGCAAATGGTGTTAAGACTGAAACTTGGGGTTATCGTATTGCAGGTGATGAGGATGTAACATGTGGTACCCCTGGCCCTGTTCTGCGTGGACGTGTTGGAGACGTTGTTCGGATTACTGTTACTAATCTGCCTGGAAACTCACATCCACACAATATTGACTTCCACTCTGTCACTGGGCAAGGTGGAGGCGCTGCAGATTTGTCAGTTGCACCAGGTGAAACCGCCAGTATAGATGTGCGTCTGCTTTATCCGGGTGCATTTATGTACCACTGTGCTTATGGGGATGTACCCGTGCATATCATGAGAGGAATGTACGGTATGTTCATTGTTGACCCAGCAACTCCGTTGCCTGAGGTTGATCATGAATGGGCTGTAATGCAGAGCGAGTGGTATCTGGGTGAAGCAGATGAAAATGGAGTTTCTGGCCTTGATCGAGAAGCCCTAAAAAACGAGAATCCAAGCCATGTAACCTTTAATGGTTCTACAGATGCACTTACGGGTGAAAATGCTTTGAAGATGAAAACAGGTGAGAGGGCTCGAATTTACTTTGTGAATGAAGGGCTTAACCTGAGCAGTAATTTCCACCCAATTGGTTCACATTGGGATCTTGTATACCCAGAGGCTGCTACTCATGAATCTAATTCCAGGATATATGGTTCTCAGACAACTCTGGTTCCTGCTGGTGGAGGGGTTGTAGCTGAGTTTGTTGGACAAGTACCCAGTACCATCATTCTTGTGGACCATGCACTTACACGCACTTTCTATAAGGGTGCAATAGGTCTGGTTCAGGTTGAAGGTCCTGAAAATCATGAAATTTTTGAGGTCTCACGAGCAGCTAGCGATGGAGGATCTGGACATGACCACGGAGATGATGGTCATGGAGACGACGCCACACACGATAATGGCGACGAGAATAACGGCACTTCTGAAGGACCTCATGAAACGGTAGTTATAAAGAAGGGTGCTTGGGAGTTTGATGACGACGCATCTAATGACTATTCTCCTAATGTTGTTACTGTTAAAGTTGGAACGACTGTTACATGGGTAAATAATGACGATCAGGCGCATACAGTAACCTCTGGAAGCGTTGATGGGTACTCAGGGACGCCTGATGGTAAGTTTGACTCTGGATTTATCGATCCAGGAGGAAGTTGGAGTTACACATTCACAGAACCCGGAGTATATACATATTACTGTCTTCCGCACCCATGGATGAAAGCAAAAGTTATTGTTGAGAAATAATTAATTATAGTTCTTTAACCCTGTTGATTTTTCAACAGGGTTTTTATTTGTCTATCGATATAATCAAGTTATAATAAAGTAAAGGTTATTATTTTTTAAAATTAAATATAAAAATATAATGGCAAAGAAATTAAAATTAGTTGGAGTATTGTTCCTTCTTACTGGTCTTGGTTTTATGACTGTAGGGGGTGTTGTGCTCTCAAAAGCACAAGCAGGCTTGAATTCACTCGATGCAGTTTATGAGGCACAAGGAATTGAGCTTAACTATAACGATGATGGCCAACTTATCGATAGAGGACAGGTGGAGGGTGGAAATGCAATCCTTTCTTTACTAGAAGATGATTGGGAATACCCTTTAAATAGAAAAAATCTTGACCCCAATGATCCTCTTGTAAATACCCCCGATGAATTAATGGTTCAATTTGCTACCATTAGTTACCATGTGTTGCACGGTGAACACACAGTAACTCTTGAAGAAGATGTAGAATACAAAGGTGAAACTTACGAAGCTGGAGAATATACAGTTGAAGTTGATGGAAGATATTATACTGACTTTGACCGTATGCACCCCGTTGATGGTCCCGTAAGAACAATGGCGTGGAGCCCAATGGTGCACGGATTACTTGCTGAAATATCATCTGGCGTAGGCGCAGATATGCAAGCTGGATTCGCCCACTTTATTGGAATGTTTATTATAGGTCTTGGTGGCGTACTGGCACTTGGAGGAGCAGGGCTCGTAATGGCAGGTAAGGAATAGATAAGATATATCTCTCAAAAATAAATAGCAGGCATTGTAATGCTTGCTATTTATTTTTGACAACAGACTACTCTTTGTGCTTTTATTTATATAATGAAAAAAGAAATTCCATTTAACTCAAAAATAATAGAAAAAATAAAAAAGGAACATGGGACACCTTTTTATCTGTATGATGAAAGAGGAATCAAGAGTGCTGCACGAGATCTCAACGAAGCATTCTCATGGAACAAGGGATTTAAGGAGTTTTATGCTGTTAAGGCAAATCCTAATCCCCGCATCTTGGAAATATTAAAAAAAGAAAGTTGTGGCGCAGACGCAAGCTCTCTAGCGGAGTTAATTGTAGCCGATAGAGCTGGTGTGAGGGGGGAAAGTATAATGTTTTCTTCTAACAATACTCCTGCAGGAGAGTTTAAGAAAGCAAAAGAGCTTGGCGCAATAATTAATTTAGATGACATTTCTCATATATCTTACCTTGAAGAATACGTAGGAATTCCAGATATAATATCTTTTCGTTATAATCCCGGAGTTTTACGAGAATCAGGGGGAAATGAAATTATTGGCACACCAAAGGAAGCTAAATTCGGCCTAACTAAAGAACAGATATTTGAAGCTTATGAGACAATGCGTGATAAGGGCGTTAGTCGTTTTGGTATCCATACAATGGTTGTGTCTAATGAATTAGATACAAAACAGTTTATGTACACAGCTGAAATGATGTTTGAGCTTGTCGCTGACTTGAGCAGAGAATTAAATATTGACTTTGAGTTTGTAAACTTGGGAGGAGGCCTTGGAATACCTTATCACCCAGAGCAAGAAGAAATAAATCTCAATGCTGTATCGGCAAGTGTAAAAAAAGCTTACGAAAAGCATATAGAAGGCAATAACTTGCCAGATTTGAAAATATTTATGGAGAACGGTAGGTATATTACAGGGCCCTACGGATATTTAGTTGCAAGTGTGCGCCATATAAAGCATACACATAAAGATTTTGTTGGCCTCGATGCCTCAATGTCGGACTTAATGCGACCTGGAATGTATGGTGCTTATCATCACATAACAGTTTTGGAAAAAGATGGCGAGGATACCATATACGATGTTACAGGATCTCTGTGTGAGAATAATGATAAATTTGCTATAGATAGGAATTTGCCCAAATTAGAAAGAGGAGATGTTCTGATTATTCACGATGCGGGAGCACACGGCCATGCAATGGGATTTAACTACAACGGTAAATTGCGTCCAGCCGAATTTTTACTAGCAGAAAATGGAACAGTAGAAATGATAAGGCGTGCTGAAACATTAGAGGACTATTTTAATACTCTTGAGTTTTAGTTTTTGTATTAAAACCTTTTACTTATTGCAAATATAGTGGTATTTTGGTAGTAGTTATTTAAGAAAGGAGTTGAGATGAGATTCGAGCTTCCACGTAGAGCTACTGGCTGCGAAATTAGAGATGTTCTTGAAAAAGCTAAAAAAGGAGGTATTTTAAAAGGATGCTACAGTAATGTTATAGTCTTGGATTTGGGGCGGACCCCGGGTGGTGGAGTTCTTTCCATACAAGGTCAGATTAACCAATACTTAGACTCTCCATTCGGAGAATTTCGCGTAATTTATAACTTGAGATCACTTTGCAATAAGTCTGCGTGGTATCAAAAGCAGATAATGCTTGATAGAGATTACTCTACACTATCACTTGTTGCAAGTATATCCAATGACAGTCTAATGCCGGGTGAACCCATTCGAATTAGTACTAAAAACCATAGGCTGTATAAATATATAGCTCCTTACGTAATTAACTTGGAAGAGTTTTTTGCTCACAATCTTTAAGCACATATTTAACCCCCTATATAGGGGGTTTTGATATCCATGGTATTTTTGTAAGAATCTGTTATTATAA
This sequence comes from Candidatus Spechtbacterales bacterium, assembly GCA_033721415.1. Classification (GTDB taxonomy): domain Bacteria; phylum Patescibacteriota; class Minisyncoccia; order Spechtbacterales; family 2-12-FULL-38-22; genus JAWWAH01. The sequence goes on along the minus strand of JAWWAH010000007.1, from coordinate 4,813 downwards.
TTGTGTAGTTGTCATTAATTAATTTTTATTTATGCCAGCAGAATCTGAGGCACAACGAAAAGCTGCAGGGGCCGCATTAGCGGCAAAGCGTGGAGATATGGATCCAGGTAATCTTAATGGACCCGCTCGCCAAATGTATGAATCTATGAGCGAAGAAGAGTTAGAAGAATTTGCAAGCAAGGAAGATAATGATCGCTCTTAAGAGTAGACCAAACCTGTAAAACGTTAATAAAAACACCGCATTAAGTGTGGTGCTTTTATTTGGGGAAAACTCTCCATTTTTTACTTTGATTCAATCTCTATGGTTGCTATAATACAAAAAGCATTAAAAAAATATATATGATAAAAAAATACGCAAGAATTTTATTAATCTTGCTTGCTATAACGGGTATAGGCTTTATGTCTTACCTTACATATCTACATTTTGCTCCTGACTCGAGCTCTTTTTGTGATGTAGGTGAAAAATTATCTTGTAGCACAGTCAACACAAGCCAGTACTCAAAAGTAATGGGTATTCCATTCTCGATATTGGGAGTACTGTATTTTACGGGAGTTCTTGGAATGGCAATATTTCAATATAATAAGAAGAATTTAAAATATTTCTTAATAGCAACAATAGTATTTTTAGGTCCATCATTTTATTTAACAGGAATTGAACTATTTGTTCTTGATACAATCTGTTTATTCTGTGAAGGCTCTAAGCTTGTTATGTTAGCCATTGTAGGTGTTAGCTGGGCGGCAGTAGGCAAGAAAGAGTTTCCGATGAACGTTTTTGTAGTTGCACTTATTGGAGCTATCCTTGCAGGAGGATTCACATTTTTAATGCATGCAAATCAGGGTCCCGGAGACAAGTATATAGAATTTATGGAATGTTTAGATGAGAAGGGTTTTGTAATGTACGGCTCTGAAACATGCCAATATTGTGCGAAGCAAAGAGCTGTTCTTGGCGAAGAAGCATTTGAGGAGCACATAGAAGAAATTGAATGCGACCCTCGAAATCCCGGAAATGTCGCTGAGCTTTGTATAGAAAAAAATATTGAAGCAACTCCAACATGGATACAAGAAGATGAAGACGGAAATGAGCTTTATCGGTTTCCTGCGGGAGTACAAAAATTAGAAAAATTAAGCGAAGTTTCAGGTTGCGAACTACCTGAAGAGTAAAAAAATAATTATGGATCAACTTACATTACCTATTATTGTTGGCGCAGCACTTGCAGATAGTATAAACCCATGTGTATTTGGGGTTTTGATTTTTCTGCTTGGCTTCATGATGACAATCTTTAAGAGCAAGAAAAGAATGCTTTTGGGCGGTCTTTGGTACACCTTTATAGTTTATCTCACATATCTTGGAATTGGTTTTGGAATCTTGAGGTTTTTACAAAATGTTATTTCTACTGAATTTTCACAAGCATTTTACTGGATAGCTGCAATTATAGCTATTATTGCAGGATTGTTAGAAATAAAAGATTATTTCTGGTATGGAAAAGGTGTCTCTTTGCAAATGATACCCGGTGGGGCTGAGCGTATAAAGATGTACACCAAGAAGTTACAAACTATGCAAGACAAGCACCCTAAGTTAACCTTCTTGCTTATAGGGTTGTTAGGGGTTTTTGTTGTTCTTGTTGAGTTGCCATGCACAGGAGCACCTTACTTTGCAGTACTTAACTTACTTGCTCAGGGAGACTATCTAACCGCCGTTCCTTATTTGTTACTATATAATTTCGTATTTATAATACCGTTATTCTTTATTATAGGAGTTGCCTACTTTAGCCAATCTTCGGATGCTCTTGAGAGGTGGAGAAAAGAACACAGAGGTACTATGCGCCTAGGAATAGGATTATTCCTAATAGTATTAGGTGCATACATGATATACTCAGTAGGAGCTTTTTAGGGATCTATTATATTTTGTAGATGAAGAATCTTATTTCGCCGGGACCTCGCTCCAGGCCGCTAGGGCCAAGTCTTTATGGTCCCTACGCGAAATAAAATTCTTCATATCCGCTTTAAATGAAAGAACAAACTATTAAAAATTGGCATGCTCTCAAGCTTGAAGAGATAAAAAAAGAACTTGGAAGTAATTTTGAAAAAGGGCTAACCACAAAAGAAGCTGCTGAACGGCAGCGTTCTTTTGGTTTGAATCAATTACCAAAAGGTAAAGAAAAAAAATGGTGGCAAATTTTATTGGAGCAATTTAAGAACCCAATGATATTTGTTCTTATATTTGCAGCAATAGTTACTTTTTGGATTGCTGTAACTTCCGGTGGAGGGCATGAGGCCGGCTCCGGAATTCATAGCGGAGAGGCAAATCCTTATGCAGATACTATAGTGATAACCATAGCAATATTGGTTAACGTAGCCATAGGTTTTTGGCAGGAATTTCGTTCTAACAATTTGTTTGAAAAGCTTCAAAACTTAGTTACTGTTACCGCTCAAGTTAAGAGAGATGGAAAGATTTATGACGTAGATGCAAAAGAACTGGTTCCCGGCGATACCATATTAGTGCATGCAGGAATGAAAATACCAGCAGATGCAAGACTGGTAAGTGCGCAAGACGTATCTGCGAATGAGGCTTTGCTAACAGGAGAATCATTGCCTGTAAAGAAGAGCACAAAAGATATTCTCGATAAAGACACCCCATTAGCTGAGAGAGAAAATATGATATATACAGGAACTGTAATAGAAAAAGGGGAGGGGGAAGCCGTTATAGTAGCAACAGGAGAGCACACTGAATTAGGACAGATAGCTAAGCTAACAGCAAATGTTGAAGATGAAAAAACACCTCTTCAGAATAGATTAAGCCACCTTGGTGAAAAAATAACCGTAATGGTTATGATTTTTGCAGCACTTATTTTTGGTGTTGGCTTTTTAACACAGGGTCATATTGTTGAAATGTTTACATTGTCAGTTGCAGTTGCAGTTGCAGCTATACCGGAAGGATTGCCCGCGGCTATGAGTATTGTTTTAGCAGTTGCTTCACAAAAAATATTAAAGAAAAAAGGATTAGTTAAAACTCTTTTGGGGGCAGAAAGCCTTGGTTCTACAACAGTAATATGCACAGATAAAACAGGAACACTAACAGAGGGAAGAATGAAGGTTGAAGACTTGTATAGAGCAGAAGACAAAGCAAGAGCCTCCCTTATTATGGCTCTTGCCAACGAAGCACAAATAACAGGAGAGGGCGTTGTAAGTGGAGAAGCTACCGACAAGGCTAAATTAGAATTTTTCCTTAACAGTGAGGGAGACTTAACACAAACACTAGAGGACAATCCCAGAATGGCTATTTTGCCCTTTAGTTCAGATGAAAAATATCTTGCTTCCTATCATCAAAACAAAGATGGTAAACTGATTGTTTTTGTTTCAGGAGCTCCTGAGCGCATTTTAGAATTTTCGAATATACCAGAAGAAGATAAAAAAGAGATACTAGGCGAAGTTGAAGAACTTGCCTCAAAAGGTTTTAGAATGATAGGCCTTGCTGAGCGAACCATAGAAGAGAATATAGACCTTAATAATACCGATGAACTTAGAGGCGCAATCAAAGATCTTGAATTTAGGGGGGTTGCTGCTATCAGAGACCCTATCAGAGAAGATGTTCCTGAATCCATTGAACAAGTTAGAAATGCAGGAGTTAGAGTTATTATGATAACCGGAGACCATAAATTGACTGCAAGATCCATAGGTGGGGAATTGGGATTTCGCACTGAAGATAAAAATATGGTTGAGGGTTCTGAGCTTGAGGTAATGCCTGAAGAAGAATTAAGAGAGCGAATTAACGATATAGATATTATTTCCAGGGCAAGTCCTAAGCATAAGATGCAGATAATTTCAGCGTTGCGAGAAAATGATGAAGTGGTTGCAATGACTGGAGATGGTGTTAATGACGCCCCCGCTCTAAAGAATGCTGATTTGGGAATTTCTTTAGGCGCAGGAACCGATGTAACAAAAGAAGCAGCAGATCTTATATTAGTTAACGATAGTTTTTCTACAATTGTTGAAGCTATCAAGGAGGGGCGTATTGCATTTGATAATATTCGCAAAGTTACTATATTTACGCTTACTAACGGGTTTACTGAGATAATATTGATATCTGTATCTTTGATAGCTCGTCTTCCGTTCACTGCAATAACAGCAGTTCAGATATTATGGGCTAACCTTGTAGAAGATGGCTTGCCGGCACTATCTTTAGCCTTTGAACCGGGAGAGGATGACATTATGCAAAGAAAACCATTTGAAAGAAAAGAGCCCGTCATAGACAAACTTGGAATGTATATTATTTTTATAGTTGGAGTACTGAGTGACTTTATATTGGTTGGCTTGTTCCTTTCTCTGGTGTATCTCACTGATTTACCGGTTGAGCATATACAAAGTGTAATGTTTGCAGCACTTGCAACAGATACTTTAATATATATATTTTCCATTAAGGCATTGCATAAATCTGCATTTCATCGGTCAACATTTAATAATAAGTACTTGCTTGTGGCTGTGGGAGTTGGATTCAGTATGATGCTTGCAGGAATATATGTTCCTTATCTAAATGGTTTATTAGGAACAATACCTCTTGATCCTATATGGTTATTGGCTGTGATTGGTACAGGTACAATGAGATTCATGTTTGTTGAATTAACCAAATGGTGGCTACGAAGAAGAGACGTATTAAAAAGACAACACGAAATGCATAACCCCGAAGAATCTCCTGTGGTATAATTAAAAATAAATAAATTTAGAATTAAATTAAGATATAAAAATATGTCAAAAGATAAAAAAGAAGAAAAGGTGATAAAGTGTGAGAAGTGTGGCAAAGAAAAGCCTGAAAGCG
>JAWWAH010000006.1:0-29145 GCA_033721415.1 Candidatus Spechtbacterales bacterium | reverse complement strand
TTTCTTTCTGCTTCAACTAAAATCATGTTTTTTATTTCTTTTTTAGGAACATTAGGAAGGGTTATAACTTTTAGAAATATCTCTTCATCAGGTATAGATGCTACAACGTACGAAGACAACCCAGAGGGCTTATTTTTCACAAGAGTTTCCTCTAATATTTCGGAAAGCATTTTTGGATTCTGGATTCTACCAGATTCTACTATTCCCTTTGGTATATCGCGCTCACCATGAGCCAGAAGGTTAAAATATCTACCCTTCCTTTCTAATTGCGCATACTTAATAGAGCTGTCTGATATATCCAGCCCTACTGCGGGAGGTAAAACCTCGAAAAAATTTTTGATACCTGAAAACATTTATTCTTCTTCCCAAGCAGCGATTGAGTATCCTGCCTGTGGACCAGCGGTAAATTGCATATTAGCAAGTCCTTGTTCGTATTGTACCACAACAGAGTTAGCTAATTCTAAGGTATAAGCTGTTACTTCAACTAAATCGACGTTGTTATTTATCACTATTTTTCCATGAGGTGCATAATAAATAGATGTGGTCGAGGAATTTCCTCCACTTATTGCAACAGTACCTCCACCCTGCTCTGCGCTCCTATTCATAGAAACACCCATTAAATAACTACCTTCTACGCCCGAACCTTGTAGTTGAGCAGAGTTATTTATATCTATAACTCCTCTACCTCCTGGATTGCCCGGATGGTCAGCTATAACAGCTGAGCTAAAAGGCCCAAAAGATGAATCCATTTTCATTACGGCACTATTTTGTAGATATATATCACCCCGCACCCATATATAGCCTTCTACTATAACTTCTTTTGTAAGATCTATTACAAGGTCGCATTCTATCTTAACAGGCCCTAAACGATCACCATCAGATGGCTTGTATTCCCCAGCACCGTCGCAACTACTTATAATACCTCCATCTTCAGCTGCCTGCTTCCATTCGTCTATTTTTTCATCTGATATAGGCATCTCAACTGTATCAAGATCTTCTGGTGCAGGAGATTCTTGTGTTGTTGTTCCTGTAACAGTGCAAGATGTAATTGATGTTGTATAGATAGCATCACCTCCAACTGTACAATTGCTTAAAATATCTGCTGTCGCATTTCCAGTTATATCCGTATCATCTATTGTCCCAGAAAAAATAGCATCTGCTCCAACGGTACTATCTAATATATCTCTACCTTTAGCATTTGCTCCAACATTAATACCGTCAATAATCGAGCTGCCTGCAACAAAAGCATCACCTGTAATATCGGGAACTCCCCCGATACCTACTATATCTCCGTTAGAGAAAACACTACCATCTACAGTTGAACCATTTGCCATTATTAAACCACCATCCCCCACTTGAGCACCGTGGAAGAAAGATGCCTCATCTGCATCAAGGGCAAGGAGTACTCTTATTCTTCTTGTTCTATTATTTGCATCTCCGTCAGAAACTATATCTCTACTTCCGCCAGGCAACTCACCCACATTCACAGAAGTAGTAGCGTCGCCTACAGATAGCGTATACGGCATGGTAACTGGTAGCTCTTTATCCGGATCAAGTATTCTAAGGAGAGCATCTTCAGCGCCAGATTCGCCAGCAAAATATGCTTGTTCGCTTAGCCCAACGTTACGTGCGGATTCTAAACGATTGAGAAATACAAAAACAAGAGAAAGGACAATAACGCTTGCTACAAATATAATGATAATAACCGTAGAAAGAGCCACAACACCTTTTTCTGAAGAAGAAGCAAATGACATCCTGTTTAAATTATTTTTTAGAAAATTCAGCATAAATGATTTTTTAGTATCCTTATTATTCGATATTAAAATATTTTTTAGTAAACAATCTTATTCATTTCTTAAACGTGTAAATGTCTGTATGTTCATTGGCAGCTTCTGATCTGGATCGTTCGTATTATATTCGACAGTTAAATTGGTTTGTATCCCACTTTCTGAACTATCCGATAAAGTAATTTTTTTAAATTGGAGTTGAGTTACATTCACATTATCCGTAGTTAAACAAACAACACCATCACTTTCTCTCCTTATGCAGACTTGATTTTCGCTATTTAAATATATATCTACATATGTTGACGACTCTCCATTTGGAACACTGTTTCTTGTGTCTAGACTTAATTGCCCAGATGCAACATCAAATTGAGATGTACTATCATAAATTTGATGCGCCCTTCTTATTTCATAATCTATTGTATTTGCTACATGTGTTGTATTGCTGATAACAGCTTCCCTTATTTTACCTTTCCCCTGATGCCCTATTATCCCCAGTAGAAAATTAAATAAAAACACCAAAATTAAGCCTAGTAGCGCCGTATAAACTACAAATTCCATCAATGTAAATCCTGCTTCATTATATTGTTTTAAATCAGCCTTTAATTTACGATTTTCAATTTTACTTTTAAACTTTGTCATTTTGTGGTTTATGGATGCTACCTATATTCTTGCCAATTTGTAAGATATGTTTTCATGTCAACTTGGCGAGTATTACCCCCTGCTGTTGTCCATTCAACATAAGATGTAACTTCTAGTGTATCTGGATCAGACACCCCTCCGCTTGTTGTTATGTCATCATTTGCATCACGAAAAACTTGACTAACCTCAACCCACCTATCATAACCATTAACGGGCCCGGGGTCTGTCGCAGTAATTTCCCACACATTAGTATTGATAACAACATAATAAGGGATGTCGTATGTAAGGGAGGATAAATTAGCCCAACTATCGTCTCGAATGCTGCGGGTTGCTTCTAGTGATTCTCGTGCAAGCATATAAGCTTCTATATCTTCTCTTGCTATAATTTGAGCTCTTCTTTCCAAAAAAGTAAGTTGTAAAATAGCAACAAAGGCCGAGAGAATTATAGCAACAACAACTATAATTTCGATAATACCCATACCATTCTCTGATAAGAGATTTTTCATGATATATTTTTTATTTTTTTTAGCAAGATTGAACATTTCTTTTAAAAACATTAACGGTATATCATAGATCCTATGTTTACTCCTTTTGTGGGCACTCCTGCACCAGAATAATCAACAAGATCCACTGTGTCTATGTTTATATCTAATGGGATATCGTTTGTTTCAAGCCCGCGATGAACAGAGAGAACTGTATCATTTTCATCCATATAAATGCTGTGTAGTTTAATATGTTCAGTATTTCCAGAAACATCTATATCACTCTCCCAAGTAAAAATATCGCCCATTGTATTGTCTGCTATTACTATAGTTTCAATATGTGCTCCTGAGTTAAAATCAAGTATAATATTTGTGTAATCCTTTAAATCAAATTCAAGATCAAATTCAAGGTGCCTAGAATCAGTAAAATTTGGGCTATCTTCTGTATAAATCTTAAAGCTGTAGTCAGAATCGCTTAGTTGTTGCCCGGTGTCTGAGGGATTATTATTAGCACCCACGTAGCGCCACGAGCTTCCACCTGCATACCCCGATGGAGTAGATTGCATATATCCCCATATAATAGTCCCCTCTCCTCCAGAAGAAGGTATAGTGGAATCAGGCAACGATCGCAGTCGTAAAAAATATTGGGTTGAGGCACTAAGCTGAACGGGGGTAGGAAATATAAATTGCTCCCAAGATAAGGAACTTGGTAAAGATCCGCCATCAAGTATTAAGCTCTTCCCTATAACATTACCCGTAGTACTACCCTCTCGTATCTCTAAAAATATATCACTATAATCACCTTCTAGATCATCGTCGTCATACCGCAAATATAAATCTACCCCAGAAACAGACATAGCATCGATACCAGTAGTAAAAGATTGAGCGGGATCACCCCAAGCAGAATCACTTGGGAAGGTAGCTAAATCGGAATCTGTTGTTCCGCCTGTGTATTCTAGATCTGCGACAAGACATGATGAAGTTTCACTTATATCCAAGGTGTGCACACTACCACTTTTTTTTATACATATATGACGCACATCCGATGGGTCTGCCTCATATGCTATTTCAATATAGCCACTATTGGCGGTTCGGCCAGACAACCTATCGAAAACAATAGAATTACCACCTCCAGTAAGTTGGATATTGTTCAAAAATACCCTGCCTTCTATAGGCTCCGTTTGATTACTTGGATCAGAGGCATTATACGTGGTTCCTACAAATAAGGTGTACGTGTTTGTAGAGGAATCAAAATATACGCCGTGAGAATCAAAATCCCCACCAGATAAAGTCTTATTTTGCTGAAGACGCAAAGCACTTGTTATCTTTTCAGCTTCAACATCTATGTTTTTACTTTTTCTAATTGAAAAATATAGGCTTGTAGATACGCCTATTAACACAGTTATAATGCCTATTACTATCAGGAGCTCTGCAACGGTAAAACCTTTTTCTTTAAATTTTTGCATATTTATATACTGCCAAGCATTCCGTATATGGGTTGCATAATACTAATTGCGAAAAATCCAACCACAGCTCCAATTACTATCATTAAAATTGGTTCTATTATAGAAGACATACTGCTTGTAGCATCTGAAACTTCTGCCTCATAAAATTCTGCTACACGAACCAGTAGCTCAGATAGTTTTCCGGCCTCCTCTCCAACCTGAATCATCTCAATCATTAATGGTGTATAAAGCTTGGGATACCCTGCTAAAACCTCATTTAAATTTTTCCCTTTTTGAACTTTTTCTGACGCCTTCCTTATAGACTCCTTATAATATACGTTTGTTACAGTGTTTGATGTTATTTTCAACGCTTCTAATATAGGCACGCCTCCTGCTATAAGAGAGCTTAATGTCCGTGCAAAAGTTGCATTATTGATCTTTTTGGAAAGGGTTCTAAATATTGGGGCATGTAAAACTATCCATGCAAAACCTCGGTTACCCCATGATGTATCTAGTACTTTTTTTACAACATATATTAAAACGGGAACAATAATAAAAATAGTCCACCAGTAAACGCTCAGTATATCGCTTAAAGCTATCACCCCCCTCGTAGTTGCTGGGAGCTCAGCTCCAAGTCCTGAAAATATTTCCTTTAACTGAGGTACAACCATTATCATCATTAAGATACCGATTCCAATCATTGCAACTATAATAACTATAGGATACATCATAGCACCCTTAACCTTAGATCTAAGATCATGCTCTTTTTCTAATTGATCTGCAAGAGTATTTAGGGTGTCATCCATCATTCCTGTTGCCTCCCCCGCTTTAATCATGCTTACATACAAATTGCTAAATGCCTTTGGATGCTTTGCTATAGAATCACTAAAATTTGTACCTTTTTGAACATCGCTTATTATCTTCCCAATTATTTTTTTAAATGTAGGACTCTGGGTCTGTTTTTGTAAAACCTCAAGAGCACGTGTAAGATTTATACCACTAGAAACCATAACAGCAAGGTTACGAGAAAACATCATCCTTTCCTCTAGTGCGATGCCTTTTATCTTTTCTATAAACAAGTTTAAATCTAGATCCGCGAGCTTTTTTGCCTTAGAATCTGCTCCTCCGCCTTCTTCAGATTCTACATCCACAATGTAAAAACCATCCTCTCTTAAGGATCGGGCCAATGCAATTTGATCTTCTGCCTCCATCTCCCCTTCTTTAGTTTTTCCCTCTGCATTCTTAGCTTTGTATTTAAATAGCATTATTCACGAGTTACTCTTAATATTTCCTCTATGGTTGTTAGACCTTCAGCTGCTTTCATTATTCCATTTTCGAGCATTGTAATCATTCCTTCTTTTTTGGCCTGTTTTTCTATTTCATCTGATGTAGCATTTTTTGTTATAAGGGATTTTATTGTTTCTGATATTTCTAGTGTTTCGTGTATACCCTCACGACCCTTATATCCATCTGGGCAGTTATCAGATGGTACTGGCTTATAGAAATCGATGGTTTCCCAAGTAGCCGACTTACCAACTACTTTATATTTTTTCATCAAACCAAGAACTCGCTCAAGGTCTATTTCCTTCCCAAGGCTATCTATTTCTTTTTTGCTCAAATTATATTTTTGCTTGGTATCAGGGCAAAGTGTCCTAATAAGACGCTGGGCTTCAATGAGAATTACGGTTGATGCGATAAGAAATGGCTCCTGTCCCATGTCCATAAGTCGTGGCAAGGCACCTGCTGCACTGTTTGTATGCAAGGTAGACAAAACAAGATGTCCCGTTAAAGCCGCGTTTACAGCTAAACTTGCTGTTTCTTCATCTCGTATCTCTCCAACCATTATGACATCTGGATCCTGCCTAACAAGCGCACGAAGACCACTAGCAAATGTAAATCCTATTTCAGGATTTACCTGTGTTTGATTAATGCGCGGCATTCTATATTCAATAGGATCTTCAACTGTGGATATATTCTTGTCTGGCTTATTTATTATATCCATTGCGGTATAAAGAGCTGTTGTTTTACCAGAGCCAGTTGGGCCAGTAACCAAGATTAGCCCTAGTGGTTTATGTATAGCACCCTGAATGCGCTCAAGGTCATCATTTCGAAAACCTAGTTGTTCTAGTGTGAGCCCTTTTGAATCTTCGTGCAAAAGACGCATTACAATTTTTTCCCCATCAAAAACTGGTAATAGGGAAACACGAAATGAAACTTTATAATCCTCTGTCTTAATCGTAAAACGACCATCTTGCGGTAAGCGATGTTCGTCTAGCCGCAAGTTACTTAATATTTTTATACGTGCTGCTATCCCACTTTGAACCTGCTTTGGAAGTGTCATTGCATCATGTAATATACCGTCTATTCTATAACGCACTAAAACATCGTTTTCTTCAGGTTCAATATGAATATCACTTGCATCCTGAGTTATAGCATGTTTTAAGATAGAATCTACTATCCTTATAATGGGTAATTCTTGAGCTTCTTTTTCTAGGTCTTCAGGTGCAATATTGATATCTCCTTCTTCCACTTGCTCAACTGTGACCCCCTCTTCGCTAGTCTCTTCCTCGCCATCTATTAAACCTTCGAATTCTTTTTCAAGGCTTTCTTCGTACTGTTTAAGCACATGCTCAATACTCTCTTTAGTTGTTAATCTCGGCAAAACATCAAGATCAGATTTTTTTCTTATAAAATCTATTGTCTGTAAATCCCTAGGATTCGTCATTGCTACCTCAAGCTTATCTCCATTCTTATTGAATGCAACAACATTATTCTTTCTAGCAATGGGCTCGGGTATAATTTTTAAAACAGGTTTGGGTATCTTTTCTTTAGATAGATCCACAAAGGGTATACCCATGATATATGCCTCAAGCTCTACCAATTGCTCCTCGTTAATGAGCTTTTTTTTCAATAAAATATCACCGAGATCTTTCCCGGTTTCAAGAGTAGTCTTATAAGCCTTAGCTAACTCTTTTTGGTCAACAATATTAGTGTCCTCTAAAAAGGCCTTCAGTTGTGTGTTATCTATAGTAGTCATTTACACCGTTTTTTTAAATATCTTGTTGACTTTATTTAATATGTCCTCCGAAGTGTGGTTTGTTTTAACTAGATATGTCATTGCTCCTAAGTTAAGAGCACGCTCTACGTCTTTAGCTTCGTCTAGATTCGTAAGAACCATTACTTGCTTATCCTTTGTCTCGTCATCACTCTTTAACTCCTCAAGAACTACAAACCCATCTTTTTTTGGTAAGACCAAGTCCAGAATTATAAGATCCGGATCTTGATTTTTAGCTACTAACAATCCCTGTTCACCATTTAAAGCACTTATGAGTTCGTAATTGTTTTGACCCAAAAGAGTTGCAAGTGTTTCTTGCAACACGGGATCATCGTCTATGAATAAAATTTTTTTCATAATTTTCATATTTTAAATTAATACTTATAGTTAAACTTACACAACATCTAGGTCTCAAATTTTTTATTTATTTTTTTTAGGATATCTTCTGGCGTGTGGTTTGTTTTAACTAGATATGTCATTGCTCCTAAGTTAAGAGCACGCTCTATATCATAAGCACCTTCTAGATTTGTTAAAACAATAACATCTATATTTTTAGTTTCTTCATTGTCTTTAAGGTGCTCTAAGATTACAAATCCATCTTTTTTGGGTAAAACCAAATCAAGCACTATTAAATCTGGTTTTTCTTTTTCGGCAAACTCAATCCCTTTTTCGCCATCCAGAGCACTTACAACTTCATACCCCCCACTCTTTAGCATGGTTGTTAGAGTTTCCTGTAAAGCGGGTTCATCTTCTATAAATAGTATTTTTTTTGACATGTTTTTTATTTTATTAATAAAGATATTTTTAATTTATAATTTTTAGTCTTTTTTAGCTAGAGGTAATTCATACCAAAAAGTAGTCCCTTTATTCTCCTTCGACTTAAAACCTATTTCACCCCCCATCTGTTCGATTGCTGCTTTAGCAATAAAAAGACCTAGACCTGTTCCTTTCTCTGATTTTTTTGCAATATTCCTTGCTCTAAAAAACTTATTAAAGATAAGCTTTTTGTCTTCTTCAGGTATTCCCCTGCCGCGGTCTTTAACCTCATAACGTATTCGTGAGTCCTTATTGTATAACCTTATGTTTATTGTTGAATTCTCTGGAGAATATCGTATAGCATTATCCACAAAATTTGTGGTTGCCATATTAATGTAAACTTCATCACCTAAAACAGAGCTCCCCTTCGGTACAGATATATCCAACTTAAGTTCTATTTTTTTTTCTCGTGCAAGTGGTTGAATTGATTCCACTAATACTTCAACCATGTGTTTCAAATCAATTTTGTCTTCTTCAAGCTTTAATTCTCCTCTGTCAATTCTTGATACATTTAACAAATCGTTAACTAGAGTTATCATGTGTTCGTTATTTTCCTCTAATATATTTAAATACTCATCTTTTTTATCTTCTCCCACGTGGCCACCCATCAACATATTTAAAACCCACTTCATTGCAGAAAGTGGTGAACGTAGTTGATGAGACACAATACCCATGAATTCGCTCTTAATTTTATTGGCGTTTGCCATCCGTTCAAAACTTTGAACTATAACAACACCAGGAACAAATATTGATAATGCCACAAAAAATACTGCTGGTACAAAAATGTCAGGATTTGATATTCTTTGTCCTATAAAAAATGTCGCTACTATTCCAATAACAGTGATTATACCCATCACTATAAACAAAAAATTAGGGCACTCCCAAGCTTTAAGGTTGTACTGCACACAACCCTCGCCCAAAATTAATCTACGTATTTTAGTAAATATTTTATCCTTTTCTAGCATATATATTAATTAAGTATACACTATGCATTGTAGCAAAAAAGCCTATAAAAGCGTACCGAGAAGCTGTGGAATAAAAAATATCCGGGATCCCGGATATTTTTTATTTCTATTCCCCTATTACGGGCTCTCCTGCCCCACCATCATCACTGACTGGCGGTTCGCTTTGTGGTTCTTGAACTTCAACAAGAGGGTCTCTACCATTTACAAGGTTATTCAGTATTCTAGTAATTAACATGTTATCTGGATTATCTTTTTCCAGAGTTTCAAATTGCTCTATTGCTAACTGTCTATCGCCGAGTTCGAAATATGCCAATCCAAGATAATAACGTGCGTTTGCAAATTCACCATTTGCAAGAGTTAGAGAATATTCCAACGCATCCTTAGCTAGATTATAACTTTCATCCTGATAATATAGTAGTCCAAGTTGAAATGCTACATTTGGATCGCTTGGATTTAACTCCGCAACAGTTTCTGTTTCTTCAATTGCCTTATCTAGCTCACCTAGCCTGCTATATGCATTTGCAAGCAAGAATCGAGCTTCTGAATAATTGCTTTTTAGTTCTATAGAAAAATTAATCCTCTCTATAGCCTTATCGAGATAATCTTTTCTTTGAATAATTAGCTCTTCTTGTAGTTTTTCTCTATCTACATCTTCGATCTGATTCAAGTTAGCCAACAAGGATTGGGATGCATCAGCGCCCGCTATATAAGCCCTTGCCTGAGCTAAAGGAAGTGAGGGGTTTTTGGGATCAAACTTAAGTGCATCCCCATAAGCATCCACAGCAAGTTGTTCCGCACCACTAGCAATACCTATAACTTGCTCATAGAGTCGGCCTAGTTGTGTCCAATTTTGTACATTATGAGGATTTACAGTTGTTGCCTCTGTGGCTATGCTTACAGCGCTCTGAAGAGTTTGCCTGAATAATTGGTTTGCTTGTTCTTGTTGAATATCATCATTCGTAGCTATGTTTGTTAGGCGTAAAGATAAAGCCTGTGCGGTAATCCTCAATGCTCTTTCATTTTTAGGATTGGTTCTTATCGCACTATTTAAGTACCCAAGAGCAGATTCTAAATCTTGTGAGTTGGTAAATTCATTTACCCCTTTAGCAAGATAAACATCTGCTACATATTTCTGACCTAAAAAGTAAAACCCTCCCAAGGAAAAGCTTACCAGCACTATAGCAGCAAGGGAACTAAACAGCATAGCTCTAGGAGACTCAGCTGTATTCAACTCCTTTGATTTTTCAGGACTCAAAACAAAGATACCAGCTGTACCAATACCCGCAGCAGAAAACAACATGGTATACATTACAACATTACCTCTATATATAAATATACTCACCGCCAAAAGAACCACAATACCTAGAGAGCCAAGAATAATACCTCTTAAAGAGTCGTCTCTTGTACTCTTTTTACCTAAGACACCCTTAAACAATGTAAAAATGAATACGCTCAAAGTAGACAACAGTGCTAAAGATCCCAATAATCCCCAAGTTGCAAGATGTGTTAAAAAGACTGATTGCCCTTGATCAAACTGAACGCCCCAAAAATTAGTTTGGTTTATTTCGAGTGGACGATGTTGGGCAAAGTCATAAGGAAATGTTCCGGGTCCCGTTCCGTACAGAGCACGCACACCATCCAAGGACCCTTTTACAATATCTAGAGTCCCAGAAAAAGTAGGCCCAATCTCAGCTGGAACATTAATAAATGACGGTATAACAGGATTAATGAAAACTGCTAACAGAGCTATGATTATCACAAAAAATGGTATTAGTAGTGGTCTTAAGTCTAAAGTAGAAGCTTTGGCTCCTTTCATTTTATCCATACCCACAACTATTGAAATAACAACAAAAGCAATGGCAAGGGAAATCCAAATAGACATTAGGTTGATTTGAAAAACTAAAAGCACATATATGCTAGCAAGAGCCCAGATTATATATTTTATCAATCTGTTTTTAGGATTTGCTAAAGCAACATATCCCAAGATAGCCGCCATTCCAGCTGCTACTATAAAGCCTACAGCAAACACAGTGCCTACTGGATTAAATGTTACTGATTGTGCAAAGTCGAAAGGAAAAATATAAATCCCAGAAAACTGAATCAACGAAAATATACTTAAAGCCCCTATGCCTGCACTAAGAGATACAAAAGACATCACAACAGATGCTCTGTCTCGTAAGATATTCACGGCAAGTAAAAATGCTAAAATATACATGCCAACCCAGAAAATAGAATCTACGCTAAAGCTAATAAAGCTTACACTCCTCTCTATTGAAAAAACTGCTGACAAAAGCACTACAGAAAAGAGGGCTGTAACTGTTCCAAGAGCCATCTTGTTAGGAAGATTAATTCTACCCGAAGCTAAAAAGCGAGAAAGAGCGTACACAAAAAGTCCGAGTAAAATAACACCTGCAAAAAGCTGCTTATTAAGCATTACTGGTGAGAGGGTAACTGGTAAAAAGAAAATTGGCATTAAAAAGAGGAAAGCATAAAAGGCCACCTTATCCAAGGTCCAAGGGGAAGATGAACCAAATAGCCGAGGTGAGTCTCCTTCTTCTCTGTGTTTTCTCTCTTCTTTGGAAATTTTATTTTTGTTAGATAGTTTAGATATCATGTTATTTTTTGTTTTTAATACTTTATTATTTTAACACACTTTATATACCAATTTATTTAACCACACAGCCTTTTATGGGCTATGCGCTAAAGCCATGTTTGCTACTGTTTCCATTCCTTTAACTCCCCTACGTCTCCAGCAGAATACTCTTCTTCATCTGTAGTAGAATTTAATTCTATTCCTGTATCCGTTAAACTTGTTGTTGTTTCTTCTGTGTTGTTTTCTACATCTTCATCTGTGGGATTATCTTCTATTATAGCTTCTGGATCCGAGTTAGAAATGGTTAAATTTTCATCTTCTGGCGCCTCTTGGCTGGTGGAGTTTTCGGTATTAGAAGCCTGCTCTGTTTCATCTTGATTTGTCTGAACAACCCACCAGCTGAATTCTATATCTTGCTCGGGCATAGAATTAAAGTTAATGGAAAATTCTCCTGGATTCCAGTTCACCCAGTATCTTGTTGCTGGGCTGTAATCTCCCTTAAGAGTTATAAATACCTTTGAACTGTTTTTAATATTATCGTTAGTTATAATTGCCTTTATCCCATCTGAGTCTTCTAATTCTACTAAAGCGGTTTTATCTATGACTAAATAATTATTGTAATTAGTTCCGGGGTACTCTTCATTGTTTTCTGTAAATCTTAGAACTCCATCCCCTACTAAGCTATCTTGCTTAAATGTTGGTGGCTCGGAATCTATTACAAGCTCCCTTGTTGTGAGTCTATCTATAAATAATTCTCTCATAGCTACTACCCCATCTTTAAGGCGCATACCAGCTACTCTAAACAAATCTTGCAAATTTGCTAACATGCTCGAAGATACATTTTCAAGGCTAGTTGGATTTTCGTTATTTGTTGTTTCAAAATCAGTATCTGTATTAGAAGCTATATTTTTAATTACATCTCCTGGAACATGCCATGTTGGATTCACAAATACTATTATATTTCCTATGACTGGGTCCTCTAGATTAAATTCTTCCGTAGCAGTAAAGCTTTCTAGAGCTATACCTATAACTCTGCCTGCCTCAGAAGCCCTCATTCCAACTCCTGGAATTGAAGATGTTGTTATATAATCCCCTGCTTTTATTGATCCGTTTTCATTAGTAACTTTAACTGGAACACGTCCTGCAAGTGACACAGGGCGAGGATTGTCTTCGTTTTCAAATAAGCCGTCTGTTCCATAAATTTGATTTGGGTCAGTTGAGACAACTCCTATCGCATCTACCTGATATGGTTCTGATGATTTTTCTACATATGCTTTAGAAGTGTTTAACCCTCCTACTTTTGTTTTTTGTGCTTCGCCAGAAACTACAACTATATCCCCTGCTTCTATAGATACATCACCTGTTCCAAAGTTCTCAGCAAGGTCTGTGGGGGCTCCGTTACAATCTTCTATTTGAGCGCTTCCGGCACTTCCGCTCCAGCATAAACCACTAGTCGAGCTACCTGTCGTAGCATCTACTATCACGCGTCCATCAAATCTAGAACTTCCTGCATCTACCCACAAAGCATATGGGTTAGTTATTGTTTGGTTTGCGCCTGCTGTTGGGGCTCCGGCTATGTAAAATGTGGCTGCATCTGTTGTTGTTACACTACTATTTGTTGCAGCGAGGGTTGGTATCTGGAATGAATTAAATACTGCGCTCGCCGCAGTGCCGCTACCTGCTGTTGAATCATCTGTAAATGTTGCTGAATCGGTGTCTAGTATTATTCCCTCAGTCCCCCATGCATTAGCCGTTATATCGCCGTCTATTTCTAGATGGCTTGATGGAGCGGTTGCACCTATGCCTATATTACCGTCGGTTAGTACAGTAAAGTAATCGTTTGTGCCAAAATCGCTATTAAAACTTATTTTAAACGGATCTGGCCCGGCATCCGGATCATGCCTGCCAATAGTCCAGACATTGCTTCCATCATCAGTAAAACGTATAAATGAATCCCACGTTCCAGAAGATGATGTAATTTCAATACCGGCATCTTCATTGTTTTCGTGAATTACCAATTGGGGGTCAGCATTGCTTCCTGGGCTCTTAAGTTCAATCCAATCATCAGTAGTCAGCGTACCCCCTTCTCCTATAAAAACATTGCTTACACTTCCTTGATGTATTTGAAAATCATTGCCGCTTGGATCTACTCCAATACCAACGTTACCATTAAATATCGCAGCATTTTGATTATCAGCGTTAGAGTTTGATACATCTACGTACAAACCTGTTGCAGTGTGCGTTCCTGCCCCGGCATTATCGCCTGTAATATCTATATATTGCCCGTAAGTATCTATTGTTCCGCCTGTAGCGCCTGTTCTTGTTACATTAATACGGGAACCATAAGTTATATCGGTGCCTGATGCAACTGCTCCTGTATCGTTAACGGTAATTAATTGCCCCCTAAGAGTATCTGCAGTTGTAGAGGTTGAAGCTTGTAAAATATCCAGCTTTGCAGAAGGAGTAGAAACGCTTACCCCAATATTTCCATCAAATCTAGCATTTCCTGCATCTACCCACAAAGCATAAGGATTAGTAATAGTTTGGTTTGCGCCTGCTGTTGGGGCTCCTGCGATATATACAGTAGATGCATCTGTTGTTGTTACGTTTGTATTAGATGATGCAAGAGTTGGAATCTGGAATGAATTAAACACTGCAGATGCAGCAGTGCCCAGGGTAGCAGTTGAATCATCGGTAAACGTGGCAGAGTCTGTATCAAATATTATTCCTTGAGTACCCCATGCGTTAGCCGTTATATCGCCGTTTATTTCTAAACGAGAAGCCGGTGCATTAATTCCAATACCCAAAAAGTTATTTGAATTATCCCAAAACAAATTGCTGTTATCTTCTGTAAGGTCGCCATTTGAATCTGAAAACACAATGCTACCATCCGTAAAGGCGCTTCCTGTGCCACTCGCCACAGTTGCAAATCCACAATTAGCTGCATCTTCCAAGCAAATTGTTCCGGACGCATCAGGTATTGTTACGGTGCGTAAAGTTGAAGGATTAACCACAGATAAAGTGGTGCGGTTTGCATCGGGAGTAGAACCATCAAAAACAAGTGCATTAGAACCCTGAACAACCGCAGATATAGTAATTTGATCCGCTGAACCATCACCCAAAAATACGTTTCCATTAGCATTTAATTCGTTAGCTACCGTTAAGCCTCCATCAAGGCGTGTATCTCCTGCATCTATCCATAAAGCATATGGATTGGTAATTGTTTGATTAGTGCCCTCAGCGGGGGCATCTGCGATGTAAAATGTAGCAACATCTGTTGTTGTTACATTTGTGTTAACAGCACTCAATGTAGGTTGAGCTATAGAGTTAAAAGCCATTCTTGTTGATGTTCCGCTTGAAGAAGTATTATTATCTGTAAATTCCGATGAAGAAATAGATAGGTATTTACCCACATTGCTTGTTGCTCCTGATAAAGACTTAGAAATATCCAGTAATCCGTTTGGAGAACCAATACCTATACCAACGCTTCCTGTTGGTGTAATTGTAATAGCATCAAGAGAGTTTGTGTCGTTTCTAATAAGAAAATTACCGGAAGGCGCAACAGATCTTATTTGCCAATCCTTAGCGTTAGTGTCTAAAGAAAGTATAGAGCTTGCAGTAGCTGAAACATTGTCTTCAAGTTTTAATATTGGAGATGTGTCATTTATGTGAAGACTATAATTTGGATTTATAGTACCTATACCAACATTGCCATCTGTAAATATATGGGGACCATTACTTCTTGCTATAAATCCCCTTCCTGTTGTTGTTATTGTTGAAGTTTCAGTTTGTGCGTAAACCCCAGCAGTGGATTTTCTTTCAAGTTGAGCACCCCATCCATATATAGTATCGGATGCAGTTGAAGTATGGTTTATTCTTGCGGTTATCTGGGTTGTGCCTGCTGTTGTTGTGTGAGTCACTGAATATCTCCTCCAGGAAGTACTTAAAGTTACGTTGTTTGTTGTTGTACCGGGAGTTCCATCATCCTCTATTTCTATAGAAACATCTTGAGATCCTGTACCTCTTAGCCAAATACTAAAAGTCCAATCCTGACTATCTGTAGCGCTTGTTTCCACTTGCTCTAAGCTTCCTCCGCCTGTTAAATCATCAACCATTGCATCTGCTGTATTTAAACTATCCGGAGATGTTACAACTCCGGGAGTTACGCTAATTCCGTTTTTTGTCCAGTCAGCGTCATCAAGCTCCTCTGAGTGGGTAAGGTAGTTTTCATATCTACCAAATCCACCAAAAGGCGTTGTGAAAAATCCATCTTCAACAAGAGCGCTTGATCCTCCTCCTACAGTTAACCCTTCTCCCGGAGCGCTTGTGCCAATTCCAAAATTCCCATTAGTGCCGAATCGCGCAACTTCTGTACTATTTGCAAGAATAGCTAAATCATTGCTATCGGTTGTACCTAATTGAGCTAATGCTCCAAAGCTATTCCCTCCCTGCTCAAAGTAGCTACCGGAGGCTTGATATCCGGAACAAACACTTCCGGTTGTACATACCGTTCCATCCTCATCAGGCAAAGTATATGTCCTGCTAGCGCTTAAATTAGCTACAGTTTGCAGTGTTCCCGTAAAGGTGTTTGCGCCAGTGTTGTCGTGTAAAATTAATGATCCTTGTGTTGGTGTTCCATCATCCCCAAGAGTTAAAGTTGCAAAGGTTGGAGTAGCTGTTGTTCTTATGTCTTGTATTGTATCTAAATCATAATTACTGCCTGCACCATTATCTGTAAAACTAAGGCTTGTTCCAGGATTGAATATTCTCTCTGCTGTAAGGTCTGCATCTGCAGCAAGTACAAGATATTCGGCATCGCTTGGTGCCGCTCCGCCTGCACCGGTACAATTTCCATCCGTTGTACAAATATCATACGTACCTGCACCACCGGAAGGATCAACAAATTGATATGTGGCATTACTTGTTAGATTTCCCACATCAAGCGTTACAGAATGTGTTCCGTCAGAATCAAGAATCTGTAACTCGCTTGAAGAATTATTTAAAACAATATCAAAAGCTCCTGTCTGGTTCCAGTTGGCAGTAAGTGCCCCCAAGGCTACTGCATCTGTATCAATCTGAATACCGTTACCTGCAGATACATCTAAAGCATCCCCATTAACCGCTAGGCCCGCTCCGGCTAAAACAGATTCATCTATATCAAAGTCTAATGTATCAGTTGCTTCCTCTCCTGTGATTGTTAAATTAGTGCCCGTGACAGTAAAGTTTAAAGTATCTGTGGTTGAGTCAGCAACCGGATTTGTTCCGCTTGGTGTATTAATAGTTTCAAATGCATTGCTTCCGCCCGCATCCCCCGCACACTCCCAGGTATCGCTTGTTTCATTCCATTTAAGAACCTCACTATTTGCACATCCTTGCAAAAGGGTAAGTCCTGAACCTAAAACCTCAAGACCGCTACCCGAAGATGTGGTAGCTGAAAGACCATCAGAAGCGGTAGCTAGCGTTAATGTTATATCGTCTGCATTAACAACGATGCCGCCATTTCCGCTTGTTATATCAAGGGTTGTAGAACCACCCAGGGCAACGCTGCCTCCATTAGCTAGCCCATTACCTGCCGTCACTGTAATAGATGAGTTTTGCAATTCCCCATTTTCTATTACTTGCCCTAGTAGAGATATTTCACCATCAGTATCAGGCAAAGTGTATGTTCTATCGGCAGTTAGATTTGCTGCAGTTTGCAGTGTTCCCGTAAAGGTGTTTGCGCCAGTGTTGTCGTGTAAAATTAATGATCCTTGTGTTGGTGTTCCATCATCCCCAAGAGTTAAAGTTGCAAAGGTTGGAGTAGCTGTTGTATCTATATCTTGAATTGTATTTATTGTTATATTTCCGTTTGCGCCACCATCTGTGAGCGCGAGGTTTGTTGTATTTACGGTAAGAGCTCTTTCGTTAGTGAGTGTACCATCCAAAGATACAACAACATATTCTGCTCCCGTTGGGGCAAATGAACCAGCTCCTCCATCATCATCACTACAAACAACATTTCCGCTTCCATCTGTTGTAAGAGCACCTCCGCCAATATTTCCTGTACAATCGAGAAGGGCAAGATTAAATGTACCGTTTACTGATGCAGAGCCACTATCCGAGACCGTAAAAATTCCGGTACCTGCATCTTGAACTTCAAAAACATTTCCGGTTCCTTGGAGGTCTACAATAAAATCGCTATCTGTTGTTGTATCTGCAAGATTAAATAATATATTATTATCATCTGTTGTAGTTAAAATATTGCCCCTGTTATATGCGGTCTGTAAAGTGTCGTTACTCCCCCCTCCAGTTGTATCTATATCGATATCACACTGCCACCCAGTACCATTCCACTTCAATAACTCACCACTATTACAATTAGCAATTAAACCAGCCTCTCCTGCCTCTGAAAGCTCCAAACCAAAATCATCTCTTATGCCAGTTATAGTGAAGTCTCCCACATTATTTGAATCAATAAGTGTACCGGAGCGCCCACTAAGCAAAGCTAATTCAGATGCACTAATAGTTGCACCTGTAACGCTTATGGGATTATCCCCTAGTGCTATTGCTGTCTCTATACCTGTATCAGTAAGATCTATACCAGTAGTTATTCCTGCTCCAGTAGATTGTATATTTATACCGACTGGCTGGATGCTAGTGGTATCTGTACTATCTACTAGAATAAGCTCTTCAGATACTACAGCATCGCCAGAGGAAAAACTTCCTCTGG
Organism: Candidatus Spechtbacterales bacterium; assembly: GCA_033721415.1. GTDB lineage: Bacteria > Patescibacteriota > Minisyncoccia > Spechtbacterales > 2-12-FULL-38-22 > JAWWAH01. The sequence continues at coordinate 10,654 of JAWWAH010000006.1, read as the reverse complement.
ATCCACTAAAAGCATCTGCAAAAACTGTAGCGGTTATGTTTATATACCCATCTTGAGCAATAGCTGTAGGTGCTGCATTTAAATTCACCTTCCCATCTAAATCAGCTGTAAGTGTAGCGATATCTGCATCGGTAGCAAGTCCTGCAATATCAGCACTCGTGATAAATTCATCAAAAAATTCTGGGCCCTCTACAAAAAATGATACCCAAGATTCTCCATCGTATAAGTAAAGTTGATTATCATCTTGGTCAAAATAGATTTGCCCTGCCTGGGGATTATCGGGGCGACTTGAATCCCTAATCGCAACAGGACCATTTATTTCCAAAAATCCATTCGCAATAATATTTTTTATTGGCCTTTCAGCTATATTTATTTCCGCGAGATTCAGCCCTGCAATAGAAATTATTTCACTCTCTGTTTGTGTTTGCGTTTCTTGCTGGGAATTATCTCCGAAGAATAATGCAAAGGCTCCAACAACACCCATGATAACTGCCAACACGCCCACACCCAGTGCTGCAACATTTCTCTTTTTACTTAGAGTAAACAGTTTTTTAAACCTCTCCAAAAACCTCAAATCCTCCCTTTTGGGAGGAGTATTTTGTGTCTCATCTTCTGCCTGATTGGCATTCATGACCTGTTTTATTTTTTCTTCTTCTACGCTTGTATCCTCAGGAGGGGCAGAAGGCGCAACAGAATCTCCCGAAGCTGCAAGCATAATTTTTGGCTTGGGTTTATTTTCAGAAGAAGACTTTAGGTTATCGAACGCCCCCTCGTCTATTAATTGAACTAAGTGCTCAGGTTTTTTTCGATGCAAATAACTGTATAACTCTTTCTGTGTTGTAAACCAAGATCCTCCTCTTTTAAATCCGTGGATTTTATCGTTGCGTATCAATTGCCCTAAATAATCTCTGTGGTATCCAGAAATTTTAGAGGCCTCTTTTAAAGAAAGAGTTTTGCCATCGCGATTCGTGTTCGCAATTTCGTTCAATAAGTTGTGTTTATTTTTATCAATCATCAGTATCTGGTATAGTATAAAAATTATCTATCCTATATTTATTTTACCGCATTTTTCAACATTTGTAGATGTGGATAACTTCCCTAGAAATAAACCAATCTCGGCTACTCGAGATTACTCGAGACAAGGTTACACGATGACCAAAAAAACACACTGAGTGCTCTAATTTCTTACTGAATGAAAAATAAAAAACCACCCATCCTAGGTGTGAAGTGGAGATATATACCTATTTCTATGTATCCATACAAAAGTTTACTAAACATTAATACCAAACCATATAAAACCTTAATAAAAAACACCCCACATAAAGGTGTTTTTACGGATTAACCTTAGACTAGTATAATTTTAAAAATAAAGAATGCTAGACATCGACAAACAATTGTACATTGTTATTAAACACTTTAACAATGCCTCTCTCAATAGGAATCCTAACTTTTCTGTCTGCTAAAAATATCTGTACAGTACACTTTTGTAGTATAGAGATAAAATTAGCATGGTCGGGAAGCACATCAAAAGGACCGGTATCGTTCATTGCAGAGACAGTAAAAGCCTCTCCTTCATAGTATGTTTCAAAGGGCGATGCCATCTTAACATATAATTTTTTTTCTTGATTATCGCTCATATATTTTCTGAATTTAGAATCTCCTCTACCCCATCAAGTGTATCTTTCTTATCAAAATAACTAGCGCCTTGACCACTTAAATCCCCACTTCCATATAATTCTTGGGCAAAATATTTAACAAGTGTTCGCGCCTTTCTATAATTAACTCTATCTTCTTGAGAAAGTTCATGCTCCCCAATAATCGAAACAATTGTTCTTAACGATTCGTATCTTTGTATAACTGCCTGTACTTTCGTTACAAGATTGTAGTGTCTTTCTCCAACAATCTGAGGAGTAACCATTGAAGACCTTGTAGCTAACAAGTCTACCGCAGGATATATATTGTTTTCAGCCTTCTTTCGAGATAAAACAATCACCGAATCTAGCTGCTGTTCTATCTCTTGTACAGCGGGATCAGTTACATCATCTGCTGGAATATAAATAGTTTGAACAGCTGTAATTGAACCATTGTCTGTAGAATAAAGCCTCTCTTGAAACCTTCTTAAATCTGAGAATATAGTAGGTTGATATGCACCCTCAGAGGGTATCTCCCCCATCATAGTAGATAGCTCATTTCCTGCTTGTACAAATCGATATATATTATCAACAAAGAATAGGATGTCTTTGTGTTCCTCGTCTCTATAGTATTGGGCCAAAGCAGCAGCAGAGCGCCCAACCAATGTTCTTATGCTAGCGCTTTCATTCATTTGACCCATAAACAATACAGCTTCTTTTAGTAAGCCTGTTGCCTTCAATGCTTCATACATTTCTTGCCCTTCATGTATACGCTCCCCTATGCCAGTAAACATGGGCATTGCTATTTTCTTCTTGGCAACACTGTGTATTATGGCGGATATTAAAACTGTTTTTCCTACTCCAGCACCACCGGCAATACCTATTTTACTCCCTTTTACAAATGGAGTAAAAAAGTCTACTACCTTTATTCCTGTTTCTAGTAATTCGTAGTTTTTTTCACTAGATATCGCCTCATATGGGTGTGTCATGTCATAAATACCTTTACGTGGAACGTCCTTGATTTCTTCTCCGTTATCTATCGGTAGTCCAAGAGCATTGAACATTCTACCCATAGCATGCTCCCCTACGGGAATAGATATAGTAGAGTTTGTCCTGATAACTTTATCCCCCTTATGAACATCCTTATCACCGCGCAATATAACGCAAAAAGCAGTATCAGAATCCTGATACTTTTCTACCTCTAAGAGAACATTTCTACTATTTTCCAATATTAATAGTTCATGCATAGGTGGTTTATCCTGAGTATAAATAGCAACTCTTGCCACTAAGCCGCGTATGGATATAACCTCTCCTATTATATTTTTTTGAGTAGTAGCCATTATAATTGCTGTGAATAAATTATTTCTTTTAGGCGTGCATCTTTCTCTGCTCTTCGTATCTTGTGATACTCTCTGTTAAGCTCCTCTTTTAAATCTTCCGCATTTTCATTAGCAAGGTGCATAGCCTTAAATCTGCTAGCTTGCTGAGCAAGGTTAGACTCTAAGAGTATCTGGCTAAGAGCTATCTTAAGCATTGTAGACTCCATGTATTCAATAACCTCCTTAAACGATGGTTCAAAAATATAATCACTTTTATATATAACTTCTTCCGCTTTCTGTTCTTTAAGCTCTTCTCCGCTTAACTCTTTTACTGCAAAAAGTAATTCAATCTTTTTTACCTCCTGTTTAGCTAGGGAAATATACGTTTCATAATATACAGTAGTATTAGAGTAATCTTGGATAAAATCTATAATACCGCTTACCTCTCCGAGGTATTCTTTTTGTTCGGGAAGCTCAAATACTTGTATGGGCTCAACACCTCTTTCTTCTAAAAGTAGCGCCCCATGAGCCCCCACAGAAACTATGTCTATTTTATTAGAATCAACCTCTGATAGTACTCTTTCAACAATTTTATAATCTATATCTCCACTCAATTTACCACGTGAAGTTACCACTACAACCAAATCTCCTTTTTTCTTCCTAGCTGTATATTTATCACCCGTAATTCGCTCGCTTGGATCTCTTCTTAATTGGCTATAGATATCCCAAAGATCAGAAAAAAATGTTTTTGCTGACAAGGTCCTATCCTTTATCTGTTGAATTCTAGTGCTAGCAATATTTTCAAATGCTGTAGTAACCTCTTTGAGGGTATTGATTTGAGAGTATTCTTTTTTTATTTCTTGAGATAAGCTCATTTTATCCTAAATTTATTAACTCTTCAGCGTATTTTGAAAAATCTTTAGTGGCCTCTATATCCGATAACATGTTATTAGCTCGCTCTTTCATTTTAGATATATCTAACTTTTTCTTCCCCTTGTTCATAAGTATCGCTTGTAATATTACTTGCTGCTCAACTAATCCTATTAACTCTTCGGGAGATTGTTGGAAAAATTCATATATCTGTTCGCCAATTATTAAATCTTCTTCTATTTTATCGGAAAATCTAGCTCCGAATCTAGCAAACTGTTTTGCCTCTCTGTAAGCAACAAGTCTTTCTGATACCTCATCAATTATATTTTTTTGGGTATTTGTCCAAGCCCTTTCAGCAATACGCGAAACAGACAATCCCACATTAACAGCTGGCCGCATACCCTCTTGAAAAACATCTGTATCTAAAAATATCTGACCATCCGTAATTGAAATTATATTTGTTGGTATATATCCTGTTATATCGTTATTTGGAGTTACGACAACCGGAACAGCTGTAAGAGATTTTTTATTAGATTTTAATTTACCTGCTCTCTCTAAAAGGGAGGAGTGGAGATAAAATATATCACTTGAATACGAATCTCTTCCTGGATTCATTCTTAACAAAAGAGACATTTCTCTGTATGCTTTTGCGTGATTACTAAGATCATCATAGACTATCACGCAGTCTCTACCCTCGTTCCAAAAATGCTCCGCAATAGCACAAGCACTATATGGAGTTAAATATTGAGCAGGAAGAGGATCCATTATATTACTTGAGACTACTACCATCTGATCAAGAATACCATGCTTTTTAAATAACTGTAGCAATAACTCTAATTCACTTTTTTGTTTTCCTATAAGTGCATATATTATGACCCTATCAGTTGGTTTTTGATTTATGGAAAGACGTGTCAATATAGATGTTTTCCCAGCTTTTCTGTCTCCCATAACCGCTATTCTCTGTCCTTGTATAATAGAAAAAAGTGTATCTATAACAGCAATCCCTGATGGGAGTTGTTCATCTAAGCTACTTCTTTCCATTATACTTGGGGCTTCTGCAAATACTTCACGCTGTGTGGGTGTATTTATTAATTCATTATCATCTAGTGAGTGCCCCAGAGGATCAACAATCTTGCCTAAAAGCTCATCCCCTACTCCTATCTTAAATGAATTATCTTTTATAACTGCTAATTGCCCTAATAATATGTTTTCTGTTGTAACAGATAGAGCTAGAATACTATCCTCTCTTGCTTCTTTTATTAACCCTATATTTCCATCATTAAAAACAATAACACTTCCCAAAGGAGCATTATCAAGGCCACGCAAGGTAACCAAAAAGCGATCTACTGCAACCACCTCACCTACACTTCGCCCATCATCTACTAATTTTTTGAATTGTTTACTTTGCAACATTTTCTAGTATATCTACAGGTTTTAATTTTGAATTTTGTAGTTTGTTTCTAAAAGAAAAATCAAATATTTTATTCCTGCTTCTAACAACCAAACCTCCCACCAATAAACTATCATAACGGAAGGAAATAAGAGCTCTTGGGTGTATGTTATTTCTAAACCACGATGTTATTTTTGTCCTAATTTCACGCTCTGGATAGTCAGCAAATACCACGTGAAAACGAGGAGCATTCTCCTTAGTCTCTATAAGAACTTCTAAAAAATTATCGATAAGCGTTGCTGAAATCTCATCTGTTTCTGATAGCCCTATCAAATAGGAGCGGAGAGGCTCTTTAATTTTTTCTTGGTTTGCCACAGAAGATCTATTTCTATTAAGCTCTTGTATATAAAAATACACCTGCTCGTGAGAGCTTATGAAGGAGGGAAGTTTTATTTTAGTCCCATTATCCATGTATTTCTTTTTTTAGTTCCTCTTTGTTTTCTTCAAGCATCTTAAATATGTACTCTTGCTGATCATTTAAGTCCAGAGAGTCTCCTAGGTTTTCTACTAAGAATTGTACTATTACATCATTGATTCTATCATCTATTTTAGAAAGCATTTTCTTCCTTCTGCTCTCTACCTCTTTTCTCATCTTTGCCTCAAGTTCTTGTTTCTCTTCTTCTACGCCCTGATATATTTGAGTAAGCGATTGCACAGTTTCTTGCCTTGCTTGGTCTATAGCACTTTTAAAACCTGCAACTTCTTCTTCTACAGCAGAAAGCACAGACTCCTTTAGTTGTGTTTTGATATTAGATCCTGTGCCGGAAAGTTCGCTCTCTATATTGCCAACAACACTAGCTAGAGCTTGCTCTATTTTATTCTTGGTCGCCTCTTCTAGAGATTGGACAGCAACAGCCATTTCATTGCTCTTAGTGTTTATTTGCTGGACTGCAGCAGATAAGTTCTGCACGAGTTCGCTTTGCATGTTTCCTACCGATGATCTAAACTCATTTACAAAACTATCCTCAAGCTGTTTTACAGATTGTACAAGAGCATCATTTTGTTGCACAAGTTCAGTTAAAGTACTTTTAAATTCTGTTTCTAATCTTGCTGTTGCTGATTTCGCAGCATCCTCAAAAGCTTTTTGAAGCATGCTTTCAAGATCCTGTATATAGGATTGTGAAACATTAACAGATGGTGCGCTCCCCTCTTGACTATTGTTTTCTAGGACGTCTTCGCTTGAATTTAACCTTCTATAGTAAAGAAACACTGCGGCGGCAGAGAGAAGAAGAAAAATCAAAATGCCTATAAGTAGTAGTAATATTTGACTCACGTTTTTAACTTATTAATATTAAATATGCCATTGTTCCTCCAGCTCCCAATACTAGGGTTCCAAAGAGTATTATTTTAACCATGCTTGATATAATAGTCTTTTTAGCAAGAGGGTTCCTTCCTAGCGAAACCATGCTTCCTTGTATGCTACTGCCCATGGTCACAATCACAACCATAAGTGTTGCTATTAGTATGGCTGACGATATAAGAGCTTTTGCCATTGTTACTGGTTTTCCTGCAATAGCTTGTGCGGTATTTTGTATAGAAGATAGAAGTGTTCTTTCTTCTTGATCTGGGATATAATTATGAACATTTATTGAAGCTCTAACAACACCTATATTCACACTCCTTACACCATCAGCAAATTCAACATCTATAGATTGCTCTATGTTGTCGTCCCCTAGCCCACTTTTTGCTACGCCAACAACAACCTCCCCTAACGCTGTTGCTTTTTGCCCAACACCATTTATTGGAGAAACGGATATCTTGTCTCCTGGAGATATGGGTCCCTGTAAATCAGAAACAAACACACTAGCCTCCCCTGTCGTTGCTACCGCAACTGTTTCATCAGAAGTACTTGTAAAGTACAAAGAACTTGAATCTCTACTTACTGCTACCCCTATTAAATTGCTAGCATTATTTATATTAGCAACAGTAACCAACTCTTCGTTGTTCTCATTAACACTAACCAAAGATCCTACGGCTATATCTTCATCAGATTGGAAGCCTTCTGAAAAATCTGCGACTACAAAAGTGTTCGCAAAAAGAAACACCCCCATCAGACTCATTCCAATTATTTTTTTTACTTCCATTATATAAACTATATTAAATACCCCCTTAAGTTCCAGTATACTGCAAATAGAGCCCTTTATCCATGAAACCAATGTGGATAAAAGGCTCTATTTAGGGATGATTAACCTATGAGAAATGTTCTATGAAAATTTTTTATATAATTTTCAATATTTTATATGTGGAAAAGTGGGGAAAAAGTGGGGAAAATATTAACGGATATTTCCAATCATACCCGAGTTCTGCCTAAAATAAAGCATTTGAAGTACTGTAAATAAATTAAAAATATTAAACTAGACTACTTACTGTAGTATATGTTAAAATATTCATAGACCTTAATAAAGAATGATAATTAAGATATAAAAACATTAATAAATTCTATGGCTATAAACGCAAGAAAGTTAGCAAACAAAAGATTCTATACTGTAGGCGAAGCTGCATATATCCTGGGAGTGACTCCACTAACAATGCGAAACTGGGATAAAAAAGGTAAGTTAAAAGCAAAGAGAAACCCAATAAACAACTATCGCATATACAAAGCTTCAGATATAGAAAACTTTCTAAGGAAGTTAGATGGTCCAAAAAACACATTGGACATTGTTTAATACTTAAAAATCAAGCAGCGCATCTTATCAATGTATTGCTTGATTTTTTATTGTATTTTTTATATAATATCTAAGGATTAATTATATACTGCGCTATACTGATAAGGAGTGGGATGTTTTGTTTGTATTGTATGCGCATGCTATTCGTTCATTTTGTCGGGGTGTAGTATAATGGCTATTATACGCGCTTTGGGAGCGTGAGACTCGAGTTCGATTCTCGGCACCCCGACAAAATGCGCGATGAAAGAATTGATTGATCTAGTTTTACAATATACAATAAGCAATAAGCGGGTGTCGTATAATGGCTATTATATCAGCCTTCCAAGCTGAGGATGTGGGTTCGATTCCCATCACCCGCTCTGTTAATCTAAAGGGAGTATGTCTTAAATGGTATGCTCCCTTTGTTTTTGATATATAGCTAGAGGTGAAGAAAATAGAAAGGCAGACTGAGTGAAGCGAAGGAGCCTGGGGTGCCTGCCTGTCGGTAGGCAGGGAGCCACTTAGCGAAAATGAGTCCGAAGGACGTAGTTTGGACTTAGTGAGCTGACGCCCGATACTTCACTTAACTAAGGAGTCTTGTTTACAAAATGTACATCTTTGATAATATAAATTTAGCTCCAAAAGGAAGGGTGCTAAATGGGTATAGAAAACAAGGACTTTCCACTTTATCTTATGCTATGCAATAATAAAAAGCTTTGGCTATCTATTCAAAGAGCGGGTGTATTATATGATTGTGGGCATGCAGATGTAAAAATCGGTGGGCGAGTACTAGAAAGTGACGGGAAAGAACGTGCAATCACAGATGAAGAGCAAGCAAGAATATCAGAGATTGCCGACGAATACAGCGGAAGTAAATAGTATTATGCTATAAAGTGCCGATAATTAATCCTGATTACTCTTCCCTGCCCTGCTTATACAGCGGGGCTTTTATATTGCAACATAATCACCTTCTCTCTTAATAAGCAACCGGCAAAGAAAGGTGGGTTTATTGTTTAATTCTATAACAAAAACCGCCTTAAGGCGGTTTTTGTTATAGAACAGAGCTCTGTTCCTATTTTACAGCTTCTTTCAAAGTCTTGCCTGCTTTGAACTTTGGTACATCCATTGCAGGAATTTGAAGCTTTTCTCCGGTTGCTGGGTTTACACCCTGGCGAGCCTTTCGGTGAGATACCGAAAATGTGCCAAAACCGGTAAGAGTAACGGTGTCACCCTTCACCAATGCATCAGTTACAGTGTCTGTAAAGGCATTGAGTACTTCGTTTGCATCTTTCTTTGTTACGCCAGCTTTGTTTGCTAACGAATCTAGCAATTCATCTTTTGTCATGACATTTTTCAAATTACGTATATTCTATGCAAAACGACCTTTATGCATATATTTATATTATATATTTCATAAACTGTAAAAGCAAGTAAATAAAGGCTTTTTGGGGATTTTTATAAAAACTAATTAATCTAGCGTAATAATCTCTCTAATGTGTTCTATATTTTTTGCAAGACCATCTTTACCAAGTTCAACAACTATTGCACCGATCTCAACACTAGGATCATCTCCTATCTCTCTCTTTTGCTTGACTCCTGTAAGGTATTCTTCAATCAGGCCAGTAGCATCCAAACCTATGCTCGAATTATATGGGCCCACCATGCCTACATCTGTAACATAGGCTGTTCCTTTAGGTAATATCTGTTCATCGCTCGTAGGTACGTGGGTATGAGTTCCTGCAAGTACTGAAACCCTGCCATCTGCGTAAAATCCCAAAACCCTTTTTTCAGATGTAGCTTCTGCGTGAAAATCTACAAAGATACCGTCTATAAGCTCTTTTTCTTCTTCCTCGGGGTCAATAGTATACATATCAAGTATGTTGTCTAGCCCATGAAATGGGCTAGAAGCCTCTAGTTTATCCATGAAGACCTCTCCTATCAGATTAACAACTAACAAGCGCTTGAGGCCATTCTGTACAACCATATGACCCTTTCCAGGTTGCTTTCCGCTTAGATTATGGGGCCTTAGCAGCGCATTAGAAGAATCTTTAACTAATTCTTTTGCTACCTCTGTATCCCATATATGATCTCCCGATGTATAAGCATCAAAAATCCCAATTTCATTAAGTTCGTTAAGGGTGTTCTTGGTCACTCCCCTACCATGAGCCATATTCTCTACATTTGCTATAACAAAATCTGGCTTGTGTTTCTTTTTTAGGTCTAAAAGATTGTCTTTTAGAAAATTTCTTCCAGGCCTACCAAAAATATCACCAAAAAATAATATCTTCATAAATTTCTTTAGTTTATAAAAAAAATCCCGCACACGCGGGATTTTTTTATCTTGTTTATTAGCGTGCGTAATCCACAATTCTTGTTTCTCGTATAAGGGTAACTTTTACTTCCCCAGGATATTTGAGATCTTCCTGAATTCTGTTAGCTATACTGCGGGCCATTTTTTTAGCCGCATAATCATCAACCTTATCTGGGGTTACAAAAACCCTAACCTCTCTTCCCGCTTGAATAGCATATGCTTTTTCAACACCATCAAAAGATAAGGCTACATTCTCTAATTCAGATAATCGCTGTAGATAATTTTCAACTGTATCTTTCCTTGCTCCAGGACGAGCAGCTGATATAGCATCCGCTGCTTGTACTATTCTAGCCTCCAAAGATTCATAAGGGTATTCTTCGTGGTGAGACTTCATTGCATCTATAACAGCTTGAGATACACCATATTTT
>JAWWAH010000005.1:0-30788 GCA_033721415.1 Candidatus Spechtbacterales bacterium | reverse complement strand
GCAAATATTTTTGGGAGTGTTTCAAAAATATATACAAATATATAAAGCTGCTATAGCTGAAGTTTTAGGTAGAGCGGTTCAATTGGGTTTAGTTTGGTACTTTTTTCAAAATAATAGCGAGCTTCTCTTTTTCTTATCGGCGCTTATAGTAGGAAGTTTTGTTATATTTATAACAAACTTTATTTTTGCACGAAGACTTGTACGCTTTAATTTAAAAACATCCCTTAAAGAGTGGAAGAGAATAATAAAAACTACTTACCCAATAGCGGTTTCACTTGTTTTTACTCTTTTATATTTTAAATTAGATACAATACTTCTTTCTATTATGAAAAGCCAGGAAGATGTAGGTATATATAACGCTGCCTATAAGGTGCTTGAAACCATAATATTCTTTCCAGCAGCATTTATAGGCCTTATGCTTCCTCGTCTTTCCGAATATATAAAAGAATCTAAAGAAAAGTTTTCTGATTTATTATCGAGCCTAAACGATATAATGACAATATCCGCTCTTCCTGTTGTTGTTGGTGGGTTTTTAGTTTCTGAAAGCATGGTTTATTTAATTGGAGGGAGCGAGTTTTTATTGGCTTCTGCGCCACTCCAGGTATTGTTTTTTGCTATAGGTATTATTTTTTATGGCACTCTTTACGGAAACACAGTTATTGCCTTAGGTATACAAAAAAAGGCCATGTGGGCCTATTTTTGGGGTTTTGCGCTTAATTTTATAGCTAACCTGGTCTTTATACCTAAATACTCCTATATGGGGGCTGCATGGACAACGCTTATTACAGAGATTTTCGTTACAGCATACCTTTTGTGGATTATTAAAAAAGAAGTTAATTTTGTATTTTCTATAAAAACAACCATTAAAGCAGTTTTTGCAACTGCTTTAATGGGGCTCTTTGTTTGGTTTATCTATGGTTTAGATGAGGGGTTTTCTATCAGCTTACTTTTTGGAACAATTCTTGGTGGCGGTGTTATTTATACTTTTTTAGTAGGAAGAAGCTTGCGCAAACTGAGTACTTTAATTCAAGAGTAGTTTACAACTATTTTAAAGCTATATTATACAGGGCATGTTAATTCTACTTTGTTTTCGCACTCTTGCCTACAAGCATCAATGTGTTCTTGGCTAGTCATAGGACCCGTGCAATCACTAGACAACTGGCAGCCTGCTTCCCGCTCTTCAAAAGTACCAGTGGCATCACCACAATCACCCACAGGTTTACATAGCGCTAAACCACCCTCTAAAGTAAAATTACAAGCGTATGTACCCTCAGGTATCGTTGCTTGGGGGCAGGTCAGGTATTCATTATGACACTCCGCTTCTGTTGTGTGCTCTGCACAGTCATCATAGTATCCCTCGGGGATGTTGCAAGCAGATGTTCCGGTTGTAGTACATCTGCTACCAGTCCAAGTACAAGAGTGTGTATTAGCTGATACTGTGTCATTATTGTTACCTCCACTACCTCCTGTGCTACCACTTTCACTAGCTATTCTAGGTTTTGGATTAGGGTCTACTACTGTATATTGTCCAGTAATTTGTAGGTTTATAATATTGGGATTTATAACAGTAAATACAAGTACAGCAAAAAACAATATCATTGCCCCCAGTATAACAGAACTTAACCTTTCTTGAGCCATTGCTCTGTTTCTTGGTTTTTGTCCAGAAAGTATATAAAGAACACCCGCATATAAAAGAGAGATAAACATTAAAATACCAGCAAGCCACAAAGATCCATAATAAAGAAAAGCAAGTATAAGCCCAGGCGAAAGATCACAGGCTCCTGTTTCTTTCTCTAAACAACTTAAATCAAAAAATCCATCTTCTACTCCATCTTGATCCCAGGCATCAGGTACCGGGATATTAGGGTAGTTGTCTATGTTTAGGTTTATTGGAGCAGCAGCATCTACCGATATCCAAAAACCAAATATACCCACTGTAAGCACTAAAAATGTAATCAGCGCTATTTTTATGTTTAAAAATTTAAATAAGTACATTAAATATTTTATACTAGTTTTTATTCACAGTCATATCCACCACCTACGGTACGCTCACAAGCTATTTTTGTTCTAGTAGAGGTGCATGTTAATTCAGAAGGAGAATATCCGTCAGCGCAATTATTTTCAGCTACAGAACAAGGCCTTGTGACGCTCTCGTTTAGTATACAAGATAAAGGAGATCTTTCGCAAGAAATTTGACTAGTTTTCCCACCACACAAGGTTTCGCTTGGGCTAGCTACACTCGTACAATTAATTGCTGTTTCATCTACAACACACCTTGCTGATGAACTTGTAGCAACGCACGTAAGAGCACTTGATCTATTACAACTAACAGATCCGGTTTTTGAATTACAAAAAGCTTCGACTGGATTACCATCAGCAGTACAATTATTTTTATCAGGATCAGCATAACATCTCTCCCCCTCTGCTCGCGTGCTATCCCAAGAACATCCAAACGTTCCTGTGTTTACTTCCTCTCCTCCAATCCACACACACCCAAACGTTCCTGTTTCTGGGTATGTTTCAAATGTATCATCCCATCCACACGTAAACTTTCCCGTATTAGTAGTTTCAAAACCAGTAGTTGTTTCACCATCTTCGCTTGCTATTCTAGGCTCTGAGCCAGGGTTTGTTACTGTGTATTGCCCAGTAATCTGTAAATTAATAATATCAGGGTTTATAACAGTAAATACAAGTACAGCAAAAAATAGTATCATTGCTCCAAGAATAACAGAGTTTAATCTTTCTTGAGCTACTGCCCTATTACCTGGTTTTTGCCCAGAAAGTATATATAGAACACCTGCATATAAAAGAGAGATAAATATTAAAGTACCAGAAAGCCACAAAGACCCATAATAAAGAAAAGCAAGTATAAGCCCAGGCGAAAGATCACAAGCTCCTATTTCTAAACAATTTAAATCAAAATACCACACACAAACCCCATCCGAACATTCTTCATATCCATATTCTTCTCCCCATGCTTCAGGAACGGGAATTTTAGGATAGTTGTCTATATTTAGATTTATCGGCTCTGCAGCTCGTGTTGGTGTTATAAATCCAAGAATACTAATTAATAAGACTAGAATCACAATAGGGGTAAATTGCTTCAACTTAAATTTCATAGATAAATTTATTTACAATACATCAAAACTCTGTATATCTTGTTCACAGTCTTCGACGTATACTTCTGGGTTTAACGCAAAAGACATACAAGAAAGCACATAGATATTACTTTCGTTTTTTATAACATAATCCCACACTAATATATCCTCGGTATCAAAGAGATTATAACTTGCCTTAAAAGCTCTGTTCTCGCCAACAGAGAAGGCTTCAAAAGTGTGTTTTTGAGTAAAATGACCTCTTGCTTCACTAGAGTTTGCAATCCAGTTTATTACATCCATATTTTTAGGATTTTCAAATGTGTATATCCTTAAAGCATAACCGTTAAAAACAGCAGGAAAATCTCCACGAGGTTCATGTTCCTCTGCTTTGAATATCTCTAAAGGAAGAGTTCCTCTGCTTTGTTCTGTGTAAACAACAGCCTCATCTGGAATAGATATTTTGTATTTATCATATGTATTTTTGACTATTTTTTTACCATTTAACTCTTCTACTGTTATAATTCTTGGCCACTCTTCTATTGGCGCTCCCTTTTTTTCTATTAAACCAACAATCTCTTTTTTTGGGTTCGCGTTTTTTGTAGCTAAGCTTAAAAACAAAACAACAAAAAGAATAATAATTCCAATAAAAATAATCCACTTGTTTTTATTACTAATTTTTACCATTTGCCTGATTTATTACAATTAGAATAACTCGAACTCAATGTTTCTCCACAAGCATTACTACAAACATCTCCAGAATGCTCTATATTGAGACGCACATGAAAATGGTTATGGTGCCCGTCATTACAATCAGCTGTAGGGTTTGGGTTTCCACTTGCATCCCTTGAAGCACATCGTGCGTAAGCACTACTCCCAATACTATCCGCATAATTGTTTAAAGCATTTCTTGTACTATACTCATCATGAAAGATCCAAAAGACCATACCAGTATCTATGAGATACTTCCCGAAAGTTATTGTTTTTTCATCATCTCCATCTTCATGTATAACAAGTCCATCTTCGCCATATATATCTATATCAGCTCCATATGCATGGCTTGAATGTGGCGGACCAGCGTTTAAATCCCCAAGGCTTATACGGGGCCCATCAGGGTACGTTTCATTGTAACGCGTTATTGCCGTGTACACTGCACCTAACAAGTCTCTTGTTCCACAGCGTTGACTTTCGGGAGCGGAGTTTTCTGTTCCAATTAAATATTCACCACTAGGCGATGTTGGCATCTTATAATAACCAAGTCCATCTGCTTCCATTCCTTCAGGATATACAATACCTGAATCAGGTGCAGGTGTTCCAGGATTTACTGTTCCATCGTTGTTACCAGAATCATCCTCACCAGAATCATCACCCCCTATTGTAAGGCAGTTATCTCCGGGATTAACAATAGCAAGCGGGGTTAGTTCTAAGCGCGCTATATCTGGGTTTATAAGATTTACAACAACAACAGTTAAAAACAATATTGCAATACCCCATATTACAGCAAGTAACCTTTCTTTTGCTACACTTCTATTTCTAGGATTTGCCCCAGATAATATATACAATACACCCACATACAGTAAAGATATAAATGCTATTATTCCCGAAAGCCAAAGAGATACATAATATATGTATGCTATAAGAGCAGGGAGTGTTATTTTTGCTCCAGGAGAACATAAATCATTTAAATCAAACCACCCCCCAGGAGTTGGGACAGCTGGAAAATCTACACTACAGGTTATTGGCCCTAGTGTGGGTGTGTTGCATACACCAGTAAAGTCCGTACCCGGTATTATTGTGTCTGATCCTTCCGATGGACACATTCCAGCATTTTTAATTGCTGATTGGATATTGTCCCATGTTCCTCCATGGCCATCTCCAGAAACCCAACTTCCATCTAGTTTTAATTCTAAGTGAAGATGAGGACCAAAACTTCCTCCGCATCCTACAGTTTCATAATATGAATAAAATAGACTCCCAACTTTTTGTCCAGCCAGAACATCATCTCCTGTAGAAACAATCGGATCTATATGACAAAGAACAGCGCCATCTGATGCGCTACCAATAGGTTCTCCCGAACCTGTAATAACTGCACAATCTCCAAAAGATCCCACCGGGAAAACTTCAGTTACCGTACCGTCTATAGGAGAGCGCATATCTATGCTATCTTTTGCATTTTCTACTGCAGATGTACAAGATGTGCCTGGCCTAAGATCTACAGCACAATTTCCAGACCCACACCTTACCCAGCCATGTCCAGAACCAGGCTCCCCATGGAAACTATTGTTAAAGCTTTCTACAATACTTGGAGTTATTGGCATTGCAGAACACGTACCTGGACCACTTCCACCTGCACCACTTTCTCCTGACCAGGTGCCACAAGTGCCATCTGTTCCTTGTGGTTCTGCACCAGATGTATAGGGGCAATAGTTTTGTATCACGCTCCGCACAAGATTACACTTGTGTGGCGGAACTGTACCCCAAGATGTGTCTACACTACCCCAGTCTCCCCACCAGTCTCTGTTTCTTTCAAGTTGGCATGCAACAATAGCGTTGTTTTCTGGTTGTATAAGTTGATTTGTGCAAGTTACTCGATCGGAGCTTAAAGTTACAGAATGCCCATTACACGTTGCTGTTGATCCACACCAAACACTGCGCTCTATTTGAAATAGACCCGCTCCGGCACCAGAATATACACCACTATTTAAAGCGGCTGGGTTACATCCGCTTTCTCCACTTGCTATTTCTTGAGCTATCCAAGTTTTTTCTCCAAAGTAGGGTTCTAAAACATCGTATGCACATGCCGGGTATTCTGCGGTGTTATAGTAAGCGTGGCAATTACCCCAACCACTAGTGTATTCAGGGTGGGCAAAAGCAGAATTTATAAAAAACAAAGAACCACCCAAAACAACCAGAGCAAAAAAAATAGTTATTATTTTGTGGTTCTTATTTTGCATATTTAACTAGATGAGCAGAAACTTAAAGGAGAGGGTTTTATTGTATAACTTCCATATCCGCTTGTTGAGACAAAGACGTTTAAACTGCAAGCGGCTTCGTTGCTTATTCCATTTAACACATTTTCTACAAAATAAGTTTCAGCACGATTTCTGGCTGTTTTTACTTCATTCTCTGTCAAAAAGTGTTCGCTGTTTCTACCTCCGGTTTGTATTATAATATCGAAACGATCTACCTGTTCTTGATAAGTGATTTGAAAATGTTCTTCTGGTTTTGATACGATACTAGCGTTTACAAACCCTTTACTGTTTGTTGTTTTTAATTCAGCTCCCTGTATAGCATCCTCCTTTTTTTCCTCTAGGATAACTTCTTCAGAAGGTTCTCTTTCTAAAGCTATTAAAACAAGCACCATTACCAGTATAAATGTTGCAAGAATAGCAAATGCTAATATTATTTTTTTCTTACTCATGTTTTTAATTTATTATTTAATATTATGTGCAAAACCCTTCTTCTAGCAAACTCTTTACAGCTGCAACATCTCCATCACCGCAAACTTCTGCATCTTCAGTGTCTAATTCAAATAATATATAGGCTCCAATCTCATTATGGTCTCCGCAGCTATCTGTTAAGCTTTCGACTGCGCCATCTCTACATATTTCTGTTGCTACAGATTGATGTACCCCGGTGCTGGATAATAGTGTGCCACTAGCTGTGCAGGCTTCAATTTCGTTAGATTCAGGGTGGCAAGATCCCCTCACGACATCAGTAACAAAACCAGACTCGTTAACACTTCTTGGTTCAGACACCCCACTGTTTACAACTACTGTTCCTGTAACCTTAAGTCGCACAATATCAGTGCTTATAATAAACACTATTATATAAGAAAACAGCAGTATCCCCATACCCCACATAATACTTGTTAGGTGCTCTTGTGCTCGCGATCTTTTCCCTGGGTTGTTACCAGACACTATATACATAACCCCAGTGTATAATAGGGCACCAAACAGTATAAATCCTGATATCCAAATAAGAAAAACAAATACAAAAACCATTACAACCCCCAAGGTTAACTGACTTTCTCTTCCTTCGTCCGCTAACACATGCTCTCTTTCAAGAAATTTATTTAAATCAAAACTTCCTCCAGGAACAGGTATCCTTGGATAATCAAGATTTAAAGTTTCGTGGTAAGCGAAAGTATTTTGGGGAAACACCCCAAAAAGCGCCACGGTTATTATTAATATTAAAAAACTACGCCGCTTCAGCATATTCTTCTATTTCTTCGTTTACTTCTACTTCCCCGGGAGAGCTACGTGATTTTTTATATACATAAACTGTCCATATGGGAAGAATTCCAACAACCGGTAAAAGTTCAAAGAAAAACCTTGCACCACCTCTTTTTGTAAAAAATCGCATAAACTTTTTTGTGAGAGGGAGGTTACCACCTTGGCGCCATTCATATATTCCAAGAGTTAAAATACCTAGAATATCAGGAATTATAGATAAAACCTGCCCCAGTGCGGGTATTAGACCAACAAGGCCTAATATATCTAAAAACAAAGCCCAAGAAAGTACCAAAAAACCCATAGGGCTAAAAACATCCGGAAAGACCTTGTCTTCGAAATCAGCATCCGCCAAAACACTCTCTTCACTCTGGGTTTTTGTTCTGTTTTTAATTTTGTCTTTAATGGCCATTATTTTTTCTCTCGTGCCTTTTTAATTTCTAATAATTGCTCTGGATCCGAAGTTATTATTTGATCTTCTATATAGGATGCTACAACCTTGATTGCTATATGTTTTGTTCCGGCAAAAAATATCCCCTCCCCTACACTGTCTTCAAGTAATAAGTATTTCTCTTCGTCTGTTAAGTTAAACACCCGCTGTAATTGATCTATTGTTGCTGGGGATTGCTTCATTAGAAGTTGAAGCGACGAGTTTGTTATTATTGCTTGTCCATAATCAGAAGATGTAAAATCGGTGATATCTTGAGTTATTGTAGTTACTCCAAGATAGTACTTACGTGCACGTTTAGCTATTCCGAAAAGAAACGCTGCACTTTCGTGATGCTGCAACATCCACCAGGCCTCGTCTATTGCAAGAATTCTTCTCTTTAATTCTTTTCTCACATTATTCCAGATATAATTGATAATAATATACATAGCAACAGGCCGAAGTTCGTCTTCCATGTCTCGGATGTTAAACACAACAAGATCTTTATCTAGCTCAACATTTGTGTGGTTGTTTAAAAATCCAGAATAAACTCCATCAGTGTATTTACTTAAACGCTGAGAAAGGCTTTCTCCACCCCGCATGCTTTCTAGGACCGTTTTCAAATCTTGCATTAATGGGGGGGTTTTATCTGTGAAATCCTTTGTTTGGGGGGTTATATCTCTAGATGCATAAGTTTGATTTATTGCTTCATTTAAAATACTTTCTTCTTCTGGAGTCATGTCTCCCAACATAACCTTAAGAAGACCTATTAAAGTTATTATTGTTGCCCTAAGGGCCTCAGAGTGGCTCTCACCCTCTTTTACGATAGGTAGATCAAAGGGGTTGATATGATCACCGCTAGTTAGGGAAACCCTAAAGAAACCGCCCCCTGTAGCTTCTGCTAGGTATTCATATTCATTTTCGGGATCTATTACAATAACATTAGTGCCAAGCATCATAGATCTCAAAACTTCAAGCTTTATAGCATAACTTTTACCACCTCCAGATTTTCCTAATATAACAGTGTTTGCGTTTTCAAGAGAAAACCTATCAAAAAGCACAAGGCTTGAGTTGTGTCGATTTATTCCATAAAGTATTCCATCCTCTGCGCTTAAATCAAAAGAAACAAAGGGAAACGTAGAAGACAAGGGTGAAGTATTTAATGCGGTTGTAATATTGAGACGGTCGAGGTTTAGGGGTAGCCCCGAATCGAACCCTTCACTTTGTTGGTATATTGCTGGTTTGACATATACAAGCTTACTTTCTAAGACAGATCTTATTTCTGTTTCTATATCGTCAAGCTCTTCTTTTGTTTCACTGTAAAGTACTACGTATAATCCAAATTGGAATATTTTTTCTTGAGATGTTTGCATTTTATCGCGCAAATCTTCCACGTTGTTGTATGCGGCCTCAAGCATTGGATCTCTTACCATACCCTTTTTTTCACGCTCAAGCATTTCTGCTTCTATATTTGTAAGCTGGCTCTGTAGTTTTTTTAAAATGGTTTCTGTTGATATAGGGTTTATAAACATTGAAACATCAACAGTCTGATCAAGGTTTATAATTGGGTTAAGCCAGTTTTGGGTTAGATACCTTGGATAACTTGAAACAAAAAGTGTGCGTACAAATATATCACCAAGCTTTATGCTGTCGGTGTTTATTTCCATTGCTGGCGGTGCTATAACATCAAGAAGTTTTTCTCGCTTTTCTTTTTCGGACAAATCTTTTTTTGGTATACCAAGTTCTTTCTTTTCGGTTTCTTCTTGGTTTTTTTCAAATTGTGTTGGGGGTCTATCCATAAGTTTTAATACTATTATTTTAAAACTATTTTATTCAAATAAAGGTTTTATTAGCCCGCGTTTTCTTAGATCCTCAGGATTGTATGCGCTCCAAAACAAAGATATTAACTCCTCTGTGGGCAGCATTCTTACAGAAACACCTATTCTATGCAAGCCACTTGCTATAAAATCAACCCTCTGCATTAGTTGTCCTCGATAAAACATAAACTTTTCTGGATTAAGGGTGCCAAGTTTATCTGCGTTTCCTCCACCAAATAAAGATTTTAACCTTTCTCGTGCTCCTCCTTCCGACGTGCTTACTTCTATAAGGCTAAAAGGAATAACTACATAAAAATCAGTAGATACAATGTTTACATCCTCAACAAAGCGTTGAATAAATTTTATATATTCTTGGGTTTGCATCTGCATTAATGGAGAATTTTGCTTGTCTACCATTGTGCTTAGCTTTTCTATGTATTTGTCTACGTTCATTAATCTGGAGTTAACAAGTATTTGGATAGGAAAATCAAGTGAGTTTAAAAAATTTTGGTATTCGTAAACTATTGCCTCCTGTTCATCAGCAGACTTTAGAGCTAGGTTTAGGCTCGATACTTGTAAAATAGCGCGCAACTGCCCGCCTTTTACAACAACCACATCATTTCGTATATTATCTACTTTTACAAAGTCTTGTGTTCTGGGGTTTGCCATTTTATTCGTTTAATATATTTGCAAGATTTTTAATTTTTTCTTCTTCGTTTATTTTGAGGGAATCTTCTTCTTTTGATTCTGGTTCACCCTCTTTATTGTTTGTTTTGTATGCGGATTTTAGGATCTGCTCTGTTTTGGCTTGAAGTTCTTTTTCTGTAGGCTCTTTTTTTTGCCAAAAATAAACTCGAGGTTTAAAGAAATAATTTATAAAAGAGAACATAACTTCGTCCAGGGATCTATTATTTACTCTTATAAAAGCAAGAGATCCAGCACCAGTTAATAACACAGCTCCTATCAGCAATAAAACAAGAGGAGGAACAATAAAATATAAAACAAACAAAATAAAAGCAACTACACCAAAAATTATTAACTGCCGCCCTGTTAATGGGCCAACTAGTTTTGTCTCTCTTTCTATAAATTGTGGTACAGGATATTGACTCATTGTTGTTGTGATTCATTATCTCCCCTAAGATCTACTTTGTGTGTGTCGGGTATTGGGGGAAGGTTTTTATTTTGTGCAGTATTTTCTGTGTTGTTTTTATTTTCACCAGCAAAACTATTCGATGGTTTTTTAGAATCTGTCCCCGGAAGATTACTAGGAGGGGCTGGGAATATTTCATCTAGTAATTCTTGATCTTCTTTAGATTTGTTATCTTCAGGAGTGGCTGGGGTTTTTTTAGGAGGTGTAGGCTCTGGAGTTGGCTTGTTGGCATCTTCGGATTCTGGGACAGGTTTTCTTTCTTTGTTCTCTGGTGGAGTGGGTGGGGATGCGGGTTTAGTAGCTGGCTTAGGTGGTTGGTTGCTTGGTAAGCTTTCTTTTGGCTCGGGTTCTTTGTGTTCTCTTACAACCGATTCGTCTGGTTGACCACCATCTTTTTGCTTTGGAACATATTCTATTTTTGGTGGTGTGTTATCTGTATCTAGTTTTTGTTTTGAGTTGTCTGCCACCTTGTTTGTATCAACTGAGGCGGGTTGGTTTTCTGTTTTAGGTTCAGTTTTTTGTGTTTGGGGTTCAGGACCACTTTCTGATTTATCTGAGGTGGGCGGCACAGGTTTTTCTGTGTTTATTTTGGGAGAAGCCAAATGATCTGCATTTTTAAATGCTTCCTCTGCCTTACTTTGCATACCTGCTAGTTCTTGCGCAACACCAGCAAAAATCTGTGCACGCACATCGTGAGCTATGTTTTTTGCTGTTTGTTCATTTAAACCAGCATCTTCCTGTAGTGCCTGAGGAAATTTTTTTACAGGAATTAAACCAACAAGCACATAACCAATATCAGCAGCTATTTCTAATGTTTTATTCTCTACGTTTTGGCGAGAAACTATCTTTTCTATATTCTGAGAAGTTTCTTCAGCAAACAAAAGATCCTTAATCGTGCTTGGTGATTTATCGTAAGCACTATAATATTGTTGTTTTGTAAATATAGGCATTAGACTACTTGTATTAATTTTCTTTGTTTTTATTCTTCATTATCTTGGTTTTCAGTATCCTTATTTTCGAGGTCACTAAAAAATCCATCCCTTTTCAATTCGTCAATTAAATCAGGTCCAAGCTCATGGGCTATACGATCTATTTTAGAATCAGATATTTTATGCATATTTGAAGTATCTGTTAAAGCTTTTCTAATAGCTTCTATTGCTTTCTGGTTTTGAACACTACCCTTTTTAGCTTCTTCTTTATTTTCCTTAAAGGCCTTTCTTATGTCTTTTTTAACAGTATCTATCACATTATCTCTTATAAATGTTTTGTCTTCATTAGAAAGTTGCCCACTTGCATCTAAGGCTTTTTCTAATGCACCGCTTTGCCTGGACGCACTTAAAGCAGCTGCAAGTGCAGGGTGCGATGCTGTGCTAGTTGGTTTATCAGGAGAAGAAGACTTAATGTATTCCGGAACATTTTTGGCTTGTCTTGACCTAAGATCGCGTTCCATTTCTTCTCTAGCTTTGTCTATAAACTCTTGATTAAATTCCCAAGTTGTTCCTCCTAGATTTCCCTTAGAAGGATCTTTGTATTCAAAATCTGCCTGCCCAGCTTCTTTTGCCTTTCTTTTTACTCTTTGTCTTGTTTTATCTTGTTCTTCTCTTATTTTCTCCCGTTCCTTTTTGCTACTTTCTTTATATTTCTTACTTTGCTCGCTTTCAGGTAAGCCATATTTGTCTTCTGCAAGACTTCCTAATGTTTTATCAAGTTGCTCTATTTTTTTAGCATCGTTTCTTATAGCGTTTGCAAGTTGGTTGAAATTACCTGCTTTGATTAAAGCATCCACAACTCTTTTATCTGCAAGCTCCCTTTCTCCAAGATTTCGCATTTGTTGTGATGTAGCACGTTTAGCCCAATTTTCAAGATCATCCTTACCTTGTAGCTGAGGAAGTGTATTGTATACGGCTTGTGAGCTACCAGGGAAGAAGTTTTCTCTTTGTTCAACTTCTTTTTTAAAGTTCTCCTTTTCTTTTTCGGATAAATTAGCATAGTGTTCTTGAAGTTTCCAAGGAGAATCTTTGCTTAACAACTCAAGAAGTTTAGCTTTCTTTTCTGGATCTCTTTCATAGGTAAGAGCTTTTGCTCTATCTTCGTGTGACCAATTATCATAATCCCTAATCTTTTTGTATTCTTGAGAAACCTTGTTAACTCTTCCCTGTGCTTTTCTACGCACCGCAGCAGCTCCTGCTTTAGCACCAGTAACCGTTCCAAGCCCACTTCCAACAGCGCCACCGATTTTTGCAACTCCCTTTGCGCCCGGAAATTTTTTGAGGGTTTTCCTGACCCCTTGCATCCCTGTTTTTGCAGCTTGCCCTGCCTTCGATTTTCTGAGAGCAGTAGCTCCTCTTCCACCATAGCGATAGGCTCTTTTTTCTATGCCTCGTCCCGCTGCTTTGCTTGCCATCATTGAATACTGCTTTGTTCTTTGAGTTATAACACTTGCCCCCTCTGCACTTGATTGTAAACTAATCATAATACCCATCATCAGTGCTCCTGTTGCCATCAACACAGAAACCATCTCGCATGCTTGCTCTCCCGTTATAGTTTCACTGCTTCCTGATTCTCCAGTAACATATAGTATTCCTCCATCAGGAGAAGACACCCCTCCGGTTTCACATATACTAGATGCGTTGTTTGCGAATATGCCAGCAATCCATAAAAAGAATAAAAGAGGTATAACTATAATAGACCACTGTAAGAAGTTTCTCCACCAGCGATCAAAGTGTTTTTTTGTGCTTGGAAGTATGTACATTAAAAATGCTATAGGCGAAAGTATAACAAGCATCCATAGAAACACAATACGCCCTAAAAATAGTGCAGATAACAATATTAAGGCAAATATTAATAAAACACTAAACACTATACCGCTGACCGCCTCAACTATATTTGCAACTATATTCAATTCACTCCAAGTAAAGCTTTCCGTAAAAGTTTCCCAGCTTGCTGCAAGACCTTGTGCGGGGTTTGCAGAAAGTAAAGCTCCCGATGTGTTTTGTGCGCTATCGTAAAATACACGTGCTGTGATGTTGCTCATATCTATTATGAGACCCGTTATAACAGGAGTGAAGTTTATTAACAGCGCAACAACAAGAAACGCGCCTAAACGTTTTTTGTATTGTCCTTGTCTCAGGTTTAGTATTGTGCCTATTCCAATTGCAACAAGCACAAGTATAAGGCCCATGTTTGCTATATCCCTAGTTACTGGCCAAGCAGAATCTATTATTGATCCAGAGGTATAATCAACAGACAAAGATAAAGCCATTACCCAATCAAAAATACCCTTAACAATCCAGAGTATACCGTCTAATACTAGATTAATTACGATAGCAACTAGTGTTACAAGGGCGCCAACCGAAGTCACAAGTAACTGCAAGAATGCCTGTACAATAGAATCTACAAAAGAGTCTAGTATTGCATCTGCAGGACGAGGAGCTAGCAAAGAAAGTAAGTTAACAGAAAAAAAGACAAAAACTAAAACACCTCTCTTTAATTTAGGGGATGTTTTTTTGATAGTTTCTACTAAAGTATAATAAGCCTTCATTACCTACCATTATATCGCACTTCTTGACTAGTGTTAAAAATAGTTTTCCACTTTTTTCCACTCTTCAATAGTTAGGGTTTCAGCTCTTCTGCTTGGTTCTATGTTTATGTGTTTTAAATCTTTCTCTACCTTAGCTTTGTTTATCTTTAATTTGAAGGATAAGTTGTTAGCTAATTGCTTTCTTGGGCTTGAAAATCCAGCCCTTACCAATCTGAAGAATTTCTTCTCATCTATACTCGGTTTCTGTATGTTATCTACAGTTAATATTGCCGAATCTACATTGGGTTGTGGCCAAAAAGAGCTTCTTGATACTTTTTTAATCATACCAACCTCTCCGTATAGTTGAACAGAAACCGCAAGAAGGTTCATTTTATCTTTTTTAGCTGATATTTTTTCAGCAACCTCCTTTTGTATAATAACCGCGATGGATGATGGTGGTGTGTCTACTTCTTCTAAAAAGTGCCTAAATAAGCGCGCTGTTAAATAATAAGGGGGGTTGCCTATTATTTTATAGTTAGAGTTTGGGGGTTTAAATTTTAGTATATCGCCTTCTACAATGTCTATGTTTTTAGTGTTTTTGAATTTTTCTTTTAATAAATGGACCATATCGGGGTCTTTTTCGACTACTGTAACTTGTTTTGCGTGCTTTATAAGTTCTTGAGTTATAACTCCAGTTCCTGGGCCCACCTCAATTATTGTATCCTCTTTTTGTATACGTGCAGCATCAATTAGGGTGCTTACCGCATCATCGTCTACTAGAAAGTTTTGCCCAAGCACCTTATTGGGGTTTAAGCCGTATTTTTCAAACTGTTCTTTTATTTTTTTTTGTTTACCACCATTCAATGACATCGTCTTCATCGTTTAAATACTCTATAGAATCCTCATTTTCTTCTGAGTTTGATATTGGGTGAAAATCGACATGTTCTTCTGGTATCTCAAAAAGAAAACTGCTTGGAGGGTTTGCTTGTATATTACCCCAAAGCACCCTTCTTCTTGCAAAAAGAAGATATACCTTTTCTTTTGCTCTCGTTAACCCCACATAAGCTAGGCGTCTTTCTTCTTCTAATTCACTTTTAGACATCATACTGCTTGAGTGTGGCAATAAGCCTTCTTCGCACCCAGCAATAAATACTACAGGAAACTCTAACCCTTTTGCCATGTGTAAGGTCATAAGGTGTACAACTTCTGATTGTTGTTCAATGTTGTCGGTTTCTTGCATTAGGGCTACGTCTTCAAGGAATTGCTCCATTGCATCACTTAGCGGTAGCGCTGCGTAGTCTTGGGCTACAGAGAGCAGCTCCTGGAGGTTTTGCCACTTTTCTTCGCCTTTTTGAGTTTCGTCTCTATATATTTTTTCATAGTTTGCCTTTTCTATTATATAGCGAAGCATTGTAGCAAGCTCTATATTTGGTTCTGAGGACTTTTTCCTAAAGATTTTAAGCAACTTATCAATGGCTTGCACTTTGCGTGTGGGGTTAGTTTCTAAGTTTTCGCGTAAAAGAGATAGTTTTAATCTTTGAAGCCTATCCTGCGAAGCTGTGTCTGCTGGATTTTGAATCAACCTTATCCAAGCAACAGCGTCTTTGATTTCTTGCCTTTGATAAAACTTTGTTCCACCCACTATCTTGTAAGGAACACCGTTGCGAAGAAATATTTCTTCTATTGCTCGAGATTGGGCATTTGTTCTATATAAAATAACAAAATCATCTAAACCATACCCTTCTTCTTCTAACGACTGAATCTCAAAAAACAGAAATTCTGCTTCTTCTTGTTCGCTACCCAACTCCTTTATTGTTATTGGCTCCCCTCCCCTATTTTCTGTCCAAAGGTCTTTTTCGTAACCTTCGGAATTATTTTTTATAAGCTCGGAAGCTGCTTTAACTATGTTTTCGGTAGAGCGATAATTTTTTTCCAGTTTTATAACCAAAGCTTTGGGCCAGTCACGCTCGAAGTTTAAAATATTTTCTATCTTTGCATTTCTCCAGCTGTATATAGCTTGAGCATCATCACCAACCACACATATATTACCGTGCTTTTTAGCAAGGAGTTGCAACCATGTATATTGGGATGTATTGGTGTCTTGGTATTCGTCTACCATAATATACTTGAAACGATTCTGGTATTTTTTTAATAACGATTCGTTGTTTTTGAATAGTAGGACAGTTTTCATTATTAGATCGTCAAAATCAAGACCATTGTTTTCCTCGAGTTTTTTTTGGTATCCCCTATAAACTTCAGCTATTTGTTTTTCATAATTATTCTGTGCTTCTGCATAAAACTCCTCTGGGGTTATAAGATCATCTTTTGCCCCAGATATAATAGAAAGTATTTTTTGTGGAGCTATTTGTTTTTTATCTACTTCTAATTCTTTCATTACTTTTTTTAAAATAGATAATTGATCCTGGGTGTCATATATTAAAAATTTTGAAGTGTATCCAAGCAAGGAAGAGTTTTCTCTTAATATTCTTACACATATAGAGTGGAATGTTCCCATCCAGGGCAAGAAGAGCTTTCCTTGGTCCATCTCCTCTTTTAGTAGTTCCCGTACCCTATCTTTCATTTCTTGAGCAGCTTTGTTGGTGAAGGTAACAGCAAGAATATTTTGAGGTGAAATACCTCTTTGTATTAAGTAAGCTATTCTGTGTGTCAGGGTTTTGGTTTTTCCAGACCCGGGGCCTGCTAAAACCAAAAGTGGGCCATCTATTTTTTTAACAGCCTTTTTTTGTTCTGGGTTTAGACTAGAAATTATCTTCATATTGACTAATTTTGATAAAAATGATGTTTTTAAAAAGTGTGAATAATTGGGGTTGACATTAAATGTGGGGTTGATATCCTGAATTCGTGGTGGAAGATTCACCATTTTTTAATGCTCAGTATATTTTTAAATATAAGAGCATTGCCTAATTTCAATCGCATTGCATTAATTGCAGTTCTTGCGTTTATAGCGTAAGAAAATTCATCGGTTATAATAAAGGCTTTATCCTTTATTATACAGATGTTTGCACAAATAGATTTATAAAAACCCACAAGACCCATCTTCATTACCAGGTGCTATCTGGCGAATTATATCACAAATAGCACCGTTGCGGTATTCGAGGATGAGCGACATAAAACAGCTTGTAAAAGCAGTTTGCATAAAATCCGCTGAAAGGACCCTTTTTAGGATAAAGGGGTTGTATGCAAAAATCAATAGAAAGGGAGAAGCCTCCTTTTTCCTTTTGTCTATAAAAGGAGGGGCCGCTGTACTTTTTCTTATTGGTCTTACCGGAGGCTACTTTCAACAAGATTTTAACACAGTCCTCCCAGTTCACAGTGGAGAAGAAGAGGTAAAAGTAGCATCTTTGGATGCCCGGGATAGGACAACGGGGCTATTTTTAAGCGCACGTCTTTCTACCCTTGAGACATCAGAAAACAAAAACGAAGATTCCGCCATAGGAGGATCTAGTGATCCAAGCTTACCAACATTACAGGGCAATACATTACTTGCCTATAATCCAGTTTCTATACCTGAAGCACCACCACAAGACAGACAAGAGATAGCAAAATATACAGTTAAGCCAGGAGATACAGCAACAGGCATAGCAAGTTCTTTCGGGATAAGCTTAAATACCCTTCTTTGGTCAAATCATTTTAATTCCCCCCACTATATTAGACCAGGAGAGGAGTTAATAATACTGCCATTTGATGGAGTATTACATGAAGTTCAAACAGGAGATACCGTATCTAGTATTGCTTCTGCTTATAAATCAACCACAAGCGATATATTAGAAGCAAATGATATTGAATCAGCACAGCATATATTTGCAGGACAAACTATAATTATACCAGGAGGAATAAAACCAAGCAGATCAACTGCTCCAAGCACAAGAACATCTACACCAAGATATGCATCACAGCCTAATTTGAACGGATACTTTTTGAGGCCTACTAGCGGAAGAATAAGCCAAGGGCTACACCTAAAGAATGCTGTTGATATAGCAAATAGTTGCTGGACGCCGATTATTGCTTCGGCTTCTGGAACTGTGAACATTGCTTCATCTGGAGGATATGGACGCTTTAGTAATGGAGGATATGGAGGATATGCACTAATAAACCATCCTAATGGAACAAGAACATTGTATGCACACATGATTAAGGTTGAGGTTTACGCAGGACAGCATGTACAACAAGGACAGATTATAGGAAGAATGGGTGGTAGGCCTGGAACATTTGGAGCAGGGCGCTCTACGGGATGTCACCTGCACTGGGAGGTACATGGAGCAAGAAACCCAATGGCCTACTAAAAAAGAAGAGAATATAATATAAAAACACCCCACTAAAGAGCGGGTGTTTTTATATTATTGAAACATCTCTTTTTGCATACTGTAACGCAAGAGATACATCTTTCCATTCTATATTTTCTGATTCTCGTATATCGGCTACTGTGCGTGATATCTTTAATATGGAATGATACGCTCTGGCTGATAATTTGTATTTATCAATGGATTTTCCCAGCATCTCTTCGTTTTTCTGAGTAAGAGTGCAGTACTTTTTTATATGACTTAACTTCATCTCACTGTTTAATAGTATATTCTCGTTCTGAAACCTTTTTTCCTGTATTTTTCTTGCTCTTTCAACCCTTTCTCTTATAGATTCCGAGCTTTCTGAAAGGTTATTGGAGCTTATTTTTTTGTGAGATTGCCGAGGTACGTGAACGTGTAAGTCTATTCTGTCAGCTATTGGGCCAGAAAGTTTGCGCTGGTATCGTATGACACTTCCCATAGAACAAGTACACTCGTTTGATTTATCCCCATAATATCCACAGGGGCAAGGATTAGCAGCTGCAATAAGTATAAAATTTGCTGGGTATTCAACCATTCCTCGTGCCCGTGCAACAAGTATACTCCCTTCTTCAAGAGGTTGTCGTAGACTTTCCAGAACATCTCTATGAAATTCAGGGAATTCGTCCATAAACAATACCCCTCTGTGTGCTCGAGTTATTTCACCGGGCATAAGCTTCGCGCCACCGCCTATAATAGCCGACTCAGAAGAAGTATGGTGAGGTGCCCTAAAAGGCCTTTTACTTACGAGAGGCATATCGTAAGATATCCCCCCTATTACGCTTTCTATTTTTGTTACTTCAAGTGCTTCCTCGTAAGGCATACTGGGCAATATTGTGGTTGTAGATTTCGCAAGGAGGGTTTTGCCTGATCCTGGAGGGCCCTTAAACATGACATTGTGGCCTCCAGCAGCAGCTATTTCTAGTGCTCTTTTTGCATTTTTCTGCCCCCTTATCAAAGAAAAATCATTATCTAAGGAGAGTTTTCTCTCGTCTTTTTTCTGGCCAATAACAGAATGATTTTTTATTTTAACCTCTTTCCCCTCTAGATAGTCAATAACCTCCCGTATACTTGATAGTGCTATCACATCTACCTCTTTAACCAAGGCTGCTTCTTTTTGGTTTTTAAAAGGCACAATTAAAGTGCTGTAGTTGTTTGCTTTTGCGTGTAGCGCCCCAAGTAAGGCTCCTTTGATAGAGCGAATTTCACCATCTAGTCCTAACTCCCCCATTATTAAGGTATTTGCTAGTATTTCTTGACTTGGTTTTATTTGCTCAGAGTCTATTAAAAAACCAATAGCTATAGCAAGGTCATATATTCCCCCTTCTTTTTTTACATCTGCTGGCGCGAGGTTTACAGTGACTCTTCGGCTGAAGCTTCTCGGTGGTTTTAAATTATTGTTTTTTAATGCAGAAGATATCCTTTCTTTGGATTCCATAACAGCCTTGTCTCCAAGACCCACAATACTAAAAGAATGCAGACCATTGGAGACGTCGGTCTCTATTTCTATTGTTTGTGTATCTATACCTCTAAAGGTTAGCGAATAGAGCTTGGAAGGCATATTTTTTGATTATAGCTTAAGAATATTGGTGATTTGGTAATCACATTACTAAAGATAGATAAAATTTAAATAAAAAAAAGATAAAATATTGATAAATCTATAGAAAACAAGAGATTAACGCAATAAAAAACACCCAGCTTTGGGTGTTTTTTATTGCGTTTATTTTGGATTATTTTTCTTTATTTGCGCACTCTATACACAGTCTTGCTTCAGGCATTGCTTTTAGTCGTTTCTCTGGTATTGATTTACCACAATTTGTGCATTTGCCGTAAGTACCATTTTCTATTCTTTCTAAGGCTTCATTTGTGTTTTTTAACTCTATTTCGAGCGCACGCTCTACTGGTAGACGATTAATATATTCCTCTACTTCATCTGCTTTATCCTCTGTATCTGGGTTATTGTCTTCATCATCGAAATTGGGAAAACTACTATCCCAATCCCCTTTTGTATTCGAACCCTTTTTAGCTATTGCTTGTAGCTCTTCTTCGAGATTGCTTTTATTCTCTTCAAGGAGCTTTTTAAGTTTTTGAATTTCTTTTTTATCCATCTGTTTTCTATTGGCAATTAGTATATTATTGCATTATTAATTTTAAATCTATGAAAATTTATTCTGTATTAAGTAAACGAATTAGAAATTTTCTATTAATAAAAATTAAATTTATTAGCGTAACCTATGCACTTTATTGTATCTAAATTATGCTAAAAAATCAATTAATAAAAAAACTTAAATTATATTAATTAACTATAATTTTTAAGTGAATTCTAGATGAATTTATAGGTAATAAAATACCGCCAAAGAGGCGGTTTAGTTTAAAGAACGATGATATAGTGGTTGACTCTCAGGGGAACTGAGCTGCCCCCAATTGTATATTACTACTGGTTGGGTTCAGTTCTCCTGAGAGTCGGCCCCCACCTTTTGAAAAAAGAAGATTATTTTATTGTTCTTCTGCTTTCAGAAGGCGGGGGTTATTTTGATGATCCTCGGACATCTATTATGCGCTCCGTCCGTCGGCGTGGTGACCCAATCTTACTTGATGGTGAGGATGAATTTTTTCCTGCCCGGATAGAGCTTAAGGAACTTTTATAGGCGAGAGCGAAAGGTAGATTATTTTTAGTTTGTCTATCTCGCTGTCGTCTATATATCTATTATAATTCTATTTGGACAATATGGTCAAATAAAGTTTTCCACAAGTTGTCCAAATCCTGTGGATTACTTTATAAAAGAGCGTTTAACAAACTTGTCCTAATTTGTCCGAAACCTTAAGCCATGCTTTTTAAGAGAATCAATGTATTTATTTTGAGTTTTTTTGACTTTTGGATAATAGAATATTAAATTTCCAGAATCAATAACAGGCTCTGGTAAATCCTTTGGGTAACCAATGGGATTTTTTTGGATTTTTTTGATTTGTATTTTTCCAAAAATATTTTCTAGTATATTTCCGAGCTTGGACTTTTCTAAGAAAATTTCTAAATATTTTTTAATAGATAAAAAGTATTTATTGGGCTTTATAAAGAAAAGTGACTCTATTGAGTTTTCTTTATACTGGTCCCAAACCGGTATGTGAATATTACTCACAACTCTATGTATTATTGGCGGACCAAACCTATTCTCGTTAGTTGCAATATAGTGGTTAAAACATAATCTATTCTGAATCTTTTTGCCGTACCTTCTTCGTTTAAGAATATATGACACAAGAGTTACAATAAGGCGAGATATCCATATTCTACCCTCTTTTACTCTTATCATTATGTCTATATCGCTTTTACTTCTACTGTTTGAGAGAGATACAGAGCCAGTAACCGCTAGAGATCTAATATAGGGTATATAGGTTAAAAATAGGGCTTCAGAGCTAAATTTATCCCATTTTGTAAGTGTTGTTTTCGCCCTTTTTATTCTTTCTGGATAAGTGTTTTTTTCTTCTGTGTAATACCAAAATCCATTTTTTTGGTTTACTAACCCTCTTTTCTTCAACATACTAAGTGTTTTTTGGATATCAAATAACCGCTCTTTAGAGCGGTTATTTAGTAAGTATTTTTTAAACTCCAGTAGCGTTAATGATCTAACACCAAGCGCATTAAAGTAAGACAGAGTGCGCATCACTAATTCCTCTAATTCAGTAAGAGGTTCTTTTTTCATATTAAATTAGAATATATCTTGTATAATGCGATCTACCATTTTCGTAGCAGAATTTTTGGATGTTGAGACAAGCATATAGTTTTCTATTGTCACAAAATCTATTGATGTAGTAGAGAGTGTTAGGTTGTTGTAGGAAGGCATGGGTAGATTTGTGTATGATATAGGCGTGCCTTCATAGTTTTCTGTAGAAAATTGTATGTTTTCTGGTGTGGTTACCAGATCATTTAATGCGAGTATATCTAGGCTAGATTCGGTTGCTCCAGCTTGCCACTCCTCTATTATCTGAGTTAGCGGTTTTGCAGGTGTTTCACTAGCTTTAAATATCATGCCTAGGCGTGGCCCATAACAGCTTTCTTCGGATACAAGATTATTTTGGCACATTATCCTCTCCTCTTCTCCTGGTTGATACATATAAAGCATGAAATCGGAGTCAACTGAGCTGAAGAAGTCTTCTGGGGTTTCTATATTTAGACCGCTAATGAATTCTTCTGCATTTAGATATTTTGCTTCGCCATTCTCATTTACAACACCTTTTAACCTGATTGGTATATGCGTTATTGATTCAGAAGAGGGTTTTTGGTTTTGTTCTGGCAACATACTAAGCACGCTTTTTAGCGTCTTTTCGGTTGTGTCTCCCACGGTAACTTCTCGTATAAAATCGGGTCTTATAAGCGGGTCTGGTGGAGTTGGGTCAACTTCTTCTGTATTTTCTTCATTATTATTATTTTCAGAAACCACTTCATTAGTAGGAGTTTCTGAATCACCTGTTAGTAGTATGTACCCTATTCCTGCAATTAATCCTACTATTAAAACTCCAACTATACCCAGTATTAACATTTTTTTATTACCGCCACCAGGAATAGAGCGCTTTTTTTGTTTTTCGGGAGGTGGAGGTGGAGCACCTGCTGGAGATTTTTTGTCCTTATTTTTTTTCTTTACATTGCTCTGTTTTGGATCAGACTCATTTTTCTGGATTGGGTTGTCGTTATCAAGATCAGATGCATTTATTTTTGGCAAGTCGTCTAGAGACGGTGCTTTGGGGGTTGTTGGGGGTGCAGGTGGTGCAGGCGCAGGTGGAGGTGGTGCAGGCGCAGGTGGAGGTGGTGCAGGCGCAGGTGGAGTACTTGGGGCGGGAGAGCTCACTTGAGGTTCGGGCATATCAATGTTGTTGTCTTTAGTTTTTTCTTCACCCTCAAAAGGTAAAAGTTTTTCTAAGTCGTCTTGATTGGGCTTTGTTTCTTTTTCGC
Source organism: Candidatus Spechtbacterales bacterium (assembly GCA_033721415.1). Taxonomy (GTDB): domain Bacteria; phylum Patescibacteriota; class Minisyncoccia; order Spechtbacterales; family 2-12-FULL-38-22; genus JAWWAH01. Next base: position 7,262 of record JAWWAH010000005.1, on the reverse strand, counting down.
TTGCCTGTTTGTCGTTTTGTGGCTTTGGCGTGGACGGAGAATTACTTTTCCCTGAAGTGATATCATCCATATCTTTTTTTACATCATCTTCCACCTTAAGAACCGGCTGCTTTCCCTCTGCAGCTAAAAGATCATCGGCCATCGTACGAATTTCTCCTAAGGATGTTTTTTTCATAATATCAGCAACACAAATAACTTGTGCAATACTAATTACATTCTATCATACTTATAAGGCAATAAATATCTGCTTTAATCCACACCTATTCGGTGTCTTTTCCTTTACTTTCTTTTTTGGATGCCTGTTTTACAGATGCCCCTATTTTTCCGTTATCATCTATCTTTATAACCTTTACGTGCAACCTCTCCCCTGTTTTAACAACACTTCCAACATCTTTAACAAAATCATCTGATAACTCAGACACATGAACCAGGGCTTCCTGCCCAGGCACAAGCTCCACGAAAGCTCCAAAGTCAGCTATTTTTATAACCCTTGCGTCAAATTCTTCTCCTATCTTTATTTCTCGGGTTAGATTAAATGCTAGATCTACTGCTTTTTCCACATCTTCTTTTCTTGTACCGCTAACAAATACACTTCCGTCATCTTCCACATTTATATCTGTTGAAGTTTCTTCCATAATCTCTCTAATTGTCCTTCCGCCAGCACCTATCAGTAGCCCTATTTTTTCAGGATTAATTTTGAGCATTTCTATAATAGGAGCGTATGAAGAAACTTCTTTTCTGTGTTCTGGTATTGCACCCTCAAGAACGTCTAATATTTGGAGGCGAGCTTTTTTGGCTTGTTCAAGGCCTTTTTTAAGCATTTCTAGTGTTGCTCCCTCTATTTTTACATCCATTTGTATAGCTGTAACACCATCCCTTGTTCCTGCAACTTTAAAGTCCATATCTCCGTAGTGGTCTTCTGGTCCCTGGATATCGGTTAGTATTTTTGCTTCTCCATCTCCAGTCATTAATCCCATAGCTATACCTGCAACATGTTTTTTCATAGGAACCCCTGCATCCATCAAAGCAAGCGATGATCCGCATACTGATGCCATTGAAGAGGAGCCGTTTGAAGTTAGTATTTCACTAACAACTCTTATTGTGTACGGAAACTCTTCTTTTGGGGGGATCAATGGCTCTAGAGCCTTTTCTGCAAGCGCTCCATGCCCTATTTCACGTCTTCCTGGGCCCCTAAACCAACCCGTCTCCCCTACTGAATATGGAGGGAAGTTGTAATGGTGCATGAATCTTTTTTTACTTTCTCCATCCATTGCATCTGAAAGCTCTTCTTCTCCAGGAGAGTCTAGTGTTGCTATAGAAAGGGCGTGAGTTAGACCCCTCATAAATAATCCTGAACCATGAGTTCTTGGTAGTACCGATGTATCACCAGATAAAGAGCGTATTTCATCCAATTTTCTGCCGTCTACTCTGCGATTATCTTTTAGAACAGCTTCATGCACAAGATTGTCTATTAATCCATCCAGATATAGTTTACCTCTCTTTATGTGTTCAGGGTTTGTTTCTTCATATTTTTCTTTAAGCCAGTCTATTATTTCGTCTTCAACTGCGTGTATTTCGTTACCACCCTCTTTTGCGTCTTTTTGGTATATAGCTTTCTTTATTTTTTCTGTTCCATATTCTTGTATTTCCTTCTTTATATCTTCATCTAGTTCTAATAAGGCAACATCCTGCTTGTCTTTACCTATTTCTTCGCGGATTTTATGCTGGAAATCTATTTGTTTTTTGACTATTTCTTGTCCGTATTCCATTGCTGCTAGAATACCCTCTTCAGATGCTTCTTTTGCGTCTACTTCTATCATGTTTATCTTCTCTTTTGTGCCGGCAAACAGAACATTAAAGGCGCTTTCTTCCTGTTCTTCGCTAGTAGGGTTTATAATCCAGTTATCATTTATTTTACCTATTCTAACTACCCCAAGAGGGCCATTCCAGGGTATATCTGATTGTACTAGTGCAGCTGAAGATGCAAGAAGTGCTAGAACTTCTGGGGTGTGGTTTTCATCGTAAGATAATACAGTATTTACTATCTGTATTTCTCTCCTCATTAAGTTATCGAATAAAGGACGTAATGCTCTATCTACTAAGCGTGCTCTTAAAGTTGCTTCATCGCTAGGGCGTCCTTCTCGTTTTCTAAATCTTCCTCCACCGATAAACCCTGCAGCATAGTATTTTTCTCTATACTCGACAGTTAGTGGGAAATAAGGCATATCTGTGTCCTTGCTACCCATTACTGCGGTGCATAAAACAACAGTATCTCCATGCTTTATTATTACAGAAGAGTTAGCACGTTCTACCCAATTTAAAAATTTTACACTTAACGGTTCACCGTTGAAATCCAAAGAATACTCTTTGTTTTCCATATTTTATTTTAGCAATACGATATATTGCGAGAGAGTCCTAATTCCTAATTATCAAGCTCTAATAAAGGATTAGAGGCTGGTAATTAGAAATTGACGCTCCCCTATTAATACAACCTACTGCTTATTTAATTAATTATTATTATTTTATTTTCTTTTTCAATAAATACTTATTTGGGTTTTCTGATAGATCAATAAAGTAATCTGCTTCTTCGCGTAGTTTGGATGATGCACTTTTACCAAATGCAACAACCTCAACCTGAGTTCCCTTGTTTTGAAGATAGCCCACAAGTGGGATAAAGTCGCCATCTCCACTCATTAGGACAATTACGTCAACCGAATTTGCGAAACGAACAGCATCAATTGCTATCCCTACGTCCCAATCAGCCTTCTTTAGTCCGCCATAGTAAACCTGAAGCTCTTTGTCTCTTATTTCTATTCCCATCTTTTCTAAAACATCAAAAAATTGTTGTTCTTCTCCTGATTCAGTTGTAACAACGTACGCAAAAGCCCTAATTAGCTGTCTATCTCCAACCGCTAATTTTAATATTTCTCTAAAGTTAACTCTTTTTTTGTATAGATTTTTTGCCGAATGATAATAGTTTTGTACATCTATCAATACAGCTACTCTTTGTGCTGGGTGTCTTATTACTGCCATGTTATATATTATTAATTTGCTTTACTTTAATTATTTTAATTACTTTAATTACTTATCTAGGAATATTGAATATAAATGAGAACTAAATTAAGAGGATACAATAGCAAAAGACCTCTTATCGAGGCCCCTAATGCTATTTTTTTAGACCAAGTTTTTTAACAATATTGTTATAGCGCTTAGTGCTTTCTCTTGTTAAATAGTCTAGTAGTTTTTTTCTTTTTGAGACCATCATTAGCAATCCCCTTCTTGAATGATTGTCTTTCGGATGCTTTTTAAGATGTTTGACCAATCTTTTTATCTCTTCGGTGATTATAGCTATTTGAACCTCTGCTGAGCCTGTATCTTTTGCATGAAGTTTGTATTTATCTATAATCTTCTCTTTTTCATCGCTTTTTAACATATTTTTAAGCATTTTATAATTTAACTATTTTATGATATCACAACATTTTTATTTGAGCAAGGGTTGAATGAAACATTTCATGTGAAAAGATGCACTTGTAATTTAATTTGATACAGTATCTAGCTTTGAATCAGAAGTTTATGGGTTCTAATTTTGAAAATAAAATAACCTAGGAGGCGTGCTTGAGTCTGCTAGGTTTTAGATGTGTCCCACTAGGACTTGGCGTCAACTCACTAAGCTTGTTCTGCGACTTCGCTTTAAACTCGCTAAGTGGCTCCTGCTCAGGCTCGGCGTTATGCGCATCCGTCTTTCAAGTCTAGAAACTAGGACACTACTACAGAGAGCAACAACTCTCTGTAGTAAGATATGTGCCCCCACCAGGACTTGAACCTGGAACCAATTGCTTAAGAGGCAACTGCTCTGCCAATTGAGCTATGAGGGCAAAATCAAAGCGGATTAGATCCGCTTTGATTAGTATGCCTTATTTTTGTAATAATTTCAAGCCTCTAGAATGTTGGATTATACCATTGCCACTTGTCTGGGCCAATCCACTCTGCAAGGCCTATAACAGTAAGTATTAGATTAACAACAATCCAAGCTGTTAACACTATTATATATCCTATTAATGCCCATGTGATAATCTTCTTTCCTTTTCCAACCTGGCTTGGATTTCCTGCTCCTGTTAGTATCATTATTCCTCCATAAACTACCATTATTCCTACTAGAGCGGGGGCAATAGTCCATATTATTAGATCTACTAAATTATGTAGTAAAACAAACACATCTCTAAGAGTACATCGGGGGCATTGACCTATTATTTTGCCTGTGTCGGGATCGTAAAGAGGGCCACCACAAGGCACTAAGATGTCTTCTGAATATTCTTCTCGTTGATCTGTGCACATCTCTTCTACACTTGTACATACGCTCCTAAAGCATGCTAAACCATCAGCGCAAGCTGCTGTTGTTACACACGCTTCTCCTTCTTGTGCAGCTCCTTCTGCTTCGCATATACCAGCATCGTAAGGCCCTGTTACAGAACAAACAAAGCCATCAATACAGTTTCCCCTCGATGGTGTACAAGAATCACCTGCTCCTCCGAGAGGCAGATAACAAGCGTATACATCACCTGCGGTGCCATCTCCAGCTAAGCCACATTTTTCCCCATTAGTACACTCGTTACCAGGAATCCTGCAATCATGATCATAAATACAAGATCCTTCATAACAGGCTAGGCCATCTCCACACTCAGCAGTTACCGCACAAGAGTTTCCAAGACCTACTGTAGCCGTACATGTACCGATGCCAGTACTGCCTGTTAAAACACAAGAATACCCACTGGTACATCCTACAGAGAGTGTACAGTTTTCGCCTTCTGTAGGGATACGGCATGAATCAGTAATATTACCAGATGCTGATGTCCCACATATATAACCGGAATTACACTCTTTTCCTGGAAGATGACAATCATTTTCTCCAACACAAACGTTTCTGTCTGGGTGGCATGCTAGGCCATCTCCACACTCAGCAGTTGCTGTACAAGAGTCTCCAAGACCTACTGTAGCCGTACATGTACCGATGCCAGTATCGCCTGTTAAAACACAAGAATACCCACTGGTACATCCTGCAGAGAGTGTACAGTTTTCGCCTTCTCCGGGAAGAAGACATGCATCAGTAATAGAACCAGGTGATGGTAGCGCACATTTGTAACCGGAATTACACTCTTTTCCTGGAAGATGACAATCATTTTCTCCAACACAAACGTTTCTGTCTGGGTGGCATGCTAGGCCATCTGCGCAAGCTTCGCCGGCACCCCCACAGCTTTCTCCAAGACTTTTTTCTACAACACAATATGTACCTGCTGTTGCAGTACAACAACTAGTACACCAACTCTTGTCCCACTCGTCACATGCGCTAGGATTAGGCACAGTAGATCCTGCAGGACAAGACACATTTACTGGATAGCAGTCGTCACTAACACTATTATAGGCACAATTATAAGATTGTGCTTCTGCACTATTTGGTAAACCACCTAAAATTAATATGGTAGCTGAAAATATCAATATTCCAAATAATAGTATTTTTTTATTCATCCCGTTAGTAATCACTGTTGCACAGTGTTATTAGTTAAGTATTATTTAAATAAATTAGCATAATTATTTTTCTGTACCTTGTTCTCGGCACCCGTTAGGGTAATCACTAACGGGATTCATATAATATAATAATACCACTGTGATTATATTTACGCTATTATCTCTATCCACAACCCATTTAAAAAAAAGAAAAATATAATAAAAAAGCGGTTCGATATATATCGAACCGCATGTAGGTGTAAGCGCTTTATACTGCTTGAGGCATCTGGCAAATAAGTTCTTCTACCTTATGTTTTACCCCTCCCCTTTCGGGCAAATAATGGCTTTCTAGAAACCTCAGCGACGAGTGACCCTCTGCCATCATATAGATATCGCTTAGTTTAAAGATCTTAACGATTTCTCCTTCATCTCCTATTTTTTTCAACAACCCCTTATTCTTCATTTCAACCAAAGATCCTTCAATGTGTGTAAACATTGTATAAAAGTGATGATTTCCTCTATCCTCGTCATTTACAGGAACCAGTTTTGAGGTTTCGACCCTAAGACCGGTTTCTTCTTCCAGTTCTCTAACAGCTGTCTCTGCTGCACTTTCACCGGGAAGAGATTTCCCACCAGGCAGCTTGTTGATATCTTGATCCCATTTGGGATCTTGTACAAGAACTGTATCACCATCATTATCTACGACTAAAACTACTGAAGCATGACTCATTTAGCCTCCTCTCAAGGAACAAGTGAGATAACTATACTATAAAATTTCAAAATAAGCAAGTTTGAAAAATCCCTGTGTCAAGGCAAAACCCCCAATTTTCTTTGATTTTTTACAATAATAATGGTATAAATAAGCAGTATTTCACGTGAAACAATATAGTGAATAATGTAATCCCCTCAGGGGGTGCTCGCCTACCGGCAGGCAGGCTCAATTTTGCAGCCAATCGCTGTGCTCTTGGGCAAACAAGTAATGTAATCCCCTCAGGGGATGCTCAATTTTGCAGCCAATCGCTGCGCTCTTGGGCAAAATTGGCACATGCGCCCGTAGCTCAACTGGATAGAGTGTCTGGCTTCGGACCAGAAGGTTGGGGGTTCGAATCCCTCCGGGCGTACTCTAATAAACAAAAGCAGGCTAATTAGCCTGCTTTTGTTTATTAGAGGCGCGTAGCGCTTACAGCCCAGGCAGAAACTACTTGGCGAGCTTAAAACGAAGCTGTATGAACACGAAAAAATATTGATATATAATATAATTTATTGTATTATTTAAGGGATGAGTCCCGTTTAGAGATATATGCACTACATTTATGTACTAAAAAGTAAAAAGAGTGGAAGGTTTTATACCGGATATACAAACGATCTACAGAAACGCTTTAAAGACCATAATAGTGGTAATGTGCGCTCTACAAAGGGTCGAGGCCCTTTTGATATTGTGTACTATGAAGCATGTGTCAATGAACAGGATGCTCGTGCAAGAGAAAAATACTTAAAAACTGGGATGGGAAAACGTTATATTAGAAACAGAATAAAGCGTTTCCTATCTCTAACGGGATGAATATACCAAAAGAAGTAAAAAATATATTAAGCAAACTTGAAGAAGCTGAGTATAAAGCATATGTGGTTGGTGGTTGTGTGCGCGATATCATGCTAAAAAAAGAACCAAATGATTGGGATATAACCACAGATGCAAAACCAGAAGAGATACAGAAGATATTTTCTGATAGTTTTTATGAAAATAAATTCGGTACTGTTGG
>JAWWAH010000004.1:0-35088 GCA_033721415.1 Candidatus Spechtbacterales bacterium | reverse complement strand
CGACGAAGAGCTTTTTGAAAAAAGTCTTAACCTAGAAGATATGTCTTGGATTGTGAAAGAGCCTAAAACACCAAAAGAAGTGACTGTTAGTATACGCTACAGACAAGAACCTCAACCAGCCTTGTTAAAGAAAGCTAAGAAAGGCTTTGTACTTGAATTTAAAGAACAACAAAGGGCTGTAACAAGCGGTCAAAGTGCGGTTATTTATGATGGGGACGAAGTTTTAGGAGGCGGTATTATAGTTTAACGATTTTTTCGCCACTGCGCAGCTGTCAGTCTTTCCATTCAAGCGTCAGTCTCCGAGCCGACAGCCAAGTCTTATACACTTGAATGAAAAGCTGCCAGCTACGCTTTTTGTATTAATAAAATTCGCAAAAACGGGTTTTATTTTTTTACTAACGGCTCATTACCCTCGCATTTTGGGCAAGGGTACGGCGGACAAGGCCTGAGCCGTTATTTTTATACAACTTAATTTAATTTAGTAAATATTTACAAAATTAAATATCTATGTTATAAATAGCGCAGTTCTTGCCACTAAAACAACCTTAAAAGGAGGAAATGATGGTAAGAGAAGCTCTAGGCAGAACACTTACCATGGTGTTGATTTTAGTTTTGGCAATAGCATTAGTTTTGGCTTTTTTGTACTGGGTTCTCATACAGGAAGATCCTGTTGAGTTTGGATCAATGCAGGATGTGGCCGACGACATTACCGGCTTTTATTCGGTAGCGCTTGACCGCGTTGATATCAAAGAGGGTGAATTCGAACTTGGCATTAAGCCTGGAGGCTTGATCTCTGTTGAGCTGGAAGGTTTGCCGGAGATTACAGAGCGAACTGTCGAAGGAGAGCGTCAAGTAACGTTCTCCTCCGATGGCACTCGCTTGAGTGTACAAACAACCGAAGACCGGCATTTTGTGGATGTTTATCCTGAAAGTTTTTTTGGTAGCCAAAATACCACATCCGTACTGCGTGTTCACTTGGGAGACGGCAAGGAAGTTGAAGTTCCGGTTAATATAGGCATTATGCAGTCGCTTACTAGACAAACACCTGATACGGCAGAGGGACAAGCCCTTCTTGAGTTGGATCCGGACGCTACACATCAATATGTGTTGCGTGTAAACCAGATTCAGAACAGGATGCTTTTTAGTGAGAGGTTTGTAAGAATATTCACCGGCATAGGTGATGAATCGATGGTCCCTTTTGGTTCTTTGCGAGGAATGGACCAGACGCTGAATGACGTGCCTAGTGAAATAGCATGGTACCACAATCTAATACTTGATCATGCAGTGCTTGCTAAGTATAACGAGCTTGTGGATCAAGATGAGCTTGGAGAAGATATTCGCAAATATTGCGAGGTAGATATTCACCGAAGCACCAATTGGTGCGAACCATCGGATAACGATTCCGGTGCGCTCACTGAAAGGATATTTGATCTCTCAGATGAAGCCCGGAATTTTGTTGAAGAGGCAAGCTTCGCAGATCAGAAACAGTATTTGTCTGAGGAAGATGTTCAAAAGATGGAGCAGTTGCAAGTACTGGATGAAATGTCAGAAGAAGAGCTGTTGCAAGCGCTTGGTGAAACCGTGGTCTTTGTGGCTCCTGTAGAACTTGTAAGCATCGACGGAATTAATATTTCCTCTAATTAGTACATTATTACAATAGCCGGCTTTTTAAAGCCGGCTATTTATATTTACACATTGTCATTGTCTGGGTTTTATCTTATAATGCCACTATAGAAATTTATTATCATCTTAGATTATGCCAATGCCATTAAATACGCGCGACATTAAAAAATTGCGTGAACAATTAGTAAAAGAAGAAAAGGATCTTACTCAAAAGAAAGCTGATCTTGAAACAAAGAAAAAGGAAATGCGAGATGCAGAATTTAATATGCAGAAAGCTAGGCAAAAATTTGAAAGCGCTAAGGCTAGTATTCGACAATTAGAAAATGATATACGCCATTTAGAACGTAGCCAAAAGAGAAAGTCTAGAGAACTTAATAATTTATCCAGAGAACTTAAAAAGGAGGGTTACGACAGAAGGTCATGAATTCACAAGATATACGCAAAAAATTTCTAAAATTTTTCGAAGATAGAGGGCACACAGTTGTGCCTTCTTCACCATTAATACCCGATGATCCATCGGTACTTTTAACTACTGCAGGAATGCAGCAATTTAAACCGTATTTTACGGGTGATGCAGATCCAATACGTGACTTTAACTCAAAAAACACAGCTTCGGTTCAAAAGTCATTTAGAACATCTGATATCGATGAAGTGGGTGATAAAACCCACCTTACATTCTTTGAAATGCTTGGTAATTTTAGTTTTGGTGGGTACTTCAAGGAGGAGGCCATAAAATATGCTTATGATTTAATGAAGGAATATGGTTTAGAGATAGATTACGTAACAGTTTTTGGTGGCGATGATATAACTCCAAAAGATGAAGCCTCCGAGCGCATATGGAAGGAAATTGGAATTGACGACATCCGTTTTGAGGGTAGAGAAGATTTATTTTGGGGTCCGACTGGAAATGAGGGTCCATGTGGTCCTTCAACAGAGGTGTATATCGATGGAGTTGAGGTGTGGAATATTGTATTCAATGAATATTACCGCGAATCAGATGGCACATACAGAAAGCTTAAAACTCCTGGTGTAGATACCGGTATGGGCCTTGAACGCCTTACAGTCGCACTTCAGGATAAGGATAATATATTCGATACAGATCTTTTTTCACCAATAATAGAGCTTCTCCCAGATGAACTAGAAGAAAAACAAAAAAGAGTAATAGCTGACCATGCTAGAGGCATATCATTTCTTGTATCTGACGGCGTTAGGCCTTCGAATAAAGAAGCTGGGTATGTATTAAGGAGGTTAATGCGTCGTGTTATTACACATCAATATCTTTACGGAGAGGATCGTAAAGATACGTTCCCTCTGAGCCCTGTATTTAAAAAAGTTGTTGACATATATGGAGGATTTTACGATGAGCTAGATTTAGAAGCAGTTAAGGATGTATTTTCTGAAGAGCGCGATAAATTTTTAAAAACACTAAGAAGAGGTATTAAGGAATTGAATAATATGGAAAGCATAAACGCTGAAAAAGCATTTAAACTTTACGAAAGCTTTGGCTTGCCATACGAGGTAACTAAAGAAATCGCTCAAGACAAAGCAGGTAAATTAAATAGGGAAGACTTTGAAAAAGCATTTGATGAGCATCGCGCAAAAAGTCGTGCAGGACAAGAGGCTAAATTTGGGGGCCATGGCTTAATACTAGATACGGGAGAATTAAAAGCTAGAGACAAAGAAGAACTAGTTAAAGTTACCCGCCTACATACAGCCACACATTTGTTGCAGGCTTCTCTTCGAAATACCCTAGGAGATGATGTTCGACAAGCTGGCAGCGACATAACTGCTAAACGATTGCGCTTCGATTTCACATTTGATCGAAGACTTGAAGATGAAGAGCTGCAAGAAGTAGAAGACTGGGTAAATGATAAAATAGAGCGCAAATTAGATGTCCAGTTTAAGGAATTGCCTTACGAGGAAGCAATAGAAAGTGGAGCTCTTTATTTTGAAAGAGAAAAGTATCCAAACACTGTTAAAGTTTATTCTGTATTGGATGAGGATGGCAAACCCGTATCTAAAGAACTTTGCGGTGGCCCTCATGTTGCAAATACTAGCGAAATGGGTAAGTTTAAAATCATAAAGCAAGAATCTGTCGGTGCCGGAGTGCGCCGTATCAGAGCTAGATTAGAGTAGTTTTACACAGTTATTTCAGCGGTAAAATATGCTATACTGATAGTGATGGGAAAAATCAAGGGATTTAAATATTTATTTGAAGACAAGCAGGAATATTTTTTCTTGCTTGATTTTGGACACTCAAGCATTAAGGCGGCCCTTCTCGAAATAGATAAGCAATCTAAAGAGGCCGCTATTTTAGATGTTGCAGAAGAACTACATCCTCGTCATTTAAAAATTGCAAAAGAGCCAGAAAATGTTAGTGAAATAGCAGGGACAATCCAGAGAGCTATTTCAAAGCTAGAACATCCTGAAGCAAAAAAAACAACAAGAATAGTTTTTGGCCTTGCTTCAGAAATGGTTTATGGACACAATTTTTCCTACAACCACAAACGAGAAAGTAAGAATTCAAAAATAGATGCTCGTGAATTAAAAAATGTTATACACACCACAGAGCTAAAAGCTTACGAAGAAATAAGAAAAAAATTCTTAAGTGAAAGTGGATATCCCGAGACTGAGGTTTTTCTTCTTAATTCTTCCATGCAAGATGTGCGCATAGATGGATACAGGGTGGCTAACCCCATGGGTTTTGAAGGAGAAGAAATACTAATAAGTGTATTTAACTCCTACCTGCCTATATTCTATAAGCAATTACTAGAAGAGGTTGTTGAGATTCTAAAAATGGATTTATACGATATAGTTTACGAACCTTACAGCGTATTCAATGTTTTAAGAAAAAACAAGGGTGATGATTTTGAATCTTTGGTTATAGATATCGGAGGTAAAACAACCCGCGTAAGTTTAGTAAGAAAGGGACGTCTTGAAGAGGTTAAAACCTTTTCTTTTGGAGGAGAATCTTTTACACGTAGAATAGCAAATTATTTTCAGGTTGGATTTTGGGAGGCTGAAAATATCAAGCTAAGGTATAATGATGGTAGATTAAGTGAATCAGCGAAAAAGAAAGTTGAAAAGATACTTGAGCGTGAAGTAACAGTTTTTCTGGGTGCATTGGAGATGGTTTTAAAGCAATTTTCTAGAGTTAACTTACTTCCCGCAAATATATATATTTATGGTGGAGGTGGGAATATATTGTTAATGGACGCAATCATAAGAAAGCGAAAATGGAAAAGAGATCTTTCTTTCTTTAATCCACCCAAGGTTCACTGGCTTCAACACGATGACTTTCCCTCCATTGAGGTAAAGGAGACACATATATCAGATGGACAATATATATCTATCCTAGGTGTAGCAGATCATATTCTACAAAAGACAACTCAGCCTGAAACGTTTTTATCTAAGACATTGAAGAGAATGGTTAATCTTGTGCAAACATAAATTTTACATAATATTTAAATAATGTCTAAAAAGAAAGTACAAATAAATCTATCCCCAAGCTCGTCTGTTTTACATATTAGTGTGTCCGACGAATTAGCTGGAGTTCTTGATCAAATAGTTTCCGATGAGGCTGATAATATTTATTTAGTTGTTCCTGAAGGTGCTTATATAGCTCAAAATGTTCTTAACTTCCAACTTCTAAAAAGAGAATCTGAGAGTGTTGGCAAAAATATAGTTGTAGTGTCAAAAGATCCAAGGATACAAAAGCTCGCAGAAAAAGTTTCTCTTGAAGCTCAGGCTTCCATTGAGGAAAATTCTAAAAAGCAAGAACCTCCAGCTCGTAGACCTAAGCCAGAGCCAGAATCTAAGAACTTACGTCCAGTTGCTGATATCTTGCCCCCAGAGCGTTCTGGCGCAGCGCCACCTATTGCGGACCTTAGAAGGTTTGCAAGTGAAAAGAGTAGGAAAATGGAGCGAGAAGAAGTTAAGGAAGTTGTAACAGGAGAAGAAGCACAGGAAGATCTAGCCCAAGAAGAACTAGGCAAAGACTTTCATGTTTCAGAGTACACACCCAAGACCAAGAAGAGTAAAAAGATTAAAGCCCCTAGTATTAATAAGAAAAAAATCGGCTCGATGTTATCAGCCCCATTTAGAGTATTTAAGGGGCGTGTTGTTCATGTATTGATAGCTATTGCAGTAATAGCTGCATTAGGCGGAGGATATTACGCTGCAGCTGAGGTTTTACCCAAAGCAACAATCACACTACATCCAAAAAGTGTTCAGGATAAGATGGAGTTTTCTTTACTAGCAGATAGCAATATATCTTCTGCAAACCTAGAAAAGGGCACTATACCTGCCCAGGTTATAGAAGAAAAGCAGGAAAACACTTTTACATTTAATGCAACTGGTAAAGCCGATATAGAGGAGTATGCTAGTGGTGATATTAGAGTATACAACGAATATAGTTCTGCACCACAAACGTTAGTTGCTTCTACAAGATTTATATCAGCAGATGGAAAATTATTCCGTACTACAGAAACTGTTGTTGTTCCGGGTGCTCAGGTTGAAGCAGGAAGAATAATTCCAAGCTCTATTAATGTTAATGTAGAGGCAGCTGAGCCTGGAGATGAGTACAACATAGGACCTACTACATTTTCCATCCCCGGATTTAAGGGCACAGATAAGTATTTGAACTTTTATGGTAAAAGTGAAAGCAAGATGACCGGCGGATTTCAGGGAGTTGCTACAATTGTTACAGAGGAAGATATTAATGATGCAAGAAATAAAATAGAAGAAGAGTTTTTGCCTACTGTGTCTGCTCAACTTAGAGCCAAAGCACCTGAATCATTGACTGTACTAGAGGAATCTTTTGAATCCAAGATACAAAACATTGAATTTGATGCAAGAGCTAATGATAGAAAGACGACCTTTCAGTCACGTGCTGTTGCGGTTGCTCAGGCATTTCTTATCTCAGAGCAAGATGTAAATAATGCAATAGAAAGATATTTTATAAATTCAACAAAATATAGTAGTGATTATGAGCTTTCGGATCAGCGTTCAATTAAGTATTTTGTGAAAGAAATAGAATATGAAGATGGATATGTTGAGTTTTCTGTAAATGTTGATCAAGTATTTAATAGACGATTGAGCACAGAATCGGTTATGGAAAGTATTAAGGGAAAAGACGAAACAGAGGTTAGAAAGACACTATCTAGAATGAGCGAATTAGAAAAAGCTCAAGTTCGATTTTGGCCATTTTGGGTGAATAGAGTGCCTTCTGGAGAAGAAGATATTACAATAGAAGTAGATTATGGTCACAAGCTTGAGCAGCAATAGCTACTAGGGCTTGACCCCCACACCAATCAACGATCATTTCTAAAAGAACTATAGTTAGATCCCAGCTTGTAGTTTATGTACAGCAGTTAATTAAAAGAGTCAGGATACTTGTTAATTAGTGTGGGGGTTGACGGGATATATATATTTTGCTATCCTTTATTAGGCGGCTTAAGCCGTTATTTGATTAGTTTTATGTCTGACAAAAATAATAACATAGAAAGAAAAGAAGGAGTGGTCGTAGAGGCTCTCCCAAATACACTATTTAGAGTAGAACTTGAAGATGGGCGCGAAATACTTTCGTACCTATCAGGAAAGATGCGAATTAATCGTATTAGAATATTAGTAGGTGATAAAGTTACAATAGAAGTTGGGCCTAATGATGAGCGTGGGAGAATAGTGTATAGATACAAATAATAAGAGCGAAACTTATTTTGATAATAAAATGAAAGTAAGAGCATCAGTAAAAAAAATATGTAAGCAGTGCAAATTAGTGCGACGCAAAGGACGTCTGTATGTAATTTGTTCTTCAAACCCTCGTCACAAGCAACGACAGGGATAAAATTATTATGGCACGTATAGCAGGGGTAGAAATTCCCGACAACAAAAGAATAGTAATCGCTTTAACCTATATACACGGTATAGGTAATTCGCGTAGTGAGGATATATTAGATGAATTAAATATTGATAAAGATACTAGAACAAAAGACCTAACTACAGAAGAGTTAAATTCCTTGAGAGGGTTAATTCCTGAAAAATATGTAATAGAAGGAGATTTAAAGCGTGAAGTTAGAAACAACATTAAAAGATTAAAAGAAACTGGAGCATACAGAGGGCAGAGACATGCAGCAGGACTACCCGTGAGAGGTCAAAGAACAAAGACTAACTCTAGGACAGTAAGAGGTAACAAGAGGGCTACTGTTGGATCTGGAAGAAAGCCAGCACCAACTCCTAAATAATATTTTAAAATTCGTAAAAAAGATTAAAAATGGGTAAAAAAAGAGTAGCAACAATAAAAGGAGGAGGAGGCTCCAAAAAAGCAAAGGCAAAGGCAGCTAAGAAGAAAAAGAAACCCCGCGTTGTAGAGAGGGCTAATTTTCATATTAAGGCAAGCTATAATAACACAATGCTTTCTGCTACGGATGAAAATGGCAATGTTCTTGCTTGGGCAAGCGCAGGAGGAGCTGGTTTTAAGGGACCAAGAAAGGCTACCCCTTATGCCGCTACACAGGTAGTAGATATTTTACTCGAAAAACTTGAAAAGATAGACATGAAACAAGTTCATATTTCTGTAAGTGGTATTGGCTCGGGTAGAGATTCAGCTATAAGAGCCTTAACAGGAAAAGGTTTAAATGTAGTTTCAATTAAGGATGTAACATCCGTTCCTCATAATGGATGTCGTCCACCCAAACCAAGAAGAGTATAACATGGCAAGAAGAGGATCAAGACAAAAATCAGAATACGGCCTTCAATTGGCCGAAAAGCAAAAAATAAGGAACGAATATGGCTTGCGAGAGCGCCAGTTTAGACGATATTTTGATCAAGGCGGGGATCCGGCTGGAATTTTTACATTACTTGAATTACGCCTTGATACCCTTGTGTTTCGTTCAGGATTTGCATCCACCAGAAGGATGGCAAGACAAATGACAAGTCACGGGCATATTACAGTAAACGGCAGAAAAACTACTGTTCCTTCGTATTCAATAAAAGTAGGGGATGTTATAAGCGTTAGAGATGGCAGCAAGGATAATGGGCTATGGGAAGAATACGAGATGAGAATGAAAAAACACGAACCTCCTTCTTGGATAACCCTAGATAAGAAAAAGAGAGAATTTAAATTAAACGCATTACCAAATATAAAAGAAGAAACTCAACCATTTAATTTTCAAACAGTCATTGAGTTTTATTCACGATAAATCTTAATTATTTTAAAGCTTTTTTCTTTCAGCTAATAAGTCCCTTATAGAGGCAAGCAGAAAGTTAATTAGCAAATAAGCTAAATCATGATTTCACTACCAAAAAAGCCAAAAGTTATAGAAAAAGACGGCAATAGAGCAGTTTTAGAAATTAGCGAACTATACCCAGGTTATGGATCAACAATCGGGAATGCACTTCGCCGAGTATTGTATTCGTCTCTTCCGGGAGCGGCTATTACATCAGCAAAGATAGAGGGTGTTCCTCACGAATTTTCTACAGTGGACGGCATCAAGGAAGATCTTTTAGAAGTTAGTCTGAATCTTAAGCAAGTTAGGCTTTTGCTGCACGGTGATGAACCACAGACTCTTACTATCAAAGCAAAAGGAAAGAAAGAAATTACAGCTAAAGATATAGAAGCACCAAGCCAAGTAGAGATTATTAATAAGGATGCACATATAGCAACTCTTACCTCTGCAAAATCAAAGTTTGATGCTGAATTTAAGGTTGAACGGGGTATGGGATATATCCAAGTAGATAAGGAGGATAAAGACAAAAAGGACATCGGAGTTATCAGGTTAGATGCAATATTTACTCCAGTATTGAAAGTTAATTTTGAAGTAGAAAATATGCGTGTTGGCGACAGAACAGACTATAATCGCTTGCTACTTGATATAACAACAGATGGAACCATCGATCCAGAAGATGCTTTCGGTGACGCTGTTGATGTTTTACTTGATCAACTGGAAGCTATAAAAAAAGAGAAGAAAAAAAAGAAAACAACGAAAAAGAAAAAGAAAACAACGAAAAAGAAAAAGTCATCTTCAACAACGAAGAAGAAAAAGACAACTAAAAAATAATCATGAGGAAGAGGACAAAGGGAAGAAAACTTAATAGGAAGCGAGATCAAAGAGAGGCTTTAATGCAAAGTTTAGCGGAGGCTTTGGTTAAGTATGAGCGCATAGAGACAACTCAGGCTCGTGCAAAAGCATTGCGTCCATATATTGAAAAATGGATAACTAAAAGCCGAAAAGGAACAATGCACACTCAGAGAATGCTAAGAAGGAACTTTACAGAAGAAACAACAGCTAAGTTATTAAATGAAATTGGACCACGTTTTAAAGATCGTCCAGGAGGATACACAAGAATAGTTAAGAGAGGGCGCAGAGCAGGAGATGCAGCGCCACGTTCCATTATTGAATTTGTAGAATAATAAAGTATCATGGCAAAGAAAAAAACATCCGCATCAAAAGCGGCTAAAACAAAAAAGAAAGCATCTAAAGAAAAGCCCGAAGAGATTGTAATTGATTTAAAAGGCAAAGTGCTAGGAAGAGCTGCTTCTGAGATAGCTTTTTATCTTCAAGGGAAACATAGAGCAGATTATCAACCCAATCATGATAAAGGAGGCGTTGTTGTTAGAGTTAAAAATGTTAAAAAAGTTAAGGTAACAGGTAAAAAGAAGAGTGATAAAATCTATTATCACTATTCAGGATATCCTGGAGGAATGCGAGGAAGAAGTTTTGAAGAAGTTTTAGAGCAAGACCCATCAAAGATAATACGTTGGGCAGTGCACGGGATGTTACCTGATAATCGTTTACGAAAAAATAGATTAAATCGTTTAATAGTTGAGGAATAGAAATATTATGGCTACTACTAAAAAAGAAGAAAAAAAGACAAAGAAAAAAGCCAAAAAAGGCAAATACTATGAAGCCGTAGGCAGAAGAAAAACCTCTGTTGCAAGGGTTCGTCTTATGGAAGATGACTCTGGTAAAATAGTTATAAATGGAAAAGACTATGAAGAATATTTGCCGACGGAAGAATTAGCAACAACAGCAAATGCACCTCTAAGGAAGATTAAAATGGTTGAAAAGTTTGGTGTTACTGTGGTTGTTTCAGGAGGAGGTCTTTCTGGTCAGGCAGAGGCTATACGTCATGGTTTAGCACGTGCATTAGTTGAATACGATCCTGAACTACGTTTACGCTTAAAGAAGTCTGGGTATCTTAAAAGAGATCCTCGTCAAAAGGAAAGAAAGAAATACGGTCTTAAGAAAGCTAGAAAAGCACCACAGTGGAGCAAGCGATAGCTTGCGATGCTGGAGTCCCGGGGGGCGATGGGGGACTGGAGCAAACGATAGTTTGTTTGGAATAATATATCGAAGATAGATATATACTTAAATTATATATGATCAAATGGGAACTAAAATAAAAAACAAAAGGAAGTCGGTTAAGCGAAGAAAACGCAAAAAGATTCGTCGCCGCAATAAGCACAAAAAGAAGAAGAAATAATTCTGTGCATTAAAAAACAACGCCGGTACCGGCGTTGTTTTTTAATGTCTACGTGTTTAGTCTTACTCGTAATTGAGTTGTAGTAAGGAAGAAGTTTCTTTGTCTATTGTGTATAGCTCTAAGTTGCCCAGTATCCTGACAAAAAGATTATTCTGAGAAGGGAGTTCATAGCGTGCAATATTCCTATTGCTTCGTGAGTCTAATTCTGCAAGTAATATGTCTGTATTTGTTTGGATTGCTATATGCGCTGATTGATCTGTGGCCCACACAGCATTTTGGATATTACTGAATTGATCAATAATTTCTTCAGTTCCGCGCATCCTTTGGGGTGGCCCAAATACTTCTTCAAGCCAATAAACAGTAATCTGGTCAGCATCCCAGTACATTGCCTTTTCTCCATCTGGCGCAAAGGCAAACCCTGCTACTTGCTCTGATATTTTCTCTAGAGGCAATTCTCTTTGCCAAAGATACAAGCCTGATTTACTACTTATGGCTATTATTTCCTGACTAGGATGTACTATTATTTCTTTTATACTTCCTGGTTTTGCTATTCCAGTTTGGGTCAGTTGTTCTGGTCGGGGGGATGATATATTTGATTTGTATACGATTCCGTCTTCGTCTGTGTAAAATATATCATCTCCTGTTATACTAGCAGCTGTTATGCCAGTCATTATATTTGGGCGTATTGTTGGTGGATTTAGGTCTAGCCTGCTTAAAGAATATGTTGTTATAGAATCCTCTTTTGTTGTTCTTGCTGGCTCTTCTTGTAACACGAACAAGGACTCTGTAGAGTTGCTCATTATTATTATGTTATTTTCGTTATATGCGGCCGGAAAGCTCCTGCGCAGGAAGGGATTCCAGTTCGTTAATTCTTGCACTTCTCCAACTCTTCCAGTATATAAAGTTTTACCTGCGGTGCCATTGATTAACATATAAAATATATCCGAATTAGAAGACCAACCGATATCTATCAGCTTGTCTGAGGGTGCTAAGGCAAGAATAGGCCTAACTGAAGGCCTGTTGAGCTCCAACATAGATATTTGTATTGTTTTTTGTGTACTGGTTCCAGTCGTTATAGAGCTTGGCATCTGGACTATTGCGAATCTATCATTGGGCGACATTGATATATCTCTTACATCGGTTAAAATTTCTGTTTTTTGCATTTCTTGAGGGAATAGGCGTATACTGATATACTTTGCTACGCGCCCTGCTTCAACCTGAACTGTTTTTACCCAATCTTGATATCCTGTTTTTTCTATAAGGACTTTATATGTTCCTGGGAGTATGTTTCTAAATACTGCGCTTCTAAATATAAAAATTGTCTCCTTTTCGAGCTCATCGTTTAAATAGACCCTTGTGCCTGAATTTGATATATCAAGATCCATACCACCTGTTTCTACAACCTTGAGTTCGTCAAAATCAACCCTGTATCCCTGAGTATAAAATACTATTAGAGGTATTGTGGCAAAGAATATTATGGCAAATAGATAAAAAAGCCTTTTTCTTATTTGTTTTGTCATTATGATTTTAATTTCTCGTTCGTCAGCTATTATGTATTTTACCAGAAATAAGTCAATATCGCACCCTTTTTGGAGTATAATATTTTCTATGTACCATAAGTATGTATTGGTTGATGCATTGCAACAGAGCTATTCTCTTGATACTATAAGTTCAATGTCTGATTCGTTTCATATACAAGGAGGAAATTTACTTCGCGGAGAGATTAATGTCCAAGGAAGTAAAAATGCAGCAACAAAACTTATTGCTGCTACTTTGCTTACTAATAAAAAATGTAAGCTAACTAACATTCCCCAACTTAAAGATGTTGAGGTTATGCTCGAGATATTAAAAGAGATGGGTTCGATTGTTGAATATGGTAAAACAAAGAATACGGTATACATAACAAACAAAGACACCGATATAGAAAAACTCAATTTCAGTAAGATAAAAAAATTAAGATCTTCCATTGTTTTTACAGGTCCTTTGTTAGCTAGATTTGGGAAAGTTAAAATGCCTTATCCAGGAGGTGACAAAATAGGAAAGCGTTCCCTAGATACTCATTTTCATGCTTTTCGTGATCTTGGATGTAAAGTTATTGCTCGCGACGACTCATACACCATAATTGCGCCAAAAGAAAAAAATAATACTCCTAAAAAAATTATTTTAGATGAATTTAGTGTTACAGCAACCGAAAACGCGATGATGTATGCAGCTTCTTTACCAATAAAGGTAGAAATATCTATTGCTGCTCAAGAGCCCCACATACAAAATTTAGCCGAATTTTTAAGAAGAATGGGTGCAAAAGTTCAAATGCTTTTTGGCCATAAAATTAAAATTGAAGGCGCAAAGAATCTTAAAGGTGCAAATATAAGAGTTGTGGATGATTATATAGAAGCAGGAACCTTTGTAATTGCAGGATTGGTTGTTGGTGGCGATATTTTAATACACAATTTCCCAGTTAACCATCTAGATCTTTTTCTGAAAAAATTGAAGCGCGCAGGTGCAAATATAATTATAGAAGGTAACAAAACTGTTAGAGTTAAAACATCGCGTCGTTTTTCATATTCAAAGATTCAAACTATGATATACCCAGGCATCCCAACAGATTTACAATCTCCTTTGGGAGTTTTAGCAACACAATGTGAAGGTAAAACCTTAATACACGACCCTCTGTATGAGGGAAGGCTAGAATACTTAAAAGAGTTGCAAAAGATGGGAGCAGATATCACCATACTTGATCCCCATAGAGCCGAGGTTAGGGGCCCTTCGTTATTGAAAGGATTCGAAATTAGTGGTAAAGATATACGAGGAGGTATGTCATTGATAATTGCTGGTTTGGTGGCAGAAGGAGATACGGTTTTAAAAAATTCTTATCAAGTAGATAGGGGTTATGAAAAGATAGATGAACGTCTCAGAGTTTTAGGAGCTAAAATAAGGAGAGTATAAATATTTATGTTATCACCTAGAAAAATAGGAGTAGATCTTGGGACAGCAAATTCTTTAGTGTTTGTTCCAGGCAAAGGATTAGTTATAAACGAGCCATCTGTAGTGGCTGTTTCGGTGTTGGATAATACAATACTAGCTGTAGGGAAAGAGGCTAAAGAAATGATAGGAATGACTCCAGACAGTATAGTGGCTCACAGACCACTGAAAGACGGAGTTATAGCCGACTACCGTGTTACTGAGGCAATGATACGTTACTTTATGAATAAGACATCAGGTCGTGTCAGATTATTTAAGCCAGAGGTTATGGTATCTGTGCCTGCAGGAATCACATCAACCGAAAGACGTGCCGTTATACAGTCTACTATGAACGCTGGAGCTAAAGCCGCTTATGTTGTTAAGGAGCCTGTTTTAGCTGCTATAGGAGCAGGAGTTCCCATTAATTCTCCATCGGGGAATATGGTGGTTGATATTGGAGGTGGAACTACAGAAGTTGCAGTTATATCTCTAGGAGGAATAGTATCTAGTGCGTCAACTCGCGTAGGGGGAGACAAAATAGACTATGCCATATCAGCTTACATAAAGCATAAATATAATCTTGCGATAGGCGAGAGGACAGCCGAAGATATTAAGATATCCATAGGAAGTGCATTACCTCAGGAAGAAGAAGTTATATACGAACTTCGCGGAAGAGATCTTGCCACAGGGCTTCCAAAGAATATTGAAGTACGCTCCAACGAAATAACAAATGCTATTTCGGAGCAACTTAAAGAAATAATATTCACAGTAAAAAGTGTTTTACGAGAAACCCCTCCCGAGCTTGCAGCAGACGTAATGGATAAAGGAATGATTTTAACAGGAGGAGGAGGAATGCTCCGAAATCTAGATGAGCTTATAACAGAAGCAACAGGTGTTCCAGCGTATGTTGCTGAAGATCCTTTGCTTTGTGTTGCAAAGGGAACCGGTATGGCATTGGAAAATCTTGAAACATATAAGCGCTCTGTTTTAAGCAAAAGGCAATAAGTTAGAATTGTAGTAAAGTTTGGAAAATAATATATTGTGCGCACAAAAAACCCTGAGTTAAACCTCAGGTTTTATTATTGACAATATTAAAATAATATAGTATAATATGCGCATGTCGGTATCTTTGCCGATGTGCTCATTTTTCCAACGCGAAAGGATCGCATATCATGAGCGCAACAACTACTCTTGAGCCGCGCACTGAGGAGCTTGCGACTGAGCAGGTTCTTCAGCAACTTGCCCATGCAATCGCTGCTGCAGGAATTGTAGCATCTCTTGCAGAGGATCTTCATTTCGATCCGAACATCGAACGGGCTCTCAATGCAGCGGAGGATATGGTTGCCTCCTTGGAAGGCATTGTGGAGTTTGAAGTTCGGGACTCTGGAGACCAGGGCGGTGTATTCTTCGGAGTCAAGATCCATGACACAAGGGCGGCCGGACATGTAATCGGTAAGGATGGGTGGCGCCTGGGCAAGTTGCGTAACCTCTTGTACCGGCTCGGAGAACTCACTGGAGGCGAGTTCATTCGGTTCAGCCTCAACGCCCCCTGACGTACAAGGCTTACAGCGTGCCATAGAAATACATTAGTGGCTTTACTCATTTGCCGCTGATAATCGCTGTCGGAGCTGAGGGTCTCGTAAGGTCTGCACGACCAACCCTCAACACACTTTAAAACCGCCTAAAGGCGGCTTTTATTTTTGGTTTTATTATATTAATATCTTAAATCGAGCTTAGGTCCATTTTAATTTTTGCGTCCATATGATAGTATAGCTTTGAAATAGAATAGCGCAAAATGTACCCGCCTACGCTAAAGCTACGGCGGATGAAGGCTTTGCGGCGCTCACTGCGTTCGCGAGCAAATCACTTCAAATGACAAAGACAGACGAAAAACTAAAAATCGCTTTGGTGCATGATCACCTAACTACCTTTGGCGGAGCAGAGAGGGTGCTTTATGCAATGCATAGGGTTTTCCCAGAAGCTCCAATATACACACTTTTCTCCGATGAAGATATTACCGGATCCTATTTCCCTAATGCTGATATTAGGGTTTCTTCTTTACAGAAATTCCCAAAATTTTTGCGTAAGCGCTTTAGGTACTTGTCTCCTTTTGCTATCCCAGCTATAGAGAATTTTGACCTTAGAGATTTTGATATAGTAATATCTTCAGCTGCATTTTTTGCAAAGGGTGTAATCACTGATCCTGAAGCAGTTCATATATCTTATTGCCATACCCCAACTAGATATCTTTGGGATTACGAAAGCTCTGGAATGGAAATAAATAGCAAAAATATATTTATACGATTTTTGGAAAAGCTGGTACTGCATTTCTTCCGTTTGTGGGATTATAGCGCAGCAGAAAGAGTAGATTACTTTATAGCTAATTCCAAGAATACAAAAAAAAGAATCCAAAAGATTTATAACAAAGATGCATTTATAGTTTATCCATCTGTGGACATAGAACTTATACAAGGAGAAAACGCCGACCCTCTTCATAGAAAGTCTGTTTTAGACAATTTGCCTGATAACTTTTTTCTTATCGTTTCCCAGTTGCAGAAATATAAAAACATAGATCTTGCGGTTGAAACATTTAATAAGCTCGAATATCCGCTTGTAATAATAGGGGACGGTCCAGAGAGAAAATATTTAGAAAAAATTGCTTCAGATAATATTATATTCCTAGGTAGACAACCCGACGACATAGTAAGAGAGTGCTACGATAGAGCACATGCTTATATCTATCCTGGCAAGGAAGATTTTGGAATTTCTGCAGTAGAAGCCATGTTGTTTGGAAAGCCTGTTATAGCTTATAGAGGAGGTGGGCTTGTTGAAAGTGTTGTAGAGGGTGTAAGTGGCGAGTTTTTTGATGATGCCCACCCAGCAGTACTTGCCGATGCAGTAAGACGCCTGAATCTTAATTACGAAAATTACAACCCTCTTATGATAAAGAATGTTGGAAGCAAGTTTGGCAAAGATCGCTTTGTTAGTGAGTTGCGCCGTATATTAACAAGAATACTAGAGCACGAAATGAAAGAGGCATAAGAAAACCGCCCAGGGGGCGGTTTTAAAGAAAAGAACTATTTGTCTATATAAATTTTCAAGAAGGCACATTCCTTGCACTCGGAGTGCTTTCCCCTGTGGCCTTCACCATATATCTTGTTGAGGATGTTAGTTACAGTTTCCGCTGAATAAAAGCCATGGACTTGGCGCTTAGCTTTTGCTACAAGCGTGACAAAGTCATAGATGATTTTTGCCTCTTCGACAGTGATTTTTAGTACACTACAGTGTCGAGTTGAACAAGACCTAGGTGCTGAACCATCCAGAAGAGATATGCCAACTAAATCCATACCTCCAAAATCATCATCAATTGCTTCCGTGCAAAGAACTGGGTGGTTAAAGCAGTCTAGATATATATCTCCAGGCTTGAAAGTGTCGCTCATTTGAGCCTTCCTTATTGTGGGTAACTAGGTGCTATAATACACCACAATAGTTTGTATGTCAATAGTGTGTATTTAAAGACTAGAGCCCCTTTGCTAAAGACCGCTTTGTTAGTGAGTTGCGCCGTATATTAACAAGAATACTAGAGCACGAAATGAAAGAGGCATAAGAAAACCGCCCAGGGGGCGGTTTTGGAGAAAAGAACTATTTGTCTATATAAATCTTCAAGAAGGCACATTCCTTGCACTCGGAGTGCTCTCCTCTGTGGCCTTCACCATATACCCTGTTGAGGATGTTAGTTACAGTCCACGTTGGGTAAAAGCCGCTAATTTTTCGCTCGGCCCTCTCTTCGAGAGTTACAAAATCATGTATTAGTTCAGCTTCTTCGGCAGTAATCTTTGGCGCGCCACAGCGTCGCGTCGGACAAAATCTAGGAGCAGAACCATCCAGAAGGGATATTCCAGACAGATCAAATCCGCCAAGGCCATCGTCAGTTGCTTTCGTGCAAAATACAGGATGATACGAACAATCCAGATATATATCTCCAGGCTTGAAAGTGTCGCTCATTTGAGCCTTCCTTGTTGTGGATAACTAGGTGCTATAATAAACCACAATAGTTTGTATGTCAATATTGTGTGTTTAAATACTAGAGCCCCTTTGCTAAAGGCTAAATTTAAGGGTAGCATAGTATATGAACACTAAATTATAATATAATGATGATGCGGAAATTTCATACAAAGCAATATGAGGCATTTAAAAAAGCTAAAGAGGATGATGCTCTTGCCCATGCCTATTTGTTTACAGGTCCAAGCGGTGTTGGTAAATATGAGTTTGCGCGTGAAATTGCTTTTTGGATTCAAGGCGTTGATTCAGATCAGAAACACCCCGATATAACAGAAACACCAGTGCCTCTACCTATAAAAGTAGCTAAAGAACTAAAAAGACAACTTAAGACTTCTGCGTATTCGGGAGAATATAAAATAGTTATTATAGATAGGGCAGAAAATATGCATGTGGATGCTGCAAATTCGTTATTAAAAATGATAGAAGAACCTCCAGGAAAAACAATCTTTTTGTTTGTAAGTTCGCATCCAGAATTAATGTTAGATACAATACGCTCCAGGTGTCATGAAGTTAAATTCTTTTTTGTTTCCGATTCTGAAATAGAAAAGAATTTTAATACAGAAAAGATAAAAGATATGCGTCCACATTGGACTGGTCGTCCAGCTAATGTTAAACGCCTCTTGCAAGACGACGATTATTATAGAAAGATAGGTGAATACAGGGCAGATTGCAGTAAGTTTTTAACAGGAGAGTTGAAAGATCGCTTTCGGATAGGCGAAAAATATGCAAAAATGAATAAGGATAGTGATAAATCTTTTAGCGCTGTTCGCCAAGACCAAGGAGATATAATTCGTGTTTGGATCGAATATGTAAAAGAACTTAATTCGAGCGATATAAAAGAGAAAGATAAAGAAAAAATCATTCGATATTTGCTAGAATTGTATAAGAATGTTGTTAGCACTAATGCTAATTTTCAATTTTTATTTAATAGTTTTGCAATTAATACTAAAATAAAATAATTATTTAATAGCAGGGTAAATCTAGGACATGCTTAACCTAGATTTGCTTGAATAAAATTTATATGACCGAATCAGAAACAAAACAAAAATTAGATAAAGCAATAGGCGTTTTAGAGAGCGAGCTACGCGGTCTTCGTGTGGGTAGAGCTAACGCTGGTATGGTGGAAGATGTTCAAGTGGAAGTATATGAAAGCAATATGCCATTACAGCAAGTTGCATCTATTACGATCCCACAGAATAATCAAATCTTAATACAGCCATGGGATGCTGATAATTTACAGGCTGTTCAAAACGCAATATTGAAATCAGACTTAAACTTAAACCCCGCTGTAGAAGGCAACGCTATACGTCTTACCCTACCTCCGTTAACAGAGGAAACTCGCAAGGATCTTGCAAAGGAGGCTCATAAATTTGGTGAAGAGGCACGTATTGCAATAAGAAACATAAGAGAAGAAGCAATGAATGACATAGACAAAGCTGAAAAAGACAAAGAAATATCAGAAGATGAGAAATTTAAGCAAAAAGAAAAGACACAGGAACTTATAGATGAATATAACAAAAAGATAGACACCCTAGTTGAAGGTAAAGAAAACGAAATAATGGAAAAATAAGCTCACTGTGTTCGCTTTCATACGAAAGTACGAAAAATAGCGAAATTACGAAAACTGAAGTACATGTAAAAATATTTTCGTAATTTCGTACAGCTTCGTAGTTCGTAAGAAGTTTTATGAACGAAGTGAAATAAAACCATGCTAACAACAATACTTTTATTTGTACTAATATTATTTTTAGTAGTACTAGTCCACGAGTTTGGACATTTTTATGTTGCTAAAAAATCCGGAATGCGTGTTGATGAATTTGGGTTTGGTTTCCCACCTAAGTTATTTGGCGTAAAAAAGGGGGAAACAGAATACACGTTTAACCTTTTACCTCTTGGAGGTTTTGTAAAGATATATGGTGAAGATGGTGGACACAGGGACGAGCCACGCAGTTTTGGTGCACAGCCCATCTGGCAAAGAGCACTAAGTATAGGGGCGGGGGTTATAATGAACTTTCTATTAGCGTATGTTTTATTCTCTGTACTTTTTGCTATAGGCATACCAACAAGTCTTGGCGATGAAACTCCAGAAAATGTTCAAGATATAAGAATGATAGTCGCACAAGAACCAGTTGAGGGTTCGCCAGCTGAAGAAGCAGGCATAAAACCAGGAGATGAAATAATAAGCATAGCATCAGGTGGAGAAAGCTTAGATCCCAAGATGATAACCGAATGGGATAATTTTATAGAAGAAAATAAAGGTTCAGAAGTAGTAATATCTTTATATAGAGGTGGAGAGATAGTTGAAAAGAATATTACTCCAAGAGAGGATTATCCAAGATTAGAAATAGGAGGAGTGCAGCCAGGATCTCCCGCCGAAGTTTCAGGATTACAAGAAGGGGATGTTATAGAGTATCTTAGAACAGAAAACGATGAACTTTCAGGATATGGTTTACGAGTAGAAAATGTGCAAAATTTTGTAGGTGAACACAATTCCGAAGAAATTACAGTTTTCATTTTGAGAAACGGAGAATCTCAAGAAGTTTCTCTTAAGCCTACAATGCAAGGTGGAGAAGCAAAAATGGGCGTAATTTTGATTGAAAAATCACCTACTGGTATCAACATCTCAAGAGTTGGTGTTATAGAACACCCTTGGTACATGGCGCCAATTAAAGGTGCAGAGTTAACCTGGAATATGACAATAGGAGTGGGTGCTGCATTTATAAATATGTTGTCTACACTTGTAACAACAGGTTCTGCTCCTGCAGATATTGCAGGCCCAGTAGGAATTGCAATGATGACGGGGACAGTCAGCGATCTTGGATTTGCTTATGTGCTTCAGTTTATAGCTCTTATATCTCTTAACTTGGGGATACTTAACTTAATACCATTCCCTGCTCTAGATGGTGGAAGATTAGCGTTTATACTTGTTGAAAAGATAAAAGGTTCTCCAGTAAGCAAGAAAATCGAAGGTTATGCTCATATGATTGGATTTATTACTTTGATCTTATTGATTATATTAATAACGTATAAAGACATAATGAATCTATAATAGTTTTAAATTTAAACTTAGACATGAAGCAATCTGACTTATTTACAAAAACAAGAAAAGAAGCTCCTAAGGATGAGGTTTCGAGAAATGCTCAGCTTTTGACGATGGCTGGGTTTGTGCACAAAGAAATGGCAGGAGTGTATACATATTTACCCCTTGGTTTGAGGGCATTGAGAAAAATAGAAAATATTATTCGAGAAGAGATGAATGCCATAGGCGGCCAAGAAATGTTAATGACAACACTTCAGGACCCTGAGCTATGGAAAAAAACAGACCGTTGGGTTAGTGAAGATGTTGACCCAAGCACAGGCATGCCTTGGTTTAAAACAGAACTTGCAAGTGGGGGGGAGCTTGGTATAGCAAATACTCACGAGGAGGCCCTTACTAACATAATGAAAAATCACATTGCTTCATATAAGGATTTACCTAAGTATCCTTATCAAATACAAAACAAATTTAGAAATGAGTTTCGCGCTAAAAGTGGATTGATGCGTGGAAGAGAGTTCTTGATGAAAGACCTATACTCTTTTACTAGAACAAACGAGGAGCTAGAAGATTTTTATGAAAAATGTGCCGAAGCATACATGAGAATATTTAAGCGTGCTGGTCTTGGTGATATAACATACAGAACATTTGCAAGCGGAGGCTCTTTTAGTAAGTTCAGCGACGAGTTTCAAACTCTTTCTGAAGCAGGAGAAGATACTATATATTTAGATGAAAAAAAGAATATTGCCGTAAATAAGGAAGTTTATACAGACGATATACTAGAAGAGCTTAGTTTGGATAAAAAGAATCTAAAAGAAGTAAAAGCTATAGAAGTTGGAAATATATTCCGACTCGGCACAAAATTTTCTGAGGCATTAGGCTTAACGTATACAGATGATAGCGGTAACGAAAACCCAGTTGTAATGGGTTCTTATGGCATAGGTCTAGGCAGATTAATGGGAACAGTTGTTGAAGTGTACAACGATGAAAACGGTATTATTTGGCCTGAAGAGATAGCTCCATTCAAGGTACATCTTCTTAGCTTATCCTCAGAAGGCGAACCCAAAAAACAAGCAGATGAAATTTATGAAAAACTCCTTGCCGATGGCGTTGAAGTGCTGTATGATAATCGACAAGATACAAGCGCAGGTCAGAAATTCGCAGAAGCAGATCTCATAGGAATTCCATATCGAGTTGTAGTTAGTAAAAAGAGCTTAAAGAGTGGAGGAGTAGAGATAAAGCAAAGGGGGACCGATGATGCAAAAGTTATTAGTGTAGACGAATTGTTTAAAACAGTTTAGAAAATATAATATAGAAAAATGTTAAATAAGGTTTTAGGAAAATTTTCACAAGATATAGGTATAGATTTAGGTACTGCAAATACCTTAGTTTATGTTGGTAAAAAAGGAATTGTTATTAACGAGCCATCAGTTGTTGCTATCAACAAGAAAACTGGGCGTGTTTTGGCTATCGGAGAAGAAGCAAGGCGCATGGTGGGCAAAACTCCAGCGCACATTGTTGCATCTCGCCCCTTGGTGGATGGAGTAGTTTCAGATTTTGAAATAACACAGCAAATGCTTAAATATTTTATAGATAAAGTGCACTCTACCGATATGATGCACTTTCTACCAAGGCCACGTGTGGTTGTTGGAATACCATCTGGGGTAACTGAAGTTGAAAGGCGTGCTGTTGAAGATGCAGCTTATGGTGCAGGTGCTCGAGAAGTTTACCTTATAGAAGAACCAATGGCAGCTGCTTTGGGTGCTCGCCTTAACGTACAAGAGCCCTCAGGCCACATGATAGTCGATATAGGGGGTGGAACGACCGAAGTCGCGGTTATATCCCTTGGAGGCATCGTAACAGCACAGAGCCTCCGTATAGCGGGCGACAAGCTAAATGAGGACATAATACACTTCGCTCGTGAGGAATATA
Organism: Candidatus Spechtbacterales bacterium; assembly: GCA_033721415.1. Lineage (GTDB taxonomy): Bacteria > Patescibacteriota > Minisyncoccia > Spechtbacterales > 2-12-FULL-38-22 > JAWWAH01. The sequence continues at coordinate 11,993 of JAWWAH010000004.1, read as the reverse complement.
ACCTATTATTAGGAGAACGTACCGCAGAAAATATAAAAATAGATGTGGGCTCAGCTATGGAGCTTGAAGAACCTCTTGCAGTTCCAATGCGCGGAAGAGATCTAGTGACAGGCCTTCCTAAAGAAATAATTATACAAGACAAAGATGTTAGAAAAGCACTTTTGCCTTCTCTAACATCACTAGCAAAATCAATTAAAGCAACAGTTGAACAAACACCGCCAGAGCTTTTAGCAGATATAATGGAGAGGGGTATTATTCTAACAGGAGGAGGAAGCTTACTAAGGCGTTTTGATGAACTTGTCCAAGAAGAAGTACAGATACCTGTTTATATAGCAGAGGATCCACTTACAGCTGTTGCGCGTGGAACAGGAGTTGTATTGGAAAACCTAGACAAACTTAAGGAGGTTCTTGTTGACGTTGAACTTCACGACAAGCCTCCTGCAATAAAATAGTATGTTTTTTCGCAGGCTAAAACGCACTCGCAAGCCATCGGACATTCTAATATCAGGAAACACAAAAGATATCACTCCAGAAGATGTCTTTTTTGATGTGTCTAGCTCCTTACCTGAAGGTCCAAATGAAAACAAGCTAGAACTGCCACTAAATAGGTGGGTCACAAGAATATTTTTCTCAAGCGTTTTTTTGCTGATCGCAATTTTAGGTGTCTATACAACCTACTTATCAGTTGATAAAGGAGAAGAGTATTCTCTTTTAGCACAGCAAAATTCTCGACGCTTGTTTAACATCGGTCCTTCACGTGGGCAAATACTTTCCCATGATGGTAAATTGCTCGCAGAATCCTACTCTGCCTTTAATATATCGGTAAATCCATCAGAATTAGAAGAAAAGGATGTAGAATACTTATCCACAGCCTTCTCCGATGGCATTGATTTTTTTTCCTATGAATATGTGTATAATAAGATAAATTCCGCTCGTTTAAAAAACCTTGGAAGTATCGTATTAGTGAAGAATCTAGACCAAGAAGAGGTCGAAGAGCTGGGTGATATATACGATCACCCAGCCGTATACCTCGAAGAGAGGCCAATCAGAAGCTATCCTGAAGGCAATGTATTTTCGCATATCATTGGCTACACTGCAGCAATAACAGATGAAGAACTAAAAGATCTTCCAGAATATAATCTCAACGATAATATCGGTAAAAAAGGCATAGAATATAGCCTCGAAGACGTCTTAAAGGGAGAAAAAGGGCTTTTCGCTAAATTTGTAAGCTCAAGAAATGATGTCACAAAAGAAGCTATATTAAGCTCAGGAGAAGATGGTTCTTCCCTTAGGTTAACGATAGATGCCGACCTTCAAGAAGCATCACATAGGATATTAACAGATGCTTTAGCTGAATATAATGTAGATGGTGGCGCTGTTATCGTCATCGATCCTAGCACAGGAGCTATAAAATCTATGGTAAGTTTACCTGATTTTGACCCTAATCACTTTGCAAAAGGATTGACAAATAAACAGGCTGATGTATATTTCAATCATCCTGCAAAACCCTTATTTAATAGAGTTACAGCAGGGGAGTATGCTTCAGGGTCTGTTATCAAGCCTATTATAGCTGCAGCAGCTCTAGAAGAGGGCATTATAGATCCAAATAAATACCTGTTTACTTACGGGTATATAACTGTTCCTAGCGTTTACGATCCTTCAATAGAATATAGATTTAATGATTGGAAAAATCACGGAGCTGTAGATATGCGCGAAGCAATAGCCGTATCTAGCAATGTTTATTTCTATACAATAGGAGGAGGATATGAAAATCAGGATGGATTAGGTATAAACAAGATAACCGAATGGCTTTCAGAGTTTGGGTGGGGTAAAAAGCTAGGGATTAATTTTGCAATCGAAAACGAAGGAAGAGTTCCAACTCCTGAATGGAAAAGATCCTTCAAGGGGGAGCGTTGGACAATAGGTGATACATACAACACTAGTATTGGTCAGGGTGATATATTATCAACACCACTTCAGGTTGTTTCATCTATTTCTGTTTTTGCCAACGGAGGGACACTTTACAGACCATACGTTATAGAGGAGGTATTTTCAGGAGATAATATTCTTAGTAAAAATAATCAAGGAGAGGTTCTAAATAGCAATTTTTTGTCTTCTAGAACCTTAAGCGTAGTGCGCGATGGAATGCGCCGCGCTGTAACAAGCGGATCCAGCAGATATTTATTACAATTGCCTGTAACATCTGCCGGAAAGACAGGGACAGCTCAAACATCAGGAGATGTTCCAAATGCCTGGTTCGCCGGGTTTGCACCATACGAAAATCCAGAAGTTGCTATAGTGGTTCTGCTAGAAGAAGGAGAAACAAGCAACAATGCGGTACGTGTGGCACATGACATACTAGATCATTACTTTACTCGCGGAAGCGAGGAAGAAAGCCAAGAGTCTCTTTAAGAGTCGGGTAATTGGCTAATTATAATCATTTATTATACAACTTACGTGTTGTTTGCGGTTAACCGCCCGTTATTAATTTATGTTTTCATGAATTAACCGCCAGCGGCTAGCTGCAATTACATTCTTTTTATGGAAGAGTACAATATAACAAAAAAGGGATTAAATCAGTTAAAGAAAGAATTGGACGAGTTAAAAAATGTTAAAAAATGGGAAGTTGCCAAATGGCTTAAAGAAGCTGCAGAAGGCGGAGATATGGATGAAAACTCCGAATACGTAGCTGCAAAAGAAGCTCAAACTGCGCTAGAAACCAGAATAAGCGAACTTGAAAGCAAGATAAGAAATGCAAAAGTTATAAAAAGGAGGAGAAAAGACATAGTAGAGGTAGGTTCGAAGGTAGAATACACGCCTCATGGATCCTCAACCAAAAAATTTAAAATAACGCTTGTAAGCACAGAAGAAGCCGATGCTTCTAACGGAAAGATATCTATAGGCTCTCCCATAGGGAAAGCACTACGCGGAAAGAAGAAAGGAGACAAAGTAGAAGTACACACACCGAAAGGCAAGAAAAAGTACAAGATAATTAGAATAGCTTAAGTACAAAAGAGCGCCCCTCGGGCGCTCTTTTAGTTTGACATAACACTCTTAAAATTGTATACTAATTTGAACTAGTACCTAGAAAAGGAGGTTTTAAGTGTTTAGAGATGCTCTACCTGGAGAAACTTGGGAATTTGATAGTGATTCCAGTCATGTATTTTTACTTCTCTTAGAGAAGAAAAAATATTTTAAGGACGATAACAGTCTTGTTAATTTTTGTGTTCAACAGCTAGGGATGATGCCGAACTTTACTGCTACTCCAACAGAGGTAGACCGAATTCTATTCGACACTCTCGTTGCTGATGCAAGAGAGATAGCATTGAGAGAAGGGTCCAAGAGTCTGTCATGTGGCCACACTACAACCCAGCACCTACAGGTTGTTGAGGAGTGGACAGAGAAAAACATTACCACTGCAAATAAGTTCCAAGAAGCTCGTAGAGATATGGAAAACGCCTCCGTAGAAGAAAGACTCTGGGGAAAGAAGGACCCCAGATAATTTTAATTTATATAACCCCGCATTATGCGGGGTTTATTTTACACTTTACCAAGTCCTATTTTTATCGTAGAATAAACCCATGGCTACAATAGATGAAATCATAAAAACTCGTTTAGAAAAGAGAAAAAAGCTTAAAGAAGGCGGAGCAAATCCGTACCCTGTTCATGTAAATCAAACTCATACAACAGCCGAAGCTTTAGAAAACTTTTCTGAACTATCAAAAAAAGAAGAACCAGTTAAGTTAACTGGTCGTATTATGGCTTTTCGCACCCACGGTGCTATTAGCTTTGCAGAGCTTAAAGATGGCTCGGGGCAAATACAGCTTGCATTTAGAGAAGATGGCATGGGTAAAGCAGCTTACGAAGAAATACAAGAAATTTTAGATAGGGGAGATTTTATAAACGCAGAAGGAACTCTTTTTGAAACAAAGCGCGGTGAGAAAACATTAGATGTAAAGAAATTCGATATAATATCAAAATCTATTCGTCCATTGCCGGAAAAATGGCATGGGTTAAAGGATGTAGAGCTTAGGTATCGCCAGCGTTATTTAGATTTATTAATGAACGAAGACGTAAGAGAACTCTTTGAAAAGCGTTCTCTTATAGTAAAAGAGATTAGAAATTTCCTTGAAGAAAATGATTTTACAGAGGTTGAAACCCCAATACTACAAATGATAGCTGGAGGAGCAAGCGCTAAGCCATTTAAAACACACCTAAATGCATTTGATTTAGATGTGTATCTAAGAGTAGCTCCTGAACTTTATCTAAAGAGGCTTCTTGTTGGAGGCATGGATAAGGTTTACGAAATAGGTAGAAACTTCCGAAACGAAGGAGTCGATTATTCACACAATCCTGAATTTACAATGCTCGAATTTTATTGGGCATATTCAGACTACAAAGAAGGAATGAAGTTTATAGAAGAAATGCTATCTGGTTTGGTTAAAAAAGTAATAGGAAAAGATAAGTTTGAATATGAAGAAAAAGAAGTAGATTTCAAAACTCCATGGGAGAGAATAGAGTTCAAAGATTTACTAAGAAAGTATGCAGATATTAACTATGATGATTACAACTTTGAAAGCCTAAAGAAAAAGGCAGAAGAACTTGGGGTAAAAATGACAGGAGATATTCACTCTAAGCCACAAGTTGCTGATCAAATTTATAAAAAGTTCTGTCTTCCAAATATTGTTAATCCAACATTTATAATTCATTATCCTTCCGAAATGCTTCCGCTAGCAAAACCGCTTGATGACAATCCCGATTACGCTGCAAGTTTCCAGCTTGTTATAGCAGGATGGGAATTGGTTAAAGCATATTCAGAGCTTAACGACCCTGTTGTCCAAAGAGAGCACTTTGAGAAACAAGAAGAACTACAAAAAGCAGGTGACCCCGAAGCTCAATCCATGGATATGGATTTCGTAGAAGCACTCGAACACGGAATGCCTCCTGCATTAGGCGTTGGCATTGGCATTGATCGTTTAACCGCATTTTTAACAGGCGCGCACTCTCTAAGGGAAATAATTCTATTTCCAACAATGAAGCCAAAAGAATAATATGTTAGGTTATATAATTTTATTTTCTATCTTCGGTAGTATTCTTTCCTTGGCGGGAGGAGTTCTTTTATTATGGAAGAATTTTCTTGCTGAGAAATTATCTTTATTTTTGATAAGCTTTGCAGCAGGAGTACTTCTTGGAGTAGCATTCTTAGATCTTATTCCCGAGGGGATACATGCATTTGGTTCCGTAGAGAAAGTATCAATAGTAGCCCTAATAACAATATCTATATTATTCTTCGTAGAGCGTTTTCTTTGGTGGTACCACCATCATAGAATGGAAACAGAAGAGCACACCCATCCGCATCACACTATCAAACCAGGGCAAGCCTACCTATTACTATTTGGCGACACAATACATAACTTCATAGATGGTGTGCTTATAACAGCCGCTTTTCTTACAGATTTTAGACTTGGAGTAGGTGTTGCAATAGGAATAATAGCGCACGAACTTCCGCAAGAGATAGCAGATTTCAGTGTAATGCTTAATGCGGGATTTAAGAAGAAGAAAGTACTTGGTTTTAATCTCTTATCTTCGTTGGCTACATTAATAGGAGCCGTAGGTGCATATTATGCATTTTCTTCTGTATCGAACATGATTCCTTATGCAATATCTGCAGCTGCCGGAGTATTTATATACGTTGCCCTGTCTGACCTTATCCCAACAATACACCATCAGAGCGAACACAGTCGTGATACACTCCACTTTGTGTTATTTGCCTCAGGTATATTACTTGTATTTATATTAGGTGCTACGATACCTCACGCGGACATTGAACAGCACAACGAAGATGAATTGCTTCACCACATAGAAGAAATGCACGGTGATGATGCCCTTCTTCACTACGCGGAAGATCTGCATGATGAAGAATCTTTGCTCCACCACATAGAAGAAATGCATAGTGAAGAAGATTTACAACATTATATTCAGGAAGAGTATAACCAAGAAAATCTAGAGCACCACATAGAAGAAATGCACGGAGATGAAAATTTCAACCAACACATGGATTATATGCACAACGAATAAGTGTATATAAAAATAATTACACAGATATAATAAAAAAACCGCAAGTATTCCTTGTGTTTTTTTTATGTTAACATGATGGCAGCTCTTCAAAAAGAAAGCAGGCGAAAGGAGGCCTAAATGAGTGTGAAAGCAGTTATCGGCGCTCAATGGGGCGACGAAGGAAAAGGTAAAATAACAGACTTATTGGCGCAAGATGCTGATTTTGTTATCCGTTTTAATGGCGGAAATAACGCCGGGCACACTGTAAAAAATGAGCATGGAGAATTTAAGCTTCACATTATGCCATCTGGGGTTTTTAATCCCGACACAGTAAACATAATAGGTTCTGGAACTTTCGTAGATGTGCATACGCTAGTCGAAGAGATAGCATCTCTTAGAAAAGCAGGGATTGCTGTAGACAATTTATTTATCAGTAAAAAAGCACATCTTGTTATGCCTTGGCATATCGATATAGACGAAGCACAAGAATTAAAGCGCTCAGATAAAGATAAGATTGGAACAACCAAACGAGGTATCGGCCCAACATCGGGAGATAAATATGCACGTCATAATTTGCGTGTTGGAGATCTTCTAGATAAAGACCTTTTTGCTAAAAAGTTTGAAGAGTACTTCTACTTTGCAGATAAAAGGTTGAAGAGTTTGTATGGGCACATTGGGTTGGTTCATCCCCCCATAGTGTTAATGAGAGAATTTTGGGAATCTGCCCAGGAAATAGTACCGCTGATACGCGATACCGAAGAAATAACATGGAAAGCCCTTGATGATGACAAAAACATTCTTCTAGAGGGTGCCCAGGCTGTATTGCTTGATGTTGATTACGGGTCTTATCCGTTTGTTACTTCATCGGCATGTACTGTTGCATCTGCCGCGCAAGGCTCGGGAATTCCTCCCTCTTTAATCACAGAACGCATAGCAGTTGTAAAGGCTTATAGCACACGAATAGGTCCGGGTGCATTCCCAACCTTCGAGAAAAATTCGCTAATAGACATAGAATTAAGAGAGCGTGGTAATGAATATGGAGCCACAACCGGAAGACCACGTATGTGCGCATGGCTCGATATTCCACTTCTTAGATACGCCGCTCGCTTAAACGACTTTACTGCACTTGCAATAACCAAGCTCGATGTTTTAAGCGGTATTAACCCACTTTGGATTGGTCTTACGTATGAGTGCTTGCAAACTAGCACCCACTCAAGATGTACTCACACAGACTGCGGTATTAATGGAGCTACGGCTCTCACCGAAGAGATAAGAGGCTGGGCAAGGGATATTTCAGAAATAAGAGAAAGAATTTGGCTTCCCTGGGAAGCAGAGGCTTACGTTCAGCTCATAGAAGACCAAATGCAGGCTCCTGCAAAATTTATTTCAGTAGGACCCGAAAGGGACCAAACTATAATATGTTAAGTTCTTTAAAAGGCTCGCTTTGCGAGCCTTTTCCATTGCTTGATTTTTTATATTTTCTACTATATATTATCTGTAGTCCTTTCCCAAAAAAAGGAGAAGTAAGTGGATATTTTTCTTAGAAAGTTAAAGAACGGAATACCCGTAATATTTGTCCCAAGACCAGATATGCAAACCTTTTTACAGCTTTGCATTGTTTCCGGTGGAAGCCGGTACGAACGTTCTGAGGTAGCTGGTATTTCTCACTTACTTGAACACATGATGTTCAAGGGAACTATTCTGAGGCCCACATCAAAAGAAATAAACGAAGAGCTAGATAGCTTTGGTGGCCCAAGCAATGCTTTCACCGGAAACGACTATATAGGTTTTTATGCTGGTGCTCGAGCAGTTAACTTTAGAGACATTACAGATCTTTTGGCAGATCAAATATTAAACTCTACTCTGCCTAGTGATGAATTGGAAAAAGAAAAAGGTGCTGTGTACGAGGAAATTCACAGCTCAGAATCAACTCCGAGCAATCTAGTCTTTGAGATACTTCCCAAATTGATGTATGGAGACCAGGCCGCAGGCAGGACACCTCTAGGCACAGAGGACAAGGTCCGTGCTATCACCCGAAGGCAGTTAAAGCGATACATGGATAGATATTTTGTAAGGGAGAACTTCGCGATTGTAATAGCAGGTAAAATTCCGGAAGAAGAGTATGCCTTAAGTATACTGGAAGAATATTATTCTGATATGCCATCAGGTAACTTGCCTCACAAGTATGTAGTTGATGATAACTGGCAGGGAGAACCTGAAGTAAAGATACGTAATATGGATGTTCCTCAGACCTGGATCGCTCTTGGTATGCGAGCAATGGATCCCATGCATGAAGATTACCCAACCTTAAAGATAATCTCTAATATTCTCGGCTCCGGGATGAGTTCCCGTTTGTTTACTGAAATTAGAGAAAAGAGAGGTCTTGCTTATGCGGTTGGTACATATCTTGATGATGATTCCGACAAGGCAGACTTTGTAGTTTATGGAGGAATGAACCCAGAGCGCACCACCGAAGCCCTCATGGTGATTAAAGAAGAACTGAAGAAGCTTAAGGAAGAGCCTGTAAGTCCTGAGGAATTAAGAAGAATAAAAAACAGGCTTAGAAACTCTCTTGCATTTGAAAACGATAACCCCATAAGCTTTGCGCTTAGTGCCGGTAGGCATTTTATTAAGTTCAGAGGACTTAAAGACTCAGAAGAAGAACTGCGACGCTTAGAGGCTGTTACTCCTGAAGACATAATGCGCGTTGCGCAAGATATTTTCCGTAATGACAATCTGAACCTTGCAGTTGTAGGCCCCCACGAGGGTACCCTGCAGGAAGAATTTGCAGAAGCCATTTCATTTTAGATCTTTAACCCCCTCTTAATATAAGAGGGGGTTTGCTTTTGAGTCAAAAATCTTTTAAAATAAAGTAGCTATGGCAAAAGTATTATATAGAAAACATAGGCCCAAATCTTTCGCAGAAGTTGTTGGGCAGGAACACATAATTGGTACGCTTCAAAACGCACTTAAAAATGGTGATGTTGCGCATGCCTATTTATTTACGGGTCCTCGTGGAACAGGTAAAACAACTACTGCACGCCTTTTAACAAAAGCTCTTAATTGTACAGGGGCTACGAAAAAAGATGCTTGCTTAAAATGTGATACTTGCGATGAGGTAGAAAACGGAAGCTTTATAGATCTTATAGAAATAGATGCTGCATCAAACAGGGGGATAGACGATATCAGAGAACTAAAAGAAGGCGTACGCTTTGCGCCAAATAAAGGTAGTTATAAAGTTTATATAATAGACGAGGCCCACATGCTTTCTAAGGAAGCATTCAATGCTTTACTAAAAACATTGGAAGAGCCTCCACCACATACAGTATTTGTTTTAGCGACAACAGAACCACATAAAGTTTTACCTACTATAATATCGAGAACTCAGAAATTTGATTTTAGATACCTAAATACACCAGAGATAATAAAAAGATTAGAAGGCATTGTTAAAAAAGAAGGCAAGAAGCTTGAACCAGAATCAATAAGAATGGTGGTTGCAGCTTCTGGTGGTTCATTACGTGATGCAGAAAGCATTTTAGGTAAAGTGCTTTCAATGGGGAGTCCAAGCGTGGAAGATATCAGAACTATCCTTGGTTTAACAGATCTACAACAAGTAACTAATCTTTTTGACCACATTGTTAATAACAAAAAAGAAGAAGCTATAAATTATATAAATAAACTTACAAACGAGGGTGTAGATATGGTTCAGTATATAAACCAATCTATAGAATACGCCCGAGCTATTTTACTGCTAAAGCTAAGTCCTTCGTCGGTAGAAATGATCACAGAAAACTTCTCTGACAAGGAAAAAGAGACAGCTTTAGCCCACACAAAAGATTTGACAGAAAAAAAGATTTATGCTATTATAGGTGAACTTATGAATGCGGTAAGCAGTGTGAAAAATTCACCACTTCCGCAACTGCCGTTGGAGCTTGCGATTGCAGGATTAATAAAGGAAGAAAAGGATGCAGGGTAGTTAGGAGATTACAGCATACCTTAAAAATTAAGACGCACCAAAACAGAGTGCGTTTTGTGTTTAAAATGATACACGTTCTAGGCAAGATACCCAGAAAAATTCATATTGCAGTTTCCGGAGGTCCGGATTCCATGACAGCTCTTGATTTTTTAAGCAACAATCACGATGTGACTGCTATGTATTTCCATCATGGCACAAAATTCGGAGATGATTGCATGGAGTTTGTTTCTGATTATTGCAAGAAAAATGATATCCCTCTTCTAACCGAAAAGATATCAAGAAAGAAGAAAAAATCAGAATCACCCGAAGAGTATTGGAGAAATGAACGCTACGCCTGGTTCAATTCATTTGATGCACCAATAGTAACAGCGCATAATCTTGACGATGCAGTTGAATGGTACATATTTACATCATTGCACGGAGAAGCAAAGCTTATTCCGTACAAAAACAACAATGTGATTAGACCATTCTTAATTACATCTAAAAGCGAATTTCTTGAATGGGCAGAAAGAAAGAACGTACCATTCTTGAAAGACCCGGCTAACAGTGATAGAAAATATGCACGAAGCACAATAAGGCACGATATCATGCCGCATGCGCTTAAAGTAAATCCCGGTTTATACAAGGTAGTAAGAAAGATGTTGCAAGAGGAGTATAAATAAACACGGGCCTGTAGCTCAATAGGTTAGAGCACTCGACTCATAATCGATAGGTTCAGGGTTCAAGTCCCTGCAGGCCCACGAGACCAGAGAAAGGTCTTAAAAAGTTCTCAAAACAACCCGCCCGGCTTTTAGTTAGCTGCCATTAGAAACGGCATCAAATACAGGGGCCGGGCGGGTACCACTTTTACAATATGGGCCTATAGCTCAATAGGTTAGAGCACCGGACTCATAATCCGTTGGTTCGGGGTTCAAGTCCCCGTAGGCCCACGAGACCAGAGACAGGTCTTAAATAGTCTCATCCAGAGCCTTGTTGTCTTAATAAAAAAAGATAGCAGGCTCACGGGGGTGTAGCTCAGTGGTAGAGCAGCTGGCTTTTAACCAGTTGATTAGGGTTCGATTCCCTACACCCCTACTGGACGCGAGAATCGTCCCAAAATATTCTCAGTGAAGACGTGAGAATCGTCCTAAAATATTCTCAAAGTCCTTTTGGACTCCAGGCCCCGTCATCTAGTCTGGTTCAGGATCCCACCCTTTCAAGGTGGTAACGCCGGTTCAAATCCGGTCGGGGTCACTGGTCCCGCTCGCGACATCATGTTACGAGCGGGACCCAATCCATATTATAAAGCACGCTTCGTGCGTGCTAAATGCTCCCTTAGCTCAGTTGGTTAGAGCGTCGCGCTTACATCGCGAAGGTCGTTGGTTCGAATCCAACAGGGTGCACGAATTTGTACTTTTTAATACATATAGAATAGATCTAACAGCCAGCCCTCGTAGCTCAGTCTGGATAGAGCAGGGGCCTTCTAATCCCAAGGTCGGGGGTTCAAATCCCTCCGAGGGCGCTGGTAACAATAGAAGGTGGGAGAAAGACCCACCATCCAGAGGATAATGCTGACCGAGCCCAGGGTCGTGGGCAGCTATTGTTACTCTTTCCGGGGTAGCTCAATTGGCAGAGTAGGGGATTGTTAATCCCAAGGTTGCGGGTTCAATCCCCGCCCCCGGAGCGCAAAGATCTATTCCTGTCTGTGGCAGGGTTGGGCTTATTAGTCTGCTCCTAAGCCGAGCTCTAAAACAGACACACTGGAGCCCGCATCTTCGCGGTGCGGGCTCCAGTAACAACTTGGGGGTATAGCCCAATCGGCAGAGGCACCCGACTCAAAATCGGATAAGTATGGGTTCGAGTCCCATTACCCCCACGGGAGTTCCTTCGGAACAAAGACCCTGCATATGCAGGGTCTTTCCCTTGTAAAGATACACATTTTAATAATAGTAATAATGGGACTCGAAGGGAATGCCGGGTG
>JAWWAH010000003.1:0-35994 GCA_033721415.1 Candidatus Spechtbacterales bacterium | reverse complement strand
CCTCTCTTCAACTCTTCGAGGAAAGTGGCGTAGTCAACCTGCTCAATCTCAACCTCTACTCCAAGATGCGTGCGCCAGGATTCTACAATTGCTTGCAGAACAACACTTGGCGAGGAGCCGCTCCCTGAAACAGTAAGCTTGATACGAGGAAGGTCTGTACCGTAACTCGAACGAGCAAGAAGATCTCTTGCTTCATCTGGGTTAAAGTTCTGACCCTGGAAATCCTCCCTGTAACCGGGCATGCCGGGGGGAAGAATTCCATGTGCAGGAATTACAAGATCCTGAAGCACCGTGGTAGCAATCGCTGTGCGATCTATTGCAAGAGCAAAGGCCTTGCGTACCATCGGGTCATCGAATGGTGGAGTTCTTGAGCTAAGTCCTATATAGGACGTTGCCATATCCGTTGTTTCGAAATACTGCTTAGAGATCTCCGAAGAGCTATCGCGAGCCTGAGCAAGAAGATCAAGGTCAGCGATACCCACGCCCGTAAGATCAAGTTCACCATTCTGGTATCTAAGGAAGGTTGACCCCCCCGCAAGCAGATACACAACTCGGTTAATCTTTGGCTGGTCTCCGTGATAATTGGGGTTAGCCTCCATTACTATTTCCGAAACATCCTTCTTCACGAGAACGTAAGGACCTGTGGAATTGGGACGGTCTGTCCATCGGGCAGGGCTTTCTGCCTGCACCTTGTCCACAACCGAAGCTGTGGGATATGTCATTTTCATCAAGAACACCTCGGAGTTAATTCCTCCGTCAGTTGTAATTCTGATGGTTGATTCGTCCAAAACCTCGATACCGGGGAGGTCAACTTTAACCTTATCATCCTGGTTGGACACCAGGTTGTTGATACGACCTCGCTGCATATCCATAACACCAAGAATGTCGCCAAGATAAAGCTCGGCTGTGGTACTCCTGGTCCTTGGATCTGCGGCACGCTCAATAGAGTATGCAAAATCGTTAGCAGTTACCTTTCGACCATTAGAGAATTTTGCATCCTCCCTGATCTTAAAGGTATAGGAAATTGTGCCATCATCGTTGTATTCAGGATCGGGCAGTTCTACTGCGATATCGGGAACAACAACAGCCGAACCCTCGAGTTCACCATTACGGTATTTTTCAACCATATCTGGCGTAGTGGCTTCAGCACCGACGGCAACAACGTTGCCATCCTTATCAACCAAAGCTGGGTCAAGCCTCACAAGATTTGCAAAAAGCTTTGCAACATAACTGTGAGAGCCAACATCTGTCACCAGGTGTGGATCAAGAGTTGAGGGCTCTGAAGAAGCTATCTGCAGATAATCGCGGTCTCCGCTATCAGTTGTTTCTGAATCTGTATTACCTCCACCTGAACTGCAGGCGGTTAATATCATTGCCATTGCAGCAATTAATGCCGCGAATTTTCTCATGCTCACTCCTTTCATGGCATTCTGCTTTCTACCGTATCAGCACTTACTACAACGCCAAATCCCTGAGCTGTGCTGGTGAGCATACCAGCCCAAACAAGATTGCCATCGCGAACCAAGAAAACTGGGGCACCCATATCAGCTGTGCTGAAGTGACCTCCGATAAGAATAAGTCCTCTGTCTTCAATAGTTCCTGTAACTCTTCCGGAATCAACTACACGAAGGGTGCCCAGAGAACGCGGATACACAACAGCATCCAAGTCGCTGATATCTTCGAGAGAAACTTTTTCATATGGGTTTTCCCCGGGGTCTACAAGAGCCTTTTGAGCAGGGCGCTCAAGGTAAGTAAGGCCATAGTCCTTATCGACATAAACCTTCGAGTCTACCACAAGCTCAGAAGCACTGCCGTTGAAAAGCTCCTCCTTCTTCCACTCATCCTCAACATCAGCATCCGCCAGGAGTGTGACTGTTACAGTTACACGATCAGCCATCGTTCCCGAAATACCCAGTACTGTGGCAAGAACTTGACTTGGAACAACAACGCTATCAGAAAGCAACACTCCCGTAGCAGCTGCAGGATTTATCCTGAACTGTGGAGAAAGGTCATTCTGAGAGATGTATCCATCCTCATTTGTAGGAAGATTAGAGATTTGCTCGTCAAGCTGATCAAGAGTAGCCTGTTGCTCTTCTTCCGGTAATTGAGATATACCTGGATTCATAGCAAGAACCCTGGCTCTTACCTCTTCGGCAGTCCAGAAAATATGCGCATCTACTCTAACTGTTCGAGTATAGGTGCTCATGTCACCTTCGAAATCGGTGCCATCAAATTCACCGTCATCAAACACAGTGGAGCGAAGTTCGTCCGGAGTCGGCTTGAGCCAGTGATTGGTCCCAACGCTAATTCCGAAAACAAGCGCTACTGCAAGTAATACAGGAAGTATCGGATTCACACTACGCTTAATAGTTTGAGGGGAGGCCTCTGGCATTCCAACAGGCTCATCCCTTGTTGATTCTTCTCTTTCCTCTGCCATGTTTTTTCCTCTCTGTTGGCAAAGAACTAAGATATAAAAAAAATATCACATATTTTGATTTGTATCAATCTAGACTTAATCTATAAAATATACTATAATATAGTGTCTATGGATTTTAAACTAACCACAAAACTAGAACCTAGAGGTGACCAGCCGAAGGCTATAGAAAATATTGTAAGAGGGTTAAAAGACGGTGAAAAGCACCAGGTTCTTCATGGTGTAACAGGATCGGGTAAAACTTTTACAATGGCAAATACAATAGCAGATATCAATAAGCCAACCCTTGTTATATCTCACAACAAAACTTTAGCATGGCAGTTATACCAGGAATTCAAAGAGTTTTTCCCTGAAAACGCTGTTCATTATTTTGTAAGCTATTATGACTACTACCAGCCTGAGGCTTACATACCTCAAAATGATACTTACATAGCAAAAGATGCAAGCGTTAATAAAAAAATAGACAAGATGCGACACTCCGCAGTACAAGCACTACTTACAAGAAAAGATGTTTTGGTTGTGGCTTCGGTTTCTTGTATATACGGTATCGGTTCTCCGGAAGATTACCAAGGAGTAAGCCTTGATTTAAAAAAAGACCAGCCCATCACAAGAAGGGACCTTTTAAACACTCTAGTTAGTATGGGGTTTGGCAGAAACGATATAGACCCATCGGCAGGAAGCTTCCGTGCCAAGGGTAACCTAATAGAAGTGTATCCTCCCACCGGGGAGGCAAAAATAGTTATTGAGCTTGAGGGTCAAGGTGATAAAGAAAAAATAGCAACTCTAGTTGTAGCCGAACCAAATATTGCACAAAACGAAGATATATCGCCTAGCGGAGTATACGGAAAAAAAGGAGAAAAAGAAGGGGTAAAAATATTTCCAGCAAATTTTTGGATAACTCCAGAAAATAAATTAAAGATTGCAACTAAAAATATCCAAGCTGAACTACACACAAGATTAAAAAACCTAAAAGAAAGAGGGCGGGACATTGAAGCATACAGATTAGAACAGAAAACAAATTATGATCTTGAGCTAATAGAACAAATGGGCTACTGCCCCGGAATTGAAAACTACTCAAGACACCTAGATTTCCGCAAGCCAGGCTCTCCCCCATTTACCCTGGTTGACTATATGAAAAACGCTGACAACGATTTTCTAACTGTGATAGATGAATCTCATATGACGCTTCCTCAGATACGAGGGATGCATGCAGGAGACAGAGCACGAAAGAGAACATTAATACAGCATGGCTTTCGCCTTCCCTCCGCCGTCGACAACAGGCCACTTAAATTTGATGAGTTTAACAAGAGAATAGAAAAAGCAGTATACGTTTCTGCAACACCCGGAGACTATGAAACAGAAAAAGCTGGCAAAGAAAACATAGTAGAGCAAATAGTAAGGCCAACTGGGTTACTAGATCCAAAAATAGAAATACGCCCAACAAAAAACCAGATGCAAACCGCTATAGAGGAAATAGAAAAACAAAATAAAAAGGGGCAACGTACACTTGTTGTAACAATAACAAAGCGTCTTGCCGAAGAAATTGCTGAATTTTTAAACACCGAAGGAATAAAAGTTCAATACATACACTCAGAAATACACACACTTAAACGATTGCCCATTATGCAAAAACTGCGCGAAGGAGAATATGATGTCTTGGTTGGTATAAACCTACTAAGAGAAGGGCTAGACTTTCCTGAAGTTTCGCTTGTTATAATATTCGACGCAGATAAGGAGGGTTTTCTTAGAAACGAAACTACGTTACTTCAAACAATAGGAAGAGCGGCAAGACATGTTGAAGGTAGGGCAATTATGTATGCAGATAAGATAACCGATTCAATGAAAGCAACAATAAAAGAAACGGAGCGCAGAAGGAAAATTCAAGAAAGATATAATAAAAAACATGGTATAACACCGATGTCTATAGAGAAGAAAATCTACAAAATGCCCAAAGAGTTAGAGTTAGAAGAGGCAAAAGATGAAGAGCTCAAAGAGTATGAAAACTTAGCAATAAAAGAGTTAGAAAAAGAAATGAAAAAAGCAGCAAAAAATCTTGATTTTGAAAAAGCTGCTAAATTACGTGATAAGATAAACAAGTTAAAAGATAATTCATAGGTAATGCTTTTAATTAACAAACCAAAGGGGCCAACAAGCCACGATATAGTAGACGAAGTTCGTAAAATTACGGGCATTAAAAAAGTGGGTCACGCAGGAACCCTAGATCCTTTTGCAGAAGGGCTTCTTATTATTTTGGTAGGGCGACCAGAAACCAAACAACAAAGCACCTTTATAGGAATGGATAAAGAATATGAAGCAACTTTTATTTTGGGCGAAGAAAGAGATACAGGAGACATAACTGGAGAACCAGTGGAATCACAGCATACATCCGTCGATAATGCAGTGCCGGTTACCGAGCAAGAGCTTCAAGCGGTGCTCGAAAAATTTACAGGAGAGATGGAGCAAATTCCCTCCACGTATTCAGCTAAAAAAATAAAAGGTAAAAAAGCTTATGAGCTAGCAAGAGAAGGAAAAGAGGTTAAATTAAAACCAAAAAAGGTTACTATTTATAAACTAGAACTACTTAGTTATAGTTGGCCCGAGGTAAAGATAAGGGTAAAAGTTTCAAGTGGCACTTATATTAGGGCTTTGGCGCGAGACATAGGTAGAGAGCTTAAAACAGGGGCTTACGTTAGCGAATTAAAAAGAACCTCTATTGGAGAGTACTCTCTGGAGGATGCCCGCCCTCTATCCAGTTTCAGAGACTGGATATAGGGCAAGACCCTTGATGAATTAAAAAAATCATGATAGTATTTGAAAACGTGAATAAATAGATATATGCCAAATTTACAAAACGCAAAAAAGGCGCTTCGACAAAGCGCAAGACGAGAAAAGTTAAACAGAAGTTATAAAAATCGCGTCAAAAAACTTACACGCGAATTTTCAGATTTAGTAACCAGTGGAAAGATAGATGAAGCAAAAAAACTATTGCCAACCATTTACAAGGCTATTGATAAGTCTGTTAAGAAGGGTATTCTTCATAAAAACACTGCTTCTAGAAGAAAATCATCTTTAGCAAGGAGTCTAAATCCGAAAGAGGAAAAATAACTCAAACTTTTAAAAAGCCCCGAGTACTCGGGGCTTTTTATTTTAGCTAGCTATAGCAACGCTCAATAATTCACATGCCAATCTTGGCTGTAATTGCCCTGTTTTGCTTTTAACCTCTAGAGACTCTATTCGTTGATAAATATTTTCTATCTTTTGCCAAGAGTATTTATCACACAAATTATATGTTTTCTTAACAACAAATGGATGGAGCGATAAATTTTTTGCCATCGCCCTCTGCACTACCCCTTTTTCTTTTTGTTCTTTTATTAATGCAATTAGTTTTATTTGTCGCTCTAGCATATGGAAAAACTGCTGAGGAAAGTAATCCTCTTTCCAGTGAAGTTGTATTTTGTATATTGCTTTATCTATATTTCCATAAAAAACATCGTCTATAGTTGGAAATATTTGGGCTTCTTCAGAGCCTATTTTTAAAGCAGAGATTTCTTTCTGGCTTAGTTTACTGCCTTTATTATATGCGTATATTTTTTCAAGATCATTATAAGCCCTCCACATATCACCCTGAGCCGCAGAAACAACAATGTTTATGTTTGAGATATCTATGTCTTTGTCTTGATTTTCAAAATAAGACTTAAACCATTTTACAGAATCTCGAGTTGATAATTCTTTAAACTCTTGGGTTTTTGAAGCATTTTTTAAAATATCTTTATAATCTTTATCCTTGCCGACAGATGACTCTTCAAAAAGTATAAGCAAGTTATCCTTTTGCTTTGCAATATCGGGAAGACTCTCCCATTCAACAACATCCTTTTTTAGTTTTTTATTGTTTAGTAGATTTTCTAATACAACCAACTTAGAATTATCGAACAAAGAAGCGCTCTGCACTATACTGCTAAGCTCGTTGAGTGTCATGTTCTCTGCCTGTGCTCGTTCATATGAAAATCCGCCTTCGTGTTTTTTGCGATAAACATCTATAAGCTCAAGCAACTTCCTACGAGAGCGAAAGGTGTTTTTTCCGTGGAGCACTATTAACATAGCTGAATATTTTTTATATTAATTGAGTATATTTTAACATTTTAGCAATATTTAAAAAAGCATGTCATGCGACATGCTTTATATTCTATTTACTGTGGCTTATTTCTGCTTGCTATCTTTTTTGCTTTTCTGTACCATTTGCGAGAAGTTTTTCGCGCACGCTTTTCGTGCGGTCTTGCTCTATATCTTTTTGAGCGATCAAACCTGCCGCAATGCTCTAAAAACCAGACTACGTGATCTAATTCATGCAATAATGTTTTTATAAAATCTCTTCTATTCTGTAGATGTGGTACAAATAGTTTTATGCTAAGTGCTAAAGAAAGATAATTCCCACTAGTGCTGTCTCTTGTGCGCCACTTAAATATTTTTGGTAAAAAACGATCTATTCCATCTTTTCCATATCGAGTTTCAGGAATAAAAAATATAGATAACTGACGCAAACTATTACTTAATGGATATCCTTTATCTTTAAGAAACGCAAAGGTAATCGCTATTATTTCATCATGAGTAATATAATTTGGAATTTCTTTATTGTTGGCCAGTATCAACTTTCCGTTGAAAAGACGATTTGGATCGATGTTCAAGTACCACCTCCTTTAAAATAACTAAAAATAGTATGCCATATGGCACACTATTTTTCAAGAGATATCTATATTATATGTTTTTTATCTTGTATAATGTTTATTAATTTTTAATACCCGCCAAAAAGCCTTTATGTAGCTTGTGGCGGGTATTTATTATAGGTGCTTGTTTTTCCATTCGTTGGCTTCCATGTTTGCCATTGCCATGATTCCAGCAAAAGCAAACAGTCTTCCAAATGCTCGCTTTAGCATTTTATTTCCATTTCTGCGCCTACGCTATCCTCGAAATCTTCGAGAATACTGTAAGAGCGGGAACGCGAGTGCTGCGTTCCCTGGAGAGATTTTTTAGGCGCTCCCTTTTTCGCCTTTCCGGCCCTTCTTCGTGTTTTATACGACCGGAACTTTTGCTCCTTGTTTTTGCGCGGCTTTTCGGAGCTCCGCGCCAGGATACCTAATCAGCTTTTCAGCTGTAGGTGTTCCCTTGGAGGTCCTTCCACACACCGTTGTCCTTTCGGACATGGCGCGTGACGCGACGACCATTGATGCGCGCAACGACCTGAGCGGTCTCGGTGCGGCGGTGGCGTCCCGTCGAGATCGTCTTTACGATCTCGAACTCCTTAGCTTCGACCTTCTTCGACATATTCACCCCCTTTCAAGGGTTTCGCTTATGGTTGGTCAGGGGCAGGCTGGTGTCTTCACGGCCTGCCCCCGAAGGTCTACTGGCTCTTGCCCTTCATGCGGGCACGGATCTCGCGATCGCGAGCACGCTTGCGCTCCTTGCGGGCGCGGGACTCACGAAGAGACTGAGAAGAGTTGTTGGAAGAGGCTTCACGACGAGCCTCTTCCTCGAGAACATTAACCTCAGCCTTGTTGATGCGCGAGGTGGCGCACCGCAGAGCAGCGAGGCTGTGCTTCGGCTTGATGGCCTCTGTGAGCTCGTCCTGACTCGTGGCTGAAACAGCCGCGTACAGAAGGCGCTCAAGTTCTCGATACGCCCAACGGGTCTCCTCGTTGTCGACAGCCCAAGCGAACTCGGACTGCCACAGGAGAGCCGCCCCCTTGATGAAGGTCGCAGGATCGACCTCGCCCGGCTTTGTGCGCCGGGTGATCCCGAGCTCCTCGATCGCCTCGAGTGTCGGGCCCTTCTTGAATCGGCGGCTCATGTGAGCCCTCCTTTTGTGTGTGATTGATAGGTACTGTTCGTGGCCAAGCCGGGATTTGAACCCGAAACGCTTTTGACACGTTTTGAGAATATACAGAGCGAAGGTGTATACCCCACGATGCGACCAGACTTCGCCGCTTGGCCTTCTTTAGGAAGGGTTTCTCTCCCTTCTAAAACCTCGAGTAGTCGAGACCTTAGAAGGAAGGGCACAAAGTGCTTTGTGCCCTCAGCTGCCCGAATGGGCTTGATAGCCTGCTGATAGACTAAATTTTTCCTCGGTTGTTTCCGGGCCTCACCCTAGGGGTAAGAAAGTCTTGATGGAGCCTGTTTCAAAGGCCGAGCTCCAAAGCCTCGGATGTTGGGAACTCGATGTCTGGGACAATCGAGAACCCAGTGGTTGGCTGGGGCGAATCGAGGATCTCGTACAGATCGATCTGGATGTTCTCCTCGTCGGTTCCGCACATGATGCAACGGTCTCCCTTGAAGCCAACCTCGGCGCCACAAAGGCACCTTGGCTTGATGCTTGCTACCATCTTCTCACCTCCTTTAGGAATGAGTTTTCGAACACCGAGAATGAGAGGGTCAAGAGCCTATATAGTATTTTATGCCCGCCCTCTCCTTCTCGATGCTCGAAAGTACAGTGTTAAGAACTTTAAACAGTTTATTACTAACTGTTAGTCCCTATATTATAGTATATTATTATTTACTTGTCAAGGGTTTGTTCGGTGTTTTTGACACTTTTTAATGGTTTGTTTATTTTTGTTTTAGTGTTGCCTTTGTCTAGAAAGGTAGGTAACAAACCTAGCAAAATTATAAACTAGAACCTAGAACCCAGTTCCCCTCCCCTTCACACAGAAGGAAAGGGTTGTTTTTGCTAACTAATGAACTGCTCCAAGGTGTTCTCTCCTGTTTTGATGTTGCACCCGGCCCAAAGTCGCTATAACTACGCTTAGCATAGTAATCTTGGGTCGGGCCGGCTATCGTATGATAGCCGGGATTAAAAAGAACAACTACTTATATGCGATATTATTTGCATATATCATTAAGTTGTTGCGGTGCGAGCTCAAGACCACATCCTCTGCCTGCGGACCTTGCAGACAACAGGGTGAACTAAGATAGCGGGCTCCTACTCCCCGCACCTTTTGGTCCCAGGGATAAGGAACTCCCTATCCGGCGGCCTCCTAGTCCTTCATCGCGGGGTAGAGGAACCCCTAACCTTTTATGCCCAGGCTTGGGGCTTTGTCGCGCCAGTTAAGCTCGCACCGCGATCTCAAGCGGCATTACCGGCTAAGATCGTGGTGCGAAATATTATATTAAGTTGGGTTGCCCCTCACCCTTGTTTGTAAGGATGAGGGGCGAAGAACTACCCTTGCTTCACCTTGCTCGTGTAACCCCTGGGCTGTGGCTTGAGCCGAGCCACACGGGCACGGAACGAAAGTGACTTACCCCTCGCGGTCTCGAACGTGTCACCCGGTTCGTAGGTCGGTGTCTGGAACGTACGAACAGAGGGGTGCTGGTGGCAAACGTGCTTCTGTGCCTGGCCCTTCTTTGCCATTGGTTTTCCTTTCGGCATATCTATATATGAAAAGAGGAGCTTCGGTTGCTCTCTCCCCATAACCCGCGTCCGAACTTTAGTATTAAAATTGATCACATATACTTAGACGCGAGCTTCGGGGAGAGAGCCTCCCCAAGTTTTATAACCTGTCCGCCTTTTTTATTGCTTTGTGGCGCGATTAAAAACTTATAGTTTCCCAAGCCCTAGTTTTTCTTTAACGGTTTCGCCCTGTAGCTTTAATCTGTTATTAAAGTTGAAATGAGGAAGGTTATTTAAATGAGCACTACCTCAAACAGATCAAACTTTGGGCTCGTCAGCCCCGAATCCATCGGGGAACCGTTGGCCTGCCGAAATTCAGGCATAAAAAAGACAGGCCTTCTCGCCTGTTTACATTATTGTTTTGATTGGGTAATCCATTTTTTCTGTTTTGATTAATTTAATTAAACAGTATATGGCTCCCAAGCAATCTTTGCTTTTGGGCGAGAATTTTTCCTCGCCTCATTTCAACTTGCTGTTATATTAGCATATTGATATTTTTTTGTCAAGTATTAATAACAGAGTATTGTTTTTTAGTCATACTTTCCTTTATTTTAAGGGATTTTATAGCTATATTTTTGTAATATTATTTATACAAATATTGTATTGCCCCGGAAACTATACCCACAGCTATAGATATAGTTTCCAGTCCTAAAATAACAATTCCCCGCATACCTGGTGTATACGGGGAAAAAAGTGCTGTTGGTCCTTTTGGATCTTGGCCTAGTGAATGTTTGCCTCTTTTTTTGCAAAAATTCACCACGGCTTTCTTTTAGGACACTGTAAGTTGTTTGGTGCCGAGAATCAGATTGTGGCACCTGTCTTGTTGATGCTCTTTATACCCGAGCAGGGTGTCATTTTTCTAGCCTAATATATTGTTAACCTCCACCCATCTTTCGTCCTTTCGGTGAGCGCCACACTCTGAACCTTAGAGCACCTTTGAAAGGTACTTTCAGTGTTCTCTCTTGTTCTGTGTGGCATAAATATACTAACACTTTATATTATTTTTGTCAATATTAATTGACTTATTTTTATTCTTTGCTTTCCCAGGCTAATTCAAACAACTGCCTTAGAGATTTTACTATTTCTGGACTCTCTATAACGATTCCGGAAGAATTTTCTCCTGCATAAGTTAAAAGTGTTGCTCTATCTTCGTAAATGCTAATATCAGCCTCTATTGGGTTATCAACCCTCCGTGCTCGACGTAAGGCTTCTTTGTTTTCTAAATCTATTTTTTCTAGAGAAGAATATAGAACCTTGCTTGAAATATCTTTAGGAAGCCTTCTTTCTGGTGCGCTTTTGAAATATCCAGGAAACAATTTCTTTACCTCGTCCAAGTTTGTGAAACCATAAACCTCTGTTTTCGGTTTAGATTTTCTTGCAGATTCAGCTAATATAGACTTTATACCTTCTTTCCCACGATAAAAACGAACCATGGGAGCCTGAGACACCTCTTCCCTCTTAATACCCTCTAGGTCACTAATTAATTTTTTTGCACTTTTCTTCTTTGCTTCTATCTCAATCTCTTTCTTCTCAAGCCAACGAGTAATCGCTTCTGGATCTTCTGCGATATAAACTGTTTTTTTAGCATCAGTAGACTCAGATACCAAGCCCATGTTTTCAAGTTCCTCTAATATTACATATGCTGTTGGACGATTAATGTCTGCTTGTTTTGCTATTTGTTGCACCGGAGCAGAACCCAAAAACAAAGTAGCGACATAAACGCGGGCTTGTTTGTCGCTTAAGCCAAGGGGTTCTAATTTAGATGCTAGCGTTTTTATTTGATTGCTCATGATTTTATTTTAGTTGTTTACTTTTTACAACAATATTATACCATCTTTATCTTATTGTTGTCAATATATTATAACATTAGCCTATTTTTTAAATAATCCCACATAAAAAGCCCTCAACTGAGGGCTTTAAAAGAACTTATTTCTCAATCCCATATCTATTGCAAAGGTCCTCTACATGTTCCTGAAAATTCTCGTCGCGAGATATTGTGGTGATATTATCACGCTTCCAGTATGCAGAACCTCCACCCTGAAAATAAACCAACCAATCTCCATTTTTTTCTTCGGTCTTAGAAACCCTGTGGGTTTCTCCGGATGCGGTTTTTACAAAGTCTCCAGGCCTAGGCGGCCTAGGCGGTTCATCTTTCAGTACTTTAAACATTTACCCTCCTTTCAGTGTGCTTATGTTAAAACAAATAGGTATGTAAAAAATACCACTTAATGGTATTTTTGTCAATGTGGAGCCAGGGGTGCACTATAACTCCTCTTTAAAATCTTCTGCAACTCTTCTAAAGGCGCCTTTTCCGAGTGCGTTTTCTACTATTTTCGCTAGTGGCAATAACGAGCCACTGAAGTTTGCTTTTGCAAATTCTTCAAAGAGCTCTTCTCTGGTTTCAAAGCTTGAGTTTTCTATTATTTGATCCATTAACTCATACAGCTTGTGCCTCTCTTCGTATCGCTCTGCCATTATATCTGTTCTCTCTTCATTGATCTTAGAAAATGCTCCTTCTAAAAAGCCGCGCTTATATTCATCATCCTTATCACCCACCAAAACTTCGGCAACCTTTATAGCATCGGGGATAGAATATAGTTCTTCTATGAATATGTCTACCGCCTTCTTTTGCTCATCGGACAACTTCCTTTCTGAAGCCGAGCTTCTTAACCATTTTTTAATTTCTTCTACGGCCTCTACTTCGTCTTTAAACATGGGGTTATTTTTTACCTTCTCTTCAAAAAACAACCTCGTGGACTCACCTACTATTGCTTCTTCTAGTGCACCGAAATAGGCAACCCTCTTATCTTTAAACTCATAGACTTGAACACCGGAGCGCCAAGGAGCGTCTTTGCCGTCTTCCATAACCTGAGCTGCTTTATATGATTTTGCGTGAAAAAATTCATGCGCAACACTTGTGGCAAAGTCTACACCGGAACCTCTTCTTTCTATGCCCACAAATTGAGCGCCCGGCGCATAAAAAGCACTGGCAAGTTTCCCTGCGGTAAGTTGCCCAACTGCTTCCGGTTCCAAAATATGTATCTTATGTGGCGGTAGTTTTTTTGGTTCCCCTCCCCATCTCTCAACCATCTCATCAACAGCATCTTCTGAAGTTTCTATAATTTTCTCTTCTTGTTCTGTTTTGTCTACTTCAAACTCTCCCACTGCTTCTGTATCGAGTCTCTCCAGTCTGTCTTGTATTCTTTTTTCGGCCTCTTTTCTTTCTTCTTTAGACTCCCCGCCTACCACTTTTTCATATTGTGATTCAAAATTTATCATGCTTCTATTTTAACATTAAAAACCGGCCCAGTTGTGGTTGGGCTGGTTTAGGTTGTTTTAAGCAAAAACAATATAACACCTTCTTACAGCCTCTCCCCTCCCCAATATATAGGGGTTGAGTTGTCTACAACATGTATCCACATGTTGCCTGCTACAAATTTTATTTCTTTGTCTTTTTTGTTATAGAAGTATAATTTACCATCTATATCTCCATACTCTTTTTGCCAACTAGCTCTTATTAATTCGCCATTTTGAAAAACATAAGCCTGGCCAGACCCAAAGACATCAACGTCATTATACTGCCCTTCTAGGTGGCGAGTATTAGTTTTCATAACTATGAGTATTTTGGATTCTACCTGCTTGTTATCTAGCGCATCCACTTCGGGACTTCCTCCACGCCAACGCATATAAGAGTTGTTTTCGGGGTTGTAAACATAACTCACACGATAAGATCCTGGGTATGCAACAGAAATTGTTGTAGGATTGTCCCCAACACTAGAAGATCCTTCAATATGAGGATATCCACCAAACTTATTCTCTGTTCTAAAACCTAGCTTTTCGCTTGTGTTTAGAAGACGATTAAAAGATGTGAATCCATTGTGTGGTCGTGCTATCCACTGCTTTCTATAATATGTGCTAAATGGGTTTACAAGTGCATCTATATCAGGGATTATGCCCTTCTTTAATTCGTCTAACGCGAAGTGAGAACCACCCCAATGAGCGTATATTGCATCGAAAGAGGCTGCTAGGGGTATAAAATCATCTCTTGCGGAGCGAACCGAGCCAATCTCTTCTGGCTCTTCACATGCAAAGACTGCCATCATTCTGTTTATCCCGCCTTGGCCTGGCTGAGTTACTGGCATCTCTACCACAAGATCAGCTTTTGCTATTCCAGAAAGAGGGCGTGTAATTTGATCTGAGGGCATCATAACCGCAAAAGGCCTTTTTTCGCTATTTCCACAACGTTTTCCTGTAAGAGGGTGTGGCTCATTTAAAATATTCCCCGCCCCACCTTCGCCTGAATTAATCTCAAACGAATAAAAACCTTTTTTACTTAAAACTTCTGTTATTTCTCCAAAATAAAACAACCCACCAAAAGCGAGTATAAGCAGAATAATCGGCAAAAATATTATAGGGTGCTCTAGGGCTTCTTTTAGTTTTTTTATATATATTTTCATTTTTTATTTTTATGCTGGGGCTAATCTTTCAAATTGCTCTTCTGCAAAAGGTTTAACAATATATGCCATAAAAAT
Source organism: Candidatus Spechtbacterales bacterium (assembly GCA_033721415.1). Taxonomy (GTDB): domain Bacteria; phylum Patescibacteriota; class Minisyncoccia; order Spechtbacterales; family 2-12-FULL-38-22; genus JAWWAH01. The sequence goes on along the minus strand of JAWWAH010000003.1, from coordinate 21,593 downwards.
CAAGGCCAAATAGACTACAACCAGCCAAGGCAGTGCAATGGGTATTATGAAAAAATCTATAACTGTAACGGTTATCCAAGAAACTATAGATATAGACCCCGAAACCCTAACAACACTATCCACCACTGGATCCATTCTGTCCACTCTGTCTGGTTTTATCAGGGCTATTAACTCATCATTTATACCAACAGATAAAAGTGCGCCGTTTAGTATTAATATGATAACAACTGCTTGATTAAATATAAACTGATCAGTAAGAGAAAGGCCGCCGTCTATAATAAGAAACGAACTCACAAAATCTAGCCCAAGGCCAAACCATATAGCAGCGCTCATAATAGGGTAAAAGGGGTATAATATCCTTTTTAAGTTATCTTTTTTTATGGTTAGCATAAACAAAATATCCACACATATAACTGTTCCCAGTGTTATTATAGAATGCCAATTATGAAGGGTAAGAGCAACCTGAAGTTTATCCAATCCTCCAGTAAAAGCACTTAAAGAAAGAATTACGCTAAGTATAAAAAAATTCAGAGCAAAAAAGGGAAAGGCTCTTTTTTTAAAGTATCCAAAGGATTTATTTTTTCTCTGATATAAAATAAGGGCAAAAATATTAAATAACGATAAAATAGATACCCAAATCATATTTGCACTAAACCCATTGATTGCAAGTTGATCTGGATAAGCTGCACTATGAACAACCCCTTCGTGAGCTAAGGAATCAGGTGAAAAAATAAACATAGAACCAGCCCACCAACTCAAAATAAACAACACAAGAGCTCCTATAAAAACATATCCCAAGTACAAAGCAAGCCTATTCCAATATTCTCCCCTATCTTTATCCTTTATTCCTTTATATGAAAAAACCATACACCAAAGAGAGGCTGCACCTGCCACAACTAAATTCAATTGAATAAAGAGGCGAACAATTGATGAAATTTCTATTATGCTGTTATACATTGTTTTTATTTTCCCTATATCTTAAAACAAAATTAACAAAAAAGAATACAAAACCTAAAAAATAAACCACCTTTGCTCCAACCCAAAGAAAATACCCGTATTCACTTTTAAGGGCTGGTAAAGCAAAAAGCCACAACAGTCCAGAAATAAAAAAGAGTATTTCTCCCAGTTGTAGTTTGAATATATTGTGCTTCATGTGTTTTATAAATCCTCTAGAAAAGATTGTATTTCACCTTCTTCTGTCTTCTCTATTTTTTTATCAAGGTTTTTTGGAATAGCTATAGTGAACTTTGTCCCTTGTCCTTCTTTTGATTGCACCCAGACCTTTCCATTGTGATGGTCAGTAATATTTTTCACTATATACAAACCTAAACCATTTCCTGTTGTATCTAACTCTAGCGCGTTTTTTGCTCTAAAAAATTTGGTGAATAATTTCTTTACTTCATCTTCTGGTATTCCGATACCCTCGTCTTGTACAGATATCCATACTTCATTTTCCTTATTTTCTAGAGTAACGTATATCTTTGATCCTTTGTCACTGTATTTAATAGCATTATCCACAAGAGCACGAAGGGCGACTTCTATTTTTTCGGGGTCAAACTTTATGTTTGGCACTTCCTCTGTTGGTTTTTTAAAGAAAATATCAATCCCCTTCTCTTGGCTTACGTTGTTTTCTTTATCAACTACTTTTTGTACGGCATCCATAATAGATCCAACCTTAAAAGAATACCCGAACTCTCCTTGTTCAATAAGGGCGGCATTTAAAAGGTCGTTCACCATACCTATTGTATCTTCTGTTAGGTTACTTCCCCTTTTCATGAGCTTCTTTTGTGTATCATTAAGCCCAGCACCTGCACCAGAAGAATCTGTTAGGGCATTGAATATCCACCTTATACCAGAAAGTGGTGTTCTCATTTGATGTGCTGCTATGGTTAGAAATTCTGTTTTCATATTTGCAATATTTTCCTCTCTTTTATGTATTTTATTTAATCGTTCTGCCATGTCATTTATAGCATCTGCTATATCATCCACTTTTGTGTTTGTTTTAAGCTTCATTCGGTATCCAAAGTTACCTCCTCCTATTTCACTTGATGCTTTGTATATTTTCTTTAGCGGTTTAATAAAATCACGGCGAACAATAAAGAACGAGGCTATAACATACAAAACAAAAACAACAACTACGAGAACTGCTCTATATAGTGTATTTTCAGCAAATATTTCCTCAGATAAAAATAGAGCCATAAACGCTAAGGCTCCTACAGACCACAGCCATCCAAAAACAGTTATGGGCATTTTAAAATTATTCTCTGAAGTTTTTTCTTTTTTTGGCATGTTTATTTAAGCTCACCCCAAGATTCTCCAATATTGTACTCTACCTTTAAGGGCACAGATAGTTTAACTATGCCCTCTAGTAGTTTTTTTGCTTTTGGAGCCACTTCCTTTATTTTACCACTACTTCCCTCCCACAACAATTCATCATGTATCTGCAATAGGAGGTCTATACCCTCTAGTTCTTGCTCCGTTTTAACCATGGCCATCTTCACAATGTCTGCCCCTGTCCCCTGCACGGGGTGGTTAATCGCAGCTCTTTCAGCATAAGAGCGCAACATTGGATTTGGAGATCTTAAGTCGGGCAAAAAACGTTTACGACCAAACATTGTTTCAGCATAACCTTGTTTGTGGGCTTTGTTTTTCATTTCTTCCATATACATGGCCACATCCTCAAATACATCTAAGTATTTGTTTATAAAATCTTTTGCCTCCTCAAAACTTATATCCGCGGATCTAGAAAAAGCACGTGGACCTATCCCATATATTATTCCAAAGTTTAATGCCTTAGCTCTATAGCGCATATCTGAACTTACATCTTCTTTTTTGACACCAAATACAAGTGCTGCTGTACTTATGTGTATATCTTCATCGTTAGCAAACACCTCTATCATGTTTTTATCATTCGCAAGATGAGCTATTAGTCTAAGTTCCATTTGAGAATAATCACAAGCCAAAAACTTTTTACCCTTATCAGCTATAAATGCATTTCTTATATCCGAAGCGAAACTACTATGAATAGGGATATTTTGAAGATTAGGGTCAGAGCTGGACATTCTACCTGTTGCAGTACCTAGCGGATTAAATGTTGTGTGTATTCTTCCATCATCAGCAACAAGCTCTGGTAATGGGTTTATATATGTAGAAATAAGTTTTTGAAGCTCTCTTTGTTCAAGAATAAGGTCTATTATACTGTGCTTTCCTTTTAATTTTTCGAGCTCGCTTGCTGCTGTAGATATTTTTTTGCCCGGAGTCTTTTTTAGACCATTAGAGCTTATTTCTAGTTTTTCAAACAATATCTCTGAAAGTTGTTGTGGTGAATTTACATTAAATTCCTCTCCTGCTTCTTTGTATATTTTTTTCTCCACCTTATCGAGTTTTTTTTGAACCTTCTGTTGTAAATCTTTTAATGCTTCTTTATTAAAACCTATACCCTTGTCTTCCATTTTGATAATAATTGGTACAATTTCTTTTTCTAGTTTATATATCTCATCCGAGAACAACCCTGCATCATGTGCGGATTCTACTTCATCTAACAGCTCTTTTTTTCTCGGTTTTTCAACCTCAGCCTCTTCTTTAACTTCATCAAAACCTTCAAGATCAGAGAGGCGCTGTAAAAGAGCATTAAAGTTAAGTTCTTTAAAAAGTTTACGCACATCTTCGGGGTCAAAACCACCCCATTCAGCATCACTCAACTTAAAATCAATTGGAACGTCTTTCTTAACAGTTGCAAGCATGCGTGAGAAAAATGCTTGCTCTTTGTTTTCTTTTAATATTTTGCATATACGCTCGGTCACCTCCTCTACCTTGTTTTGTTCAAGCGCATCATAAAGATCTTCAAGTGTTGGGTATTTTTTTAAAAGAGTTGTTGCTGTTTTTTCGCCAACACCTGGGACTCCAGGTATATTATCTGAAGGATCTCCCCGAAGACCTTTGTAGTCGTTAAGTTGTTCTGGTTCTAGGCTATAACGATCTACCACAGCTTCTTCATCATATATAATGGTGTCTTTAACACTTCTTTTCATTGTATATACGCTTGTATTATCATTTACAAGTTGCAAGGTATCTAAATCTCCACTAACTATTAAGGTGTTTATGTTTTTTTTGTTTTGATTTATTTTCTCAGCAACAGTAGCTATTACATCATCAGCCTCAAAGCCTTCTTTTTCATACACTGGTATATTAAACGCCGCCAAGACCTCTTTTATGCGAGGGATCTGTTCGTAAAGCTCATCGGGAGCTTTCTCTCTGCCAGCCTTATATTCCTCGTATTCTTCACTTCTAAAAGTTGGTCCCGCAACATCAAATGTCGCAGCTATATATTTTGGCTTATGCTCCTTAAGTGCTTTCATTAAAACAAGTGAAAATCCATAAACGGCATTCACCAGTTCTCCTTTTTTTGTTTTAAACCTAGGAAGAGCATGGTATGCCCTGTGAAACAAAGAGTTAGAATCTATTACTATAAGTAGCGGTCTTTTATTTTTTTGGTTCATCTTCTTTAAGGATAACTGTTATTTTTCTTTTGTTCTTTCCTTTTGTATCTATTATAACCCATACTGTGTCTTCGGGTAGAATATCTTTTACTCTTTCTCCCCATTCTAAAAGTATTAAGTTTTCATGTTTTGTAATCATTTCACTCCACCCTAAATCTAAAAGTTCTTCTTTGGAGTGTATTCTATAACAGTCTAGGTGAAAAAAATTACTATATTTTTGATCCTCTTGGTCTACTTTATATTTTTTCATTAAAACAAAGGTGGGGCTTGTGATTGTTCTTTTAACACCTAGAAACTCCCCTACCCCTTGAGTAAAGTTGGTTTTTCCAGCGCCCAGATCACCTGTTAGTGCAAGAATTTTAGCTTTTTTAGTATTAGGAATTTTTTCTATTATTTTTTTTGCTATTTCTTTTGTATCTTCTGGAGATTTTGAAAAAAATTCTTTTTTCATTTTTGCTTGATTATTGTTGTATTTTAAGATTTATACTAAAGACTTTATTAATATAAATACAGTTGCCAAACTTTTACTATTATATATTATTCTAAGAGTTGCGTGTTAATAAATCAACTAAAAATAGTTTTTATTTTATTAAAATTAACAAACATACACCCCAATTTTACATTAGACAACATTTTTTACACATAAAGCAAGATTGTTTTAAAGTAAAAAATAGGATAGTATAATAACAACTAACGACCACAGTAAACCTTATGACCAATTCTGGGTCTTCACAAGCTGACTCTATAAAAAGAAGGCAAGAAGAGTCCCTAACAAGGGAAAAGGCTAGCGTATATGAGCTACCTTATGTAGATCTATCTCAAACCCCAATCGATAGGGATGCTTTTTCTGTTTTGTCTGAAGATGTTGCGCAAAATAAAGTTATTGTAATAAAAGAGCAGAAAGGAGTGGTGCAAATAGCAATCTCTAACCCAAACGACCCAACCACAAAGAATATTCTAAACAACCTACGTGATAAATACGACAGAGTTGATGTTTTTATTGGTTCAGAAACTGGAATAAAAGAGGCTTGGGAATCTCACACATCCCCAAAAACAAAAAAGAAGGATATAACTGGATCGGTTCAGGTCTCTGAAAATATTCTTGAGCGCTTCAAGGGAGAAATAACTACTGTAGATAGTTTTCAGGGTGTCTTAAATGAAATATCAGATCAGAATGCTTCTCATGTTTTTGAACTTATATTAAGTTCAGCTCTTTCAATGGAAGCTACAGATATACACATAGAACCACGAAAAGAAGGTGCTATTGTGCGCCTTAAGTTGGATGGGTTGTTGTATGAAACAGCTCAATTAGATGATAGGTTGTATAAATTAGTCCTTTCTCGTATTAAACTGCTATCAAAACTAAAACTAAACATACATGACCAGCCTCAAGAAGGTAGGTTTTCTGTTATGTTTGAGGGTCGAGTTGTTGAAATAAGAGCATCACTGCTTCCAAGTGAGTATAAGGAAGATATTGCTTTAAGAATATTGGATCCAAAATTCTTATTATCTCTTTCTGATCTTGGTATAAGAGATGATTTGCTTGCAACCTTTAAAAAACAATTAACAAAGCCTGATGGTATACTTTTTGTAACTGGACCAACTGGCTCGGGTAAAACAACAACTTTGTACGCGGGAATTCTACACCTTAACACGCCTCGAGTAAAAATAATAACCATTGAAGACCCTATAGAATACCATGTGAAAGGAACCACCCAAACACAAGTTAACGAAGATGAGGGTTATACGTTTTCTGCTGGATTAAAAGCAATTCTACGACAAGACCCCGACATAGTGCTTATAGGAGAGCTTCGAGAAAGAGAATCAGCAGAAGTTGCTCTACAGGGTGCTCTTGCTGGAAGAAAAGTTTTAACAACTTTGCACACCATGGATGCTGCAGGAACAGCGCCTCGTTTAACAGATTTAGGTATAGATCCTGCAACTACAGCTTCGGCCCTAACAGCATCTATAGCACAAAGACTTGTAAGAAAACTTTGCGATGCTTGTAAAGTAGAAAAAACAATATCGAATAAAGAATATTCAAAATTATCTCCCCTAGTAAGAGCCTTACCTCAAGAAATACAACCAGAATTATCAGATAACCAAACAAAGATATATAAAAACAACCCTGAGGGTTGTAGTGAATGTAGAGGAACAGGATACAAGGGTAGGGTAGGTGTTTTTGAAATACTAACCGCAACAAAAGAAATTAAAAATAAAATATCAGAGAATCCAACAGATGGAGAACTTAGAGACTTTGCTATATCACAAGGAATGACTACTATAACTCAAGATGCTGCCTTAAAAATACTAAATGGGATTACCTCTATAGAAGAGGTTGAGCGTATTTTAGGACCTTTATCTGAATAATAATATAAAAACGCCCTTGGAGTGTAGGTATGCACAAAACCTTGGCTTGGGAACCTAAAAGCAGAATATTCTTGAGGAATTATTCCGCAAAAGCCGAATAACCCATTAGCTAAAAAATATTCCAAACCCTCTATTTAAAAACAGAGGGCTGTGCACACCTACATTCTAAAGGCGTTTTTTGTGTTACAATAGGGTTATAAAAAGTACGAATTATCTATTTCCCTCTTGTAGGAACATATATTAGCAAACTATATAGATTTTGTCAAGTGTTATTTGTGGCTTTTTATATTTATAAATTAACATTTTGTTCTGAATAATAGATGAATAAAACATCTGGAAAACAAAAAAGTGAAGACAGGTTATTAGACTCTACTTTGCGGCCCGCTGTTTGGGAAGAATACGTAGGTCAAGAAAAAGCGAAAGAAAAACTTCGTATCTTTATTGATGCTACAAAAAAAAGAAATGAAGCTCTTGATCATACGCTATTATACGGGCCTCCTGGACTAGGGAAAACTACATTAGCTCATCTTATAGCAAAAGAGCTTGGTGTTAATATTAAGATAACCTCGGGACCCGCAATAGAAAAAGTTGGCGATATAGCATCAATATTAACAAATCTTTCTCCTTATGATGTTTTATTTATAGATGAGGTTCATAGATTAAATAAAAATATCGAAGAAGTTCTCTACCCTGCAATGGAACAAAGCACTTTAGATATAATATTAGGAAAAGGGCCCTCGGCAAGGACAATTCAACTGGAGCTACCTCCTTTTACTTTAATATCCGCCACAACTAGAGCAGGGCTTATCTCTGCTCCCCTAAGATCTCGTTTTGGTATAACTGCTCGTCTTAATTTTTATGAAAATAACGAACTAAAACAAATACTTGAGCGCTCATCTGATATACTTGGCACAAAAATAGATTCTGCCGCCTTAGAGGAAGTAGCAAAGCGTAGCAGGAAAACCCCAAGAGTTGCTAATCGCCTACTTAAAAGGGTTAGAGATTATGCAGAAGTAAAACATAAAGGAAAAATAACAGAAAAAGCAGCAAATGAAGGTTTAGAAATGTTGGAAGTTGATCATATGGGGTTAGAGCCTACTGATAAGAAAATATTAGAAATAATAATCAATAAATTTAATGGTGGGCCTGTTGGTGTCCAAACACTAGCAGCTGGTGCTTTCGAGGAAGCAGATACTATAGAAGAGGTCTATGAACCATACCTTATGCAGATAGGTTTCATAGAAAGAACTCCTCGTGGAAGAATGGCAACACCAGCGGCTTACGAACACTTAGGCCTTGAAGTTCCTCGCAACAATAGATTAATATAATAACCATGGCAGGACATTCGAAGTGGTCAAATATAAAACATAAAAAAGAAGCGGCCGATAAAAAAAGGGCTGCTGTTTTTGGTAAACTAACAAAAGCAATTACAGTATCTGCTCAACAAAGAGGAGGAGACCCAGACACAAACCACGAATTAAGAACCTTAATAAACAAAGCGAAAGATGCCAATATGCCGAAAGATAAAATAGAAACAGCTATAAAAAAGGGAACAGGAGAGCTTCAAGAAGACATAAAACTAGAAGAACTTATAATGGAGGCTTATGGTCCTGGGGGAGTTGCTATTTTAATTTCTGTTATAACTGATAACCGAAATCGAACAACTGCCGAATTGCGTCATCTGTTGGGCCAATATGAGGCAAAGTTATCTGGAGAAGGTAGTGCTAAATGGATGTTCGAAAAAATTGAAAAAGAGAAGGGATCTATAGGGTGGGAAGCAAAAACAAAAATTGAAGTATCTAGTAAAGATAAGAAGGGATTAGAAAGGTTATATGAAGCCCTTGATGAGCATGACGACGTGCAAAGTATTTACTCAAACATGAAAAAATAATCTATGCAGGAAAAAATATCGCGTATAATATTTGGGATTGATCCTGGAACAGCTCGTATGGGTTATGGTGTTTTAAAATATGAAAAACCTTCGATTGAATGCCTTGACTATGGTGTAATAGAGACCTCTGCAGGAAATGAAAAACACAAACGCTTAGAAAGTATATACGAACAATTAAATACTTTGATCGAAAAATATAGTCCTGATGCTTTTGGTGTAGAGGATATTTTTTATTTTAAAAATCAAAAAACATTGGTTGAGGTTAGCCAAGCTAGAGGTGTAGCTCTTTTAGTGGCCGCTCAAACAAAAAAACCTTGTCACTCTTTTACTCCTCTACAAGTAAAGCAGGCTGTCGCAGGATATGGACGAGCAGATAAAAAACAAGTTCAAATTATGACCCAAAAACTGTTGAATTTAAAAAAAATACCTAGGCCTGATGATGCCGCAGATGCTTTAGCTGTTGCCCTCTGTTGTGCTTCATCTTTAGATGTTTTAGAAGCATATAAGTCTTAGGTTGATAAAAAATACCCTTGTAAATCTTAATTATATAGGGTATAGTTTAGTATATATCCGGATAGCAAAGTTCATGTGTAAATCGTGAATTTATAACTATCCGGTATTATTTTAGACTTATGTCTATAAACAATCACAAAAAAATACATATAACAGAGGGACACTCCCCTATTTTGATTTCTGCTCCACATGCAGTTCCAATTAAAAAGCGAACTAAAGAAAGGACTTATATACGACGAAGAGAGGCTCGAGCAGATGAATTGGTTAAAGAGGTTTGTTTAAACACAAATTCTTGGGGAATAACAACTAAGTCAGAAAAAGCTATAAAAAACTGGCGAAATAAAGGGGGTGTTTATTATACTTATAGAAAAACTGTTAATGAAATCATTAAATCTAAGAATATATGTTTATTTATCGATATTCATGGAGCAAGAAAAACCAGACCTTTTCTTATAGATTATGATTTTATTTACCCAGAAAATCACCAACAAGACGACTATCTAGAAGAGGTCTTAATTAAAAGTTTACATAAATATTTCCCGAAACACTCTATAAGTAACGGTTTTTTTAGAAAAATAAATGGACCCGGAACAAAAACCTTAACTTATCACGTTAGAAAAAAACTAGGAATACCTGCTGTTCAACTAGAAATAAACAAGGCTTTAAAGGATAGTGATGAAAACTTTTATGCTGTTGCAGAGGTAATAAGCCTGATAGTGGAAAAATATAAAAAGAATTTATCTTCTGTAAATATAAAAAATAAAGAAATATACCAACATCAACATATTAAATAGTTATATATATAAATGAAAATACTATTACTAGGGTTTAATAGGAAAACTAAATCATATACAGTAAAAAAGCTTGTAAAAGAGTTGAAAAAAAGAGGACATACAGTAAATTATATGTCTTGGAGAGCTCTTGTTTTTGCTTTTTCCACAAAGAAGGGAGTTAGTATTCAAAGAATAAATGGGACAGATTTAAAATACTATGACTATGTGATACCTAAATCACCTATTAAAAGCTCTAAAACAGACACTGAGGGGCGTCTAAGCCGCTTGTATAGACACTACTACTTAGTAGTTAGATATATTAACCAACACCATAAACACGCCTTAAACGAAAAAACAATACAGAAGCTACCAGTTTACGATAAATTGTTTCAATACTATTTGTTAAGTAATGAGGGTTTACCTGTAGTAACGTCTAGATTATACACAGGTAAACAAACTCCAAGCTCTGTATATGATAAATTTAAAAAACCATATATAGTTAAAAGTATAGAGGGTTTAGCAGGAAAACAAGTGTTTTTAATCAAAGATAAAGAAGAAATACCTGACCTTGTTAAAAGTTTTGGGCTGGGTAAACTTTTAGTTCAACGTTATATACCTATAAAACACGATTATAGAATACTTGTTTTAGGCAATAAAGTAATTGGAGGAATGAAAAGAACTTCTGCTGACGATGACTTCCGTACAAATGTTTCTCGTGGTGGTACAGCAGATAAAATAGAGCCTTCAAAAGAAATGAAGGATATAGCAAAAAAAGCTGCTAAGGTTTTTGGAGCTGAGTTTTGTGGGGTTGATCTAATTAAATATAAAGGAAAATTTTATATTTTAGAGGTAAATATATTTCCTGGATTTGAGGGTTTTGAATCTGCAACAAAAATAAATGTTGCAGAACAATTAGTTTCCCATATAGAAAAGAAATATTTATGGAGTCTAGAGGTTGAATTTAATAAAAAAGAGAAAAAAGCAATTTTTAAAGATCTTTATAAAATAGAAAAAGAAAACCTAGAAAAACCTTTAACTGAAAAAGGGTTTAAAAAAACCTTGAAAGAGCGTGATTTAATAGTTATAAGAAAAGAAAAGAAGCCTATCGCATATTTAACCCATTATAAAAAAGAGAATACTCGTCGGGTTACTCGCTGGGGAATAACTCCTAAATATAGAGGACAAAGAATGGGAAGAAGAATGTTAAGAGCTTTAATATCAATATCTATAAAAGAGGGTGATGAAAAAATAAATGCTGTATTACCCGCAAGTAATAAAAAAAGACAAAACACCTACAAGCGTGCTGGTTTTACTAAAACAGAAAAACTAGAAGGTTTTTTTGAAGAAGATGATGGTTTAGTATTCGAATATAAAATAATCCCCTCAAAAAGAGTTAAGGGTGCGGGATTAACACGTCCTAAATCTAAAAAGAAAAAAGGGGGTAAAAAAAAGAAAAACACTAAAAAGAAAAAAGCGGAGAAATAGTCTCCGCTTTTTTCTTACTTTTTAGAAACCTTTATTATTTTTCTTCTACCAACTCTTAAAATAAATGGTTTTTTAGGTATTTCTGCGTGTATATCCTCTACTCTTTTGTCATTAATATAAACAGCACCCTGTTTAATTAATCTTCTAGCTTCACTTTTAGAAGAAGTTAGATCAGTTTTATCTAAAACATCTGTAACTTTTTTCTTATTTGTTTTGAATTCTTTTACATCTTTGGGAATTTCTTGTTTTTGAAATTGGGTTTCGAATCTTTTGCGTGCTTTTTTTGCTTCTTCCTCTCCCCAATAAATAGTTGTAATTAGTTCCGCTAGTTTTATTTTAAGATTACGAGCCGTTTTTCCAGTTATTTTTTCTTTTTTTAGTTTTTTTATTTCTTTTGTGGGTAGTGGTGTAGCAAGTTCAAAGTACTTTATTATCTCATCGTCAGTTATAGACATAACTTTTCCAAACATATCTTCTGGTTTATCTTGAAGGGCTATATAGTTTCCCAAACTCTTACTCATTTTTTCTTTTCCATCTGTACCTAGTAAATATGGTGTTGTGATTACATCTTGAGGATTCATATTGTTTTGTTTCTGTATAATCCTCCCGGCTAAAAGATTAAATTTTTGTTCTACAGCACCTAATTCTACATCTGCTTTTATTGCAACGGAATCATACCCTTGAAGAAATGGATATAAAAGTTCGTGTGTAGATAATGGTTCATTTTTACGTAAACGAGCCCTAAATGTTTCATGACTTAAAAGTTGACCAACAGATATCTGAGAAGTTAATTTAATTAATTCTTTTAAATTAAACTTTTTAAACCACTCTGTTTGCTTATGAACCTCTAATCTATCTTTTCTTAATATTTTTAAAGCTTGCTTTTCGTAAGTTTTGTAGTTTTTTTTGATTTCTTTTTCAGTAAGTGGGGGTCTTGTTTTGTCTTTTCCTGAAGGATCCCCTATTGATGCTGTATAATCCCCAATTATAAGAACTGCTGTGTGCCCCATATCTTGAAATTGTCTTAGTTTCCACATCGGAACAGTATGACCAAGATGAATATCGGGTGCCGTCGGATCTATACCAAATTTAATACGCAACTTTTTGCCTTTTTTTAGTTTCTTTTTTAAATTTTTCTCTTCTATAACCTCTTCAACTCCACGAGTAAGAAGGTCTTTTTCTGTGAATTCTGTTTTCATATCTTTATATTTATTTTTCTAATTATTATATACTAACAAAATACTTATAAAATGTTACTATATAAGGGTTGACCTATATATTTTATTATATTATTGTTTTTACTTGTAGTATATAAATATACTATCTTTCTTATTTTGTTTAATATATGAACAAAAAAAATATTTTATCTAAAATTAAAGCATTGCTTCCTTATGTAAAGGATTTTTCAGTGCGTTTTTTAAATATCTTAAAAAGATATGCACCTCAAATAGGGAGGGAGTTTCTAGGTGCTTTAGTTGATATATTTAAAATACTCCTTTCTATTTTATACTTTATAGCACATTATTTAAAGTTAGGTTTTAAAAAAATCGCTAAATTTGTTGGTAATAAAAAATTTACTTTATTAAAAACTATTGCATATACTGGATTTATTGGACTTATGCTTATTGGTTTTTTATTTGTTTATTACAGTAAAGATCTTCCTTCTTCAGAAGCAATAAGTGATATTTTTATTCCTGAATCAACAAAGATATTAGATAGAACAGAGTCAACAGTTTTATATGATATTTATGGAGAAGAAAAAAGAACTATTATACCCCCTGAAGAAATTCCAGATAGTATAAAGTGGGCAACTATAGTTGCTGAAGATGAAAATTTTTATGAACATCCAGGAATAGACGTTAAGGGTATATTTAGAGCTGTAGTGGTAAATATTAGAACCGGAGATAGAACCCAAGGAGGATCAACAATAACTCAACAATTTATAAAAAATGCACTACTTACTCCTCAAAAAACATTTTCAAGAAAAATAAAGGAGGCTATTTTAGCTATACAAATAGAGTTTAAATACTCAAAGGATGAAATTTTAGATTTATATTTAAACCAAGTACCTTATGGGGGTAATACTTATGGAGTAGAGGCTGCATCTAAAAGTTATTTTAATAAAAGTGCAAAAGATTTAACTTTAGCAGAAGCTACAACTTTAGCAGCACTACCTCAAGCTCCTACATATTATGCTAATAACCAAGAAGCATTAAAAAATAGACAGAGATTTATACTAGAAAAAATGAAAAATTCAGAATATATTTCCGAAGAAGAATATGAATTAGCTTTAAATGAAGAGGTTATATTAAGTCCTACTTTCAGTGGATTTGATGCTCCTCATTTTGTTATAGAAGTTAAAAAGTATTTAGAAAATAAGTATGGAGCTACTTTTGTACAAAAAGCAGGACTTAAGGTTGTTACTACTTTAGATACCACTATTCAAAGAGTAGCAGAAGATTCTGTTATAGAGTACTCTGAAAAAAATAAAAACCAGTTTAATTCAAATAATACTGCTGTTGTGGTAATAGATCCACACACAGGACAAGTTTTAAGTATGGTTGGATCTAAAAATTATTTTGGAGATTCTTATCCTGAAAATTGTACTCCTGGTAAATCTTGTTTATTTGACCCTCAAGTAAATGTTGCTGTAACCCCACAACAACCAGGTTCTTCATTTAAACCTTTTGCTTATGCAGCTGCTTATGATCGAGGATATACACCAGATACTATAATATATGATACTCGTACAGAATTTAATCCAAACTGCTCTGCTAATGCACTTGAAGAAACTGCACCAAATGGTTCTAAATGTTATAATCCGGGTAATTATGACCTTGCTTATTTTGGACCTCTTACATTTAAAGAAGCTTTAGCTCAATCAAGAAATATACCTGCTGTAAAAGTTTTATATCTAGCAGGAATAGAAAACACGTTAAAATTAGCTAATAGAATGGGTATAGATTCTTTACAGGATCATAATCGCTATGGTTTAGCACTTGTCCTTGGAGGAGGAGATGTAACGCTTGTAGAAGAAACATCTGCGTTTGGTGTTTTTGCAACAGAAGGAGAAAGAAATGAAACAACTTTTATATTAAATATAGAAGATAAAGAAGGTAATGTATTAGAAGAATATAGAAAAAACTCTGTTCGTGTTTTAGATAAAAATGTAGCTAACCAAGTTACATACAGTTTAAGTAAAAATGAATTTAGATCCCGTGTATTTGGAGAAGTAAATAATTTAAATATACCTGGTTTATCTGTTGCAGCTAAAACAGGGACTACTCAAGATTACATGGATGCATGGACGGTGGGATACACACCAAGTATCACTGTTGGTGTATGGACTGGTAATAATAATAATTACCCTATGCGTAATGGATCAGGAAGCTCTGTAGCATCTCCTATATGGAATAGTGTAATTAAAAATATATATAAAGAAAAATCTTTAGAAGGAGATATTATTAAAAACAAGGAATTTTACTTTAAACTTCCAACACTAGAAGAAGAGTCGTCTTTTACTAATCCTGTTATAGATAAAACTGAAAAACCTGTATTAGATGGTGTTGTTATGCCTCATTCTATTCTGCATTATGTTGAAAAATACAAACCAAGAAAAGATGCCCCAGATAACCCTAAAAATGATCCTCAATATACTAATTGGGATTATTCTGTAAGAATATGGGCAAGAGAAAATGGAATATTAAACGACAGTAACGGTAATAATGAACAATCTGGTCCTATTGTGATAAATATAAATAATCCAGAAAATAAAAATTATAAAGAAAGTGAAGATATAATAATATCAGGAAGTGTAAGTTCCTCAGGGTCATTAAAAAATATTAGAATCACATTAAATAAAAATACTGTTTTAAATAAAAGATTTTCTAATGATGGTATATCTGCTTATAATATACAAAATAATTTAGGTTCTTTATCTGAAGGAAATTACACGATTACTATATTTGGAGAAACTTATGAAGAAAATACAACATCCAGAAGTGTATCCTTTATTGTAGGAAAACCTAATCCTCCAGAAGAAAACGAAGACGCACTTAATATTCTATCTCTCTAAACTAAAAATCCCAGATATCTGGGATTTTTAGTTTAGAGAGATATTTTTATAGAATATATAGGTTCGCTTCTTTTTTTATTAATGTGTTTTTTTAAGTCTTCTTGATAACCACTAAGTTCTTTTATCCATACAGGATCATCAGCACTAACATACAATATATTATTTCTAATATCTTTATATTTGGTATACTTCTCTGCTCCTGGTCGTACATTTTTTACTGCCTCTTTCCATAATTGAGGTAATTCTGCGTTGTCAAATTTAAAAGTTTTTCTGGATAATAAACTATTTAAATGTATGAACATATTATCCTGTGATTAATGCCTAATTGGCATAAGTATATAAAAGTAATTTTTATAATCTGTAGATTCAAACATAGTAGGACCATCTGCCTTATTTATCTTTATAATAATTTCGTCACCCTCTATATTATTTAAACCATCTATTAAATATTGATGGTTAAAAACAAGTTCTTTACTCTCCCCTGTTGTAGTAACAGTAACAGAAGAATTAAACTCTCCTACATCATAATTTTCAGCATGTATATCTATTTTTTTTTGGTTTACAGATAATCTGATATCATTAACTCTACTTGTAAATAAGCTTGCTCCTTTAACTTGTTGTAAAAGATCTTTTTTAGAAACTATAACTTTTGTTGTAAAATTATTAGGGATTATTTTAGAATAATCTGGATAATCTCCCTCTATAAACTTAGAGATTATTCTTATTTTAAAATTATTATTATCTTTATTTTCTACTGTTAGTTGGTTATCTTCTATATAAAAAATAAGTTCTCCTTCAATGTTTTGATAACTTCTTATAATTTCATTAGCAGTTTTTGCAGGTATTATTTTTTTATTATTAATAGCACTAATATTATCAAAAGGTACTTTTCTTTCAGATAACCTAAATGAGTCTGTTGATGCTAATTTAAATTCATTTTTTGTAATATTAAAAAGTATTCCTGTAAGTTCTGGTTTTAATTCTGAAGAAGAAACAGAATTAATTACTTGATCTAGAGCACTAACTATATCTTTAGCTTTAACTGTAAAGTAATTATCTCTATAAACTTTAGGTAGTAAAGGGAAATCTTTATCATTCTCACCCTTTATAGATGTTTTATGTGTGCCATTTTTTAAAAATAAAGTTTCTTTATTTTTCTTTAATTCTATTGAAGAATCAGGAAGATTTGAAAGAAAACCACTTAAAGTTTTAGGTGGTATAACTATACTTCCTGACTCTTCTGTTTTTGCAGTAAGTTCTGTAATAATTGCAATATCTAAATCTGTAGATATAATTTCTACTTTATTTTCGTTAGCTCTAATTAAAATATTATTAAGTATAGGTAGCGTTAAGTTTCTACCAACATTTCTTTCGTTGATATTTACTGCCTTTAATAATAATTCTTTTTTAATATTTAATTTCATAGTAGTTATTATAGGTTAGATAGCATTTAGTGGAAAACCTATTAGAAGCTGTATTTATAAGTATTTAACATATTAATTAATAGTGGACTAACCCAAGGAGTAGTCTGTGGATTAACTGGGGTTTAGTGTGTATAAGTTTTAACTATGTAATTAAAATACTTTTTATACACACATAATACTCAGTTAGTCTTCAGATATTCCACAAAGTTTTCCTAGTTGTTTTCCACTGTTAATTAACAGACTTATTTTATTACTCTAGGTATAGTTGTTGTTTTATAAAGTTAAACTCTTCCTCAAAAGAACTATTTTCTTTCAATTTTCTTTCAATTTTATCACAAGCATGAATAACTGTAGTATGATCTTTCCCACCAAACTTCTCTCCTATATAGGGATAAGAACTCTTCATCTCTGTTCTCATTAAAAACATAGCAACTTGTCTGGGTAGTACAACTTCTCTTTTTCTATTTTTACTTATAAGATCTTTTTCATCTACTTCATAAAAACTAGTTACTGTTTTAAATATCTTTTTAAAAGTAATAGGTTTTTTAGGTTTTTGTGTTAGATGTGCTAAAACTTTTTTAGCTTGATCTAAAGATATTTCATTTTTATGTAATTTAGAAGAAGCTATTATAAGATTTAATGCACCCTCTAACTCGCGCACATTTTTTTGTATATGTGAAGCTATATAATTTATAACCTCCTCGCTTAAAGATACGTTCTTATCTTTAATTTTTATTTTAAGAATTGCTACTCGTGTTTCATAATCAGGATAACCAATATCTATAAGCATACCTCCTTCGAATCTTGAACGAAGACGCTCTTCTAAGGTAGGTATTGCTTTTGGGGGTCTATCAGAACTCAATATTATCTGTTTATTTCTTTCATGTAATGCATTGAAAGTATGAAAAAACTCTTCTTGAGTCCCCTCTTTACCAGCTATAAACTGAATATCATCAATAATAAGCAAGTCTTTTTTTCTATATTTGTTTTTAAAACTTTCTATATTTTGATTTTGTACAGCTGAAATAAACTCACTAGTAAATTGTTCTGATGTTAAATATACAACACTTCTTTTATTTTTAGATAATTCATTACCTATAGCTTGAAGTAGGTGAGTTTTACCTAAACCCACTCCACCATATATAAATAGTGGATTATAAGTTGTTCCTGGATTATTTACAACAGATAAAGCTGCAGCATGTGCTAATTCATTAGATGCGCCTACCACGAAAGAATCAAAAGTATATTTAGGATTTAAATTTGTATTTTTATCTATTTGTAATTCTTCAAATTGAAGTTGAGTATCATCCTCATCCTTTTTACGTTGTTGTTTGGTGTTTTCAGCAACTTGAACAGATGGTTTTTTATTTTCTATTACGTATTTAACATCTTTTACCTCATTAGCGTTATTTCGTAAGGACTTTAATATATATTTATTATATTTCTTTTCTAACCATTCTTTACTAAAGCCATTAGGAACAGCTACAGATACAACACCATCTTTTTTAGATGATATATAAGTATTTTTGAACCAGGTGACAAAATTAGCCTTTGATATTTGTTCCTCTATATCAGTTAATACTATTTGCCAGAGTTCTTGTTCGTGCATAATTATTTAAGTCTCATAGTTGGTGCGAGTTCCCAAGCCAAGATTATGAGTAGATTTAATTCATTAAGTTACGTGTATGATAACATGAAGATGGTTCTTAATGTAATCTTGATTTTTTGGAAAGTTCTGGGATAAATTGTGTAAGACCTGTGGATAAGTATTACGAATCTTGATAAAATAGAGCTTTAATGGTAGTGTATAAAAGTTGCTAGATTAGTAAAAATAATAAATATTATGGCAAAAAAGAAGTCACTAACATATAACCCTTCAAAAAAGAGAAGAAAAAGAAAACACGGTTTTAGAGAAAGAATGAAAACAAAAACAGGTAGAAGGGTTCTAAAACGAAGAAGAAAAAAAGGCCGCAAAAAACTAACTGTTTAATTGTGGTTCACTAAGGCTGTTTATGATTCCAAAAAAAAACACCTTAAATACTAAAGAGTTTACCCAAGTAATTAAAAATGGAAAAAATTATAAGGGTAAATTCTTTTTTATTAAAGTATTAAAAAACAAAGATAAAAAAACAAGAATTGGTGTAGGAGTAAGTAAAAAACTTACAAAAAAGGCGGTTTTAAGGAATTATTATAAGCGCTTATTAAGACATGTTATAGTAGAAGTACTACCAACATTAGACAGCGATGTAGATATTGTTTTTATAGGACAAGAAAACATAAAAAGCGCTAATTTTCAGGAATTAATAAAAGATGCAAATGATATTTTTAAAAAGGCAAACATTATCTAATATTTCTAGAAAAATAGTTAGTGGTATAATAGTTGTGTATCAATGGACCCTCTCCCCTGATCATGGAGTATTAAGTTTATATACAACAGGGGTTTGTAGGTTTAGTCCAACCTGCTCTGAATATACAAAAAAAATGGTAAAACAACACGGAGTTATTAAAGGACTTAAAAAAGGATTAAAACAAATTAAAGACTGTCATTAATATGGATATACTACTTACTATATTTAATAATCTTATTTTTCAACCAATAGTAAATCTTTTGGTTATATTTATAGATATATTACCCGGTGCAAACCTTGGTGTCGCTATAATACTAGTTACTGTGCTTATTCGTTTAGCGCTTTTCCCGCTTTCTTATAAAGCATTAAAATCTCAAAAAGAACTTTCCACTCTTCAACCTAAAATAAAAGAAATTCAAAAAAAACATAAAAAAGATAAAGAGGCTCAATCAAGAGCTATAATGGAGTTTTATAAAGAACATAAAATAAACCCATTTTCTGGATGTGTTCCTTTTCTTATACAACTTCCAATTATCTTAGGTATGTATAGAGTATTTTTAACAGAACTTGAACCAGGAAATATAGAGGGTTTGTATAGTTTTGTTTCACAACCAGAATATATTAATACAATGTTTTTAAGTATTAATTTAGCAGAACAATCTCTTATTTTAGCTATACTAGCAGGATTGGCTCAATTTGTGTTATCTAAGACAACATTTAGTCAAAAGAAAAAAATTGGTAAGACAAAAAGTGGATCACAACCAGATTTCCAAAAAATTATGGGTAAGCAGATGACATATATCTTACCCTTTATAACAATTTTTATAGCAAGAAGCTTTCCTGCGGGACTAGTTCTTTATTGGTTTACAACAACCGTATTCTCATTTGGACAGCAATATAGTATAAACAAGAAATTCGAAGACTAGACACCTTGCTAATAGTGCTTATTTAATGTATATTAAGCACAGGAAATTACTAGTTTATAAAATATATTATGAATGTAAATATAGCTTTAAACTTAAAAAAGGATATAAAAAACTGGCTCGAGAAAATGGACTTTTTTCTTTTACATGACCCAGAGGTTCAAGAACAAGATGAAGAAAATAGATACCTTGTCCGTGCCTTTGTGGACGAACCAAGAACGCTTATAGGAGAACGAGGAAGTAATCTTAAAGATTTTCAAACCGTATTTCGTTTAGCTATGCTAAAAAAATATGGACCAGAAATAAGAATAGATTTAGATATTAATGGTTATAAAAAGAAAAGGGAAGAGTTGTTAAGGAGGTTTGCTCTTTCAGCACGAAATAAAGCACTAAAAGAACAAAAACCTGTAGAACTTGAACCAATGAATGCTTTTGATAGAAGAGCAGTACACGCAGCACTTACTGACTATAATGATGTTAAAACAGAGAGTAAGGGAAACTATCCTGATCGACGAGTTGTAGTATATCTGGCATAATAGGCATATAGGCCTATGTTGAAAAAAATAACAGTAAATACATTTGTTTCTTCTTTAGGGCGAATACTCGGTGGAGTGCTTGCCCTTTTTTCTGTTGGTTTAATAACCAGAGCACTAGGTACAAAGGGTTTTGGAGAGTACTCTACTGTGGTTGCGTATCTTTCTACATTCCAAATACTTGCTGATTTAGGATTATATTCTTTATTAACTAAAGAAATATCTCAAAACCCTACGGAAGAAAAAAGATTAGTAAGTAACTACTTTACACTACGTCTTGTTGTCGCAAGCGTATTTTTAGGAGTAGCTTCCTTGTTGGTTTTTCTACTCCCCTACTCTGAGGTGGTTAAACTAGGTGTAGTTTTTACAGCATCTGGTTTTTTGTTTTTATCTCTTTCGCAAATATTTTTGGGAGTGTTTCAAAAATATATACAAATATATAAAGCTGCTATAGCTGAAGTTTTAGGTAGAGCGGTTCAATTGGGTTTAGTTTGGTATTTTTTTCAAAATAATAGCGAGCTTCTCTTTTTCTTATCGGCGCTTGTAGTAGGAAGTTTTGTTATATTTATAATAAACTTTATCTTTGCACGAAGGCTTGTACGCTTTAATCTAAAAACATCCCTTAAGGAGTGGAAAAGAATAATAAAAACTACCTACCCAATAGCAGTTTCGCTTGTTTTTACTCTTTTATATTTTAAATTAGATACAATACTTCTTTCTATTATGAAAAGCCAGGAAGATGTAGGTATATATAACGCT
>JAWWAH010000002.1:0-38123 GCA_033721415.1 Candidatus Spechtbacterales bacterium | reverse complement strand
CCTATCGCTATCTTGTGTAAACCTAAAATCACGTGTAAATCTTTCGTTATCATTAAACTTACAACTATCAAAAGAAAGATTATCATTAAGTTCTTCTATTGAACCTGAGTAGCTAGCAGTTAAGCCACTTTGTTTTTGTATTTTTAGATTATATGAAGAAATATTAGATGAGATATTATAAGGTAATTTATACGTGACCTTCGCGATTTTTCTATCCTGTGCAGGGATATAAAGCCAATTACCAAACACTGTCTTACCTGCTTCCTCAAACACATCTGTTCCTGACTCATGTTTTGAAAGGGTTTTTTCAATAGCAGATACGTCGGGATCTATTCTATAACCCTCTTCTTCATAGTCTGTTTCTATATAAGATGGCTCTTCTGAAAACCCTTCCACAGATAACAGCTCTGAGCCTTTGGGAGTATATATTCTTATATACCCATAATTCGGCTTATCATACCACTTGTATCCTGTCCTCCCACCATTATGAGTCCTGGAAAGAAGAATTGTTCTTATTAATTCTCCTTCTTTATTTACAATAGTAACAGTATCAATTTCAGTTTCTGTATATTTATCTGTCTTCCATCCTCCAATATTACTTATAACAACCGCGAGATAATCGTTTATTGTGTCAGTAGAATCATCAAGAATATCTACTGACCCTCCCCAATTTCTGCTGAGTATTGATTCTTGCACACGCACATCACGAGAATAAACCAAAATATCCTTTCTTTCAAGTCCCTCTAGCATTATATCTAGTAAATCCATTTTATCAGCTTCCGTGCTTAAGCGTTCAAATAATATTGGGGCCATGTCCGCTAAAATCTTCTTGGGGCGATTGAGTTCTTTATCGTAATCTTCTTCTACTTCTTGTTGAACTAATTCTAAAAAGTTATCAGCATCTAAAGTAACTCCGTATTCAGGCATATCTATTGGTCCAGCTAAACGCAAAAAATCAAGTACAACTTTTGGCGTAATAGCTATAACTCCATCTGTTTTTGCACCTCCAGTATGAACATAAAAATCCATTATTTTTTCTGCTGATGTGGGGAAATCGTAGAACCAGTTTGCATCACGAGTACCCCAATGAGGTGTAACATATTGAAGAGGTTTTGGAGGCACAACAAAAAATTCTTTTACCTTTAGTTGCCCGTCTGGATTATAAATGCCATCAACAAACAATTCTTCCACATTACCTTTGTGGAGATCGAGGATACCATAAGAACCGATAAATCCTCCGGTCGCCCTTAGTTCACCAGAATTTTGAAAAGCCAGCATATATTTTTTGGGTTCCTTGTGCCCCATAAAGGAGAGCACAACATCAAGCGAAGAGAATGTTTCTTCAAAAACTTGTTCGATGTTTCCTGCTTCTGATTGAAGTTTATGTATATCGCTTTGAAATTCTTGTGGTATATCCTCTGGCCTAGCAAAGGAAAGCTCTGTGTTTGCTTCTGTTATATATTCTCTTGATCTTTGCAGATGAAGCCCTGCTTGAACTATATTGTCTGTAAGGCCTTGATCATTGCCTTCTCCACCTATACCACCTGGGGATGCGTTCTGTATTAAGCCAAAGGCAACAGAGGCCTCATAGCCTGCGTCAGCATAGAGAGTTCCTGCGCGAAAAAGATGAGCCATGGAACCAACAGAAGACTGAACAGGCAAGCTAGCGGCTAAGCCAATAAGATCTTTGCCAAGGAAACCAAATTCATTTTCTATTGATTGAAATTCTTTTTTTGCTTTAAGAAAATTGTCTTCAGCAGCCGCTGCATCCATATTAAGCAAGCTATCTTTGCCTTGTCTCATATACGAATAAGCTGTTTTAGCCTGCGTTTCCGATGTTTCTTTAAGGTTTGTTAATTTAAAATAGCTAAACATCCCACCCCCTGCTAAAGAGATTATACATAATAAGGAAAACACTGTTATAGCTTTCCTTAGTGCTATCTTTTTGCTTTTGTTTTGATTCGATGAAAAAACAAGTATAGGTTTTTTCTTTTTCGGTAAAATAGATGATAATATTGCAGATAGCTTTATACTTGATTCTTTCTCGGCTGGGCTTTCTGCTGGTTCAACATCCCTATCTTCCAAAGGGGTTTGTGGGGTTTGTTGTTTTTTGGGTATTAAGGATATTCCAGTGTGGCTATTATTTTCATAAATCTGCTCATCCGCTTTAGATGTCTCATTATAATCTTCCTCTAAACTTTCTTCCTCTTCATGATCGTTCGAATTTGCATCTGTACTGGCAAGAATGTTTTTCTTTTTTACAAGATCTTCCTCGATTCTTAAATCTTCTTCATATAAAGCTGAAAGCTCTTCATAGAGCTCTTCTTTTGATGGGATTTTATGACCTGACTCTGGGTCTGTAAAATTTTTCTCTCTATCGCTACTTTTCTTTATTAGAGAAGCTGAAAAACGCTCATCTATTGCTTTGCCAAGAATATTTTTTTCAACATTTTGATCTGAGTTATTAGGCGCCACAACAGGATCTATATCTCTTACTGTTTTTGTAGAAAGACTAGCCAGTTCTCTATTTTTCTGTTGCACTATTTCTTCTTCAGATGCAAATTCGGCACGAAGATCCACTACTTCTGAATATAAGTGTTTTCGCCAAATACCACCTTTTTTAGGCGGTTTTTTTGAGTCCTTATTCGAGTTATAAGATGAATCTGTCATCATCTTATATTATATCACAATGAAAAGGTTAAAATTATTAGCATTTTCTGTGGATTATGTACTAATATTTTCAAACACTCTTAAAGTTTCTTGTGCAGCTTTAGCCCATGTAAAATTCGTTGCTTGTTTTTTACCATCCTCACTAAACTTGTTATATAATCGCGAATCTGTAATAAGCTCTTCTATAGCATCTGCTATCTCAATGGGACGCGTGGGATCAACAAGCAACGCTGCACCTCCCGTTACCTCAGGAAGTGATGTTGAAAAAGATACAACCGCAGGCACACCTTGCGACATAGCTTCAAGTGGCGGGAACCCAAAACCTTCATACAAGCTTGGATATACAAAAATAGTTGCGTTTTTATATATTTCAAACTTATCTTTTTCATCTATGGGTCCCGTGAAAATAATCTTATTTTTTATTTCAGGAATATTCTTTATCTCCGCAAAAATATCCTTATAAGACCACCCCAAAGAACCTGCTATTACAAGCCTTATGTGAGAAAATTCTTTTTTAGAAGCGATATGCCTAAATGCTCTTAATGTACTTCTAATGTTCTTACGAGGCTCAATTGTACTTAAGGATAATATGTATTCGTGAGGTAATTTATACTTCTTTCTAATATTGCTCCATTTATTTTTTTCCGCAGGAGGTGTTGTTATTCCCGAATAAACAACCTGAATTTTCTCAGTATCAATATCATATAAATCCTCCAGATCGCTTTTTGTGGACTCAGAAACAGCTATAATTGCATCTGATAATTCAGCCTGTTTTTTAGGTTTTATATACTTATGCCAAAGACGGCGTTTTCTATCAAAAAAATGAGGAAATAGCTCAAAAGAAAGGTCATGAAAAGTTGTCACGCGCAAACAATTCTCAGATAAAGCTACTGGCAAAAAATGAGGGCTAAAAAAAATATCTAATCCCCCCATTATTTTATCTACTTTTGGAAAATTTAAATATCGCGAAAAAAAATTAAAAAGCTTATTAGGATATCTAAATTCAAGTATCTCTACATTGGGTAGATTGAATTTTTCAAGATTTACCTTGTGTCGGTAAGAGCTACAGAAAATATAAAAACTATGTTCGGGAGCTATGCTAAACATTTCCGGCAATATATTTTTTATATATTCAGCTACTCCCCCGTATTCCGACCCTTCCAACGCACGTATATCAATACCTATTTTCATACAGGCTTATGTTCTTATTAGTTTTTTATCTTCTTCTAGCTTCTTTTTAACAAAGTCTGTAATTTGCTTTCTAAATTCTAGGCGATCAAATTTCTTAGCATGTGCCTGTATGACTCTTGAATCAAATTTCATCTTTTTGAATTTTATAACAGCGTCCATTAATGATTCTACGGTCTGCTCATCAAAAAATATTCCTGTTTCGGGTTCCTTGATGCTCTCTAGGGCTCCTCCTTTTTTATAAGCTATTACTGGTCTACCAGCAGCCATGCTTTCTAGGGCTGTAATTCCAAAATCTTCTTCTTGTGGGAATATTAAAGCTTTAGATGTTGCATAATACTGTGCTAATTCATCTTCTGATATAAGCCCTGTAAATTCTATTGTTGAGCCAGCCATCTCCTTTAGCTTATTGTACTCAGGACCACTCCCAACAACTGTTAAAGGAAGTTTCAATTCATTAAAGGCCTTTATTGCAAGATCAAATCTCTTATACGGAACCATTCTTCCAACTATCAGAAAGTGTTCTTTTGGCTTCTTGAAAGAAAATGTATTAAACTTTTGAAAATCTAAGGGGGGATAAACAATCTCTGAATCCCTGCCATAGAATTTTTTTATCTTTCTTTGAACTGAAGATGAATTGCAAAGATAATGATCCGGCCTTTGTGCGCTCTGGTTATCCCAAAAACGCATATAGGGCATAACCATTGGTATCGCCTTAGATACAAAAGAAGGATAAATAGAATCCCCAGCTATTTGTTTATGATCAAGCCATGCATAACGCATCGGAGTATGGCAATAACAAATATGCAAACCATCTCCGCCTGATATTACACCTTTTGCAAAACTAGCAGAACTTGAAAGTACTAAATCATAACCAGAAAGATCAAAACCCTCTATAGCCATGGGCATCAGTAATGGGAAAAGCCTGTATAGCTTATCTTTCTTTGGCATCCTTTGTAGATATGAAGTTCTTATGTCTCTACCTTCAAAAGCATGGCCAGTAGCTTCAGCATCATAAATTAATGTATAAATAGGCGCATTAGGAAAAAGAGCAGAGAATTCTTCAAGAACACGCTCCGCTCCTCCGTATTGAACTAAATAATCATGGACTAACGCTACTTTCATATAGAATTTATACGCCACTTCTATCGAGAAGTAGAAGTTTTACTGTTTTAAATAAAATAATAATATCCTTCTTTAGGGACCAATGTTCAATATAGAACCTGTCTAGCTTTACCTCCTCTTCAAAAGAAAGATCTGAAGCACCCGAAACCTGAGCCATGCCTGTTATACCAGACTTAATAGCTAAAACTTTTTTGTGATAATCTTTATACTGAGCTATCTCTTCTGGCTCATGGGGTCTTGGGCCAACTAATGATATGTCTCCCTTTAAAACATTGATTAATTGTGGAAGCTCATCTAATCGCTTGGCACGCAGAAACCTGCCGACCTTAGTTATCCTAGGATCATCTTTTATTTTAAATAGAGGACCTGAGCGCTCATTCATATCCATCAACTCTTTTTTATATTTGTGGGCATCCTTAATCATTGAACGAAACTTATATAAATCAAATTCTTTTCCATGACTTATCCTTTTTAGTTTTACTAAGATTGGGCCGCTAGTTTCCCATTTTATAGCAATTGCAATAAGAATAAATATAGGTGCTAATAGCACTAAACCAAAAATGGATCCAAATATATCAACTAAACGCTTTAGTACTCTTGACCAACCGTCTAGCGGGCTTGGCTTAACAGAAACAACAGGTACTCCCTCTAAAATATCTAGGGACATATCTGCTATTATCGCGCCAAACATATCTGGAGTATAAGAAAACTGTATACCGTTTTCTTCACAGTAATTAACCACACGCATTATTTCATTTCGACCAAAATCAGAATCCACAGCCAAAACTCTCTGTAGGCCTTTTTCCTTGTGAATTTGCATAACACGACTAAGGTTTGGTTCAGGCATTGAGCCAACAAGGCGAAGACCTAATCCCTTGCTTTTCTTTATTTGTCGCTTAATATATTTTGCCTCGTCGCTATTTCCAAGTATTAAAACATTTTCTACGCCAAGACCTTTTGTCCTAAGTAAAAGTCTTCTTAACCCCCTAATTAACAGCCTTCCAAAAATAACGAAAATTATTCCAAACACCCATCCTGCAAGCAGAATAAAACGAGAATCAAATAACTCTCTATTGAAAAACATAAACATAATAACTAGGGCCATTCCTGCAGATACATCTAGGGTTACTCGTGTTATTTCACGGAATATAGGTGTTGTTCTGCGCATTAAATACAAACCACTAATTGCAAATATAAGAATCATGCCTGTCGAAATCACAACAACAAACGTCATATACTGATAAATTGGCAATGAAAAAAGCACTGGCTTTATATCTAATATAGGTGGCGCAAAACGTAGATAGTAAGCACTAACACCCGCTGCAATAAGTAGCGCAAAATCCAATGGAAGTAGTATCAAATTAAATATTAAATCGTTTTTTCTCACTAAAAAATAGTCTTTATTTGTAGATATAAAACATATATGATCGGGTCTATTGTAGCGCTAAATAGATGAATTTTCAACCAAAGTTAAGGCTTTGTGATGCCTCAGAAGTAAATATATAGTTGCTTTCTATTTGTATCTAAAAAATGGAATTTTTTATTTGTGTTGTGTCTTTACACAGTAATCCTAATGTAGTATAATATATTTACTCTCGGAATACGGAGGGTTGCTCAATTGTAGTTTTATTACTGTAGTTGAGAGGAAAGTCCGAACACCCTGTAGCTTATGCTATAGAAGTGGATGGTTGGTAACGCCAACCGGCCTTGTAGTAATGCAGGGCAAGGGAAAGTGCCACAGAGACAATACTAGCCTTACGGCTAAAGGTGAAAAGTGTTCCGATGTCTTTGGGCTACGGAACTCCCCTATTTGGTGACAAATAAGGGTGGTAAACCCCATCCGGTGCAAGGCCGTACTCCGCAAGGAGGGTGCCGCTTGAGATGTTGTGGCAACATAGCATCCAGATAAATAACTCTCACCCGCAAGGGTACAGAATTCGGCTTATAGTATTCCGTTAGTAATATCAAAAAGAGCGCCTATGGGCGCTCTTTTTGATATTACTATTGAGTTTTGTATTAAAATAGAGAATTTTTTCCTTCTTGTTTGTCTAGTTCTATATTAACCATTCTATCAGCATCTTTATTCTTTTCTCTGGGTATATGCTTAAATGTAACCTCTGCAAAGTCAAAACGCAAATTATGAACCTTAATAAATAAGGGTATTATATTATCACTTTGTATTTTGTATTCATAATTTAACTGTTTTACTGCTAACTGCGAATCCATATAAACTTCAACATGCATATCTTTTGTTTTCTTCTTTCCGACAAGAGATTTTATTTTTTTTAGTGCCTCAACAACAGCACTATACTCAGCTTCATTATTTGTTGCTTCACCAAGATACTTTGCAAAACTTTTATTTAGCGGAGATCCAAGCACAACACCCGCAGCCGCAGGTCCTGGATTACCTCTTGATCCACCATCTACATAGACTTTTACTTTATTCATATTTTTTTATATCCACTAGTTTTAACTGGAGACTAATATCTCCATTCCACTCGTTTTTATCAATTTCAAACGCAATATCTACCTTATCATCACTTTTTAAATCTTGAACCATGTCAGCAAATCTAAAGCCTATTGCGCTGAATCTTTTTCCTTTACTGGTTAGTATATCACATTTCATATGATCTTCTTTAGAACCCACCATATTAATATTTTGAATTATAGCACCCCTTAAAGCAAAGATGGGTCTTGGATTAGCTTCCCCGAAGGGGGCACAAAGGCCTGTGCTTTTATAGGTTTCCCACGATATTTCTTTTCCTGAAAGCTCCATATCAATTTTTATCATTGGCTTAAGTTCAACGGTTTTAAGATTACTTATATCCTTCTTTACTATTTTCTCAATATTTTTACCTAATGTGTTTTCATTTTTAGGATCTGTTGTAAAACCGCCTGCTTGTGCATGCCCTCCAAATTTTGTAAGAACACTACTTGCCTTCTTTAATATACCGACAGTATTTGCATATTCTGGAGTTCTCACAGACCCAACAATTTTTCCATCTTGTATTTGATATATAAAAGAAGGTTTATTATAAAGCTCAGCAAGACGTCCGGCAACTATTCCCAAAACTCCTATTGGCCAGTGTTTTCTGCCTTGATAAATAGCTGCAGATGAATCGAGGTCTGATTCATCTATTTCTGAAATTATATCTTTTACTAATTTTCTACGTTCACGATTCCTGTCCTCTAATTCCCATGCTAATTTTCTAGCAGAAGAAATATCAGAAGAATTTAAAAGATTAAAAGCTAATTGCGCATGATCCATCCTACCTGCAGCATTTATGCGTGGGCCTATCATAAAACCCAAATGAAAAGAATCCAGATTAGTTGTTCTCTCTTTCTTATTTGTTTTAGGATTAATTCCTGCAACCTCCATTAATGCACGCAATCCCGGGCGTTTGGATTGAGCTAAAACAAGTAAACCATATTTAACAAATGCTCGGTTTTCATCCACAAGAGGCATAACATCAGTAACCGTTGCTATGCCGACAAGATCGAGCATCCACTTTTCTTCACCCTCTTGCAGTATGGGTTCTCCGCTCTCAGCCGACATATGCGCTTCTAAGGCTTGTACAACCTTGAAGGCAACCGCTGTACCACATATATCCTTAAAGGGGTATTCATCGCCATTTTGATGCGGATTAACTAATGCGTATGAGAAGCGTTGATTTTCCATCACCTGATGATGATCTGTAATCACAACATCAACACCCTTGTCTTCAGCATACTGCGCTTCATCTACATTTGTTGAACCACAATCAACCGTTATTATCAGTTCCGCTCCATCATCTATTACTTCGTCTAGAGCCGCGATACTCATGCCATATCCCTCTTCTTCGCGATGAGGTATATACACACCAACATCATCTGCGCCCAATTTTTCCAAGCTCTCTTTTAGTAAAGTTGATGCGCATACGCCATCAGCATCATAATCGCCATAAATAAATATTTTTTGATTTTCTTTTATGGCTTTGCTTATTCTCTCTACCGCACGATCCATATCTTTCATCAAAAAAGGATCGTGTAAATCTTTTTCGTAAGAAGGGTTTAAAAAAGTTTTTATGTTTTTTTCTTTTCGAATACCTCTATTCCAAAGTATCTGGGCTGTGATATCTGATATATCTGGTATCGCATCTAAAAATTCCCGCGGAGCGGGATCATGCAATTTCCAATTTTTATTAAAAATAGACACGTGTTATTAAATTATTAACTTAAAGCTTCAATTGCAGGTAGAGTTCCTGCTGCAAGATACTCCAACATGGCACCTCCGCCAGTTGAAGCATAATCAACAGCGCCTTCTGCGCCAACTTCATCGATAGCAGCCATTATATCTCCTCCACCCACAATAACTTTCGCAGATATATCGTTAAGCTTCTTAGCCAAGGCATAGGTTCCTTTTCTAAACTGATCAACTTCCATTAACCCGAGGGGTCCATTCCAGACCACGGTTCCTGCTTTTTCTAATATATTAGAAAATAGTTGAACTGTTTCTGGACCTGCATCTAATATCATCTCGTGATCATTAACATTACCTATACCGGTAACTCTAACCTCGCCGCTATCACTAGCTTCTGTAGAAACAACAACATCTAATGGCAAGTGTAATTTTTTTGATGCTATATCAAAATCATTTAAATAATCGTCCATGCCCTCAGCTTTCCTAGATTTACCAATTGTATAGCCTTTTTTCTCAAGAAGAGTGTTAGCCATCAAGCCACCCAGGCAAGCTTCGTCTATGATATCGATCATTTCCACAAGAGTCTTTAGCTTGGTTTCAACTTTTGCCCCTCCCATAACAAATACAAGGGGTCTCTTTCTTGGGTTGCGAATGTCATCCAAAACCTCAACCTCTTTTTGCATTAACAAACCTGCTCCAGATTCCATAAT
The DNA here is from genome assembly GCA_033721415.1 of Candidatus Spechtbacterales bacterium. GTDB lineage: Bacteria > Patescibacteriota > Minisyncoccia > Spechtbacterales > 2-12-FULL-38-22 > JAWWAH01. The sequence continues at coordinate 28,250 of JAWWAH010000002.1, read as the reverse complement.
CTTAGGTAGGTGATATACCGATGTATGTTCTCTGTGGGCATCTCCAAAGGCATCATTAACCATAACTTCTCCCAGAGCAGCAAGTTCTTTTGCAAAATCAACGCTCCCCTCCCTCTCTCTAGGATCAAAACGAATATTTTCAAGAAGGGCGACTGATCCGGGCTCAAGCTTATCTGCTTCTTCAAGAGCTTCAGAATATGTTTCAAAAAATACAACTTCCTTTTTAATTAATTCCCCTAATCGCTTAGCCACAGGCTTAAGAGTAAACGAGGCATCTCTTCCTTCTGGTCTTCCAAGATGAGATACTATTAAAATTTTAGCCTCTTTTTCTTCTAAATATTTCAGTGTTGGCAATGTTGCCTCAATACGAAAATCATCAGCTACTTCACCGTCTTCAATAACTACATTAAAATCTGCCCTTAATAAAACGCGTGTTCCTTTTTTAATTTTAAGATTCTCGATGGTTCTCATTTTTAAACAGGTATCAATTTATAGCTTCAGCCATTCTTATAAATTCTTTTGCCTCCAGGCTTGCTCCTCCAACAAGCGCACCGTCCATCTCTCCTGACTCTATAAAGGATTTGATATTTTTACTGTTTGTACTTCCGCCATATATTATAGGTATGCTGTCGACAGATTTTGTAGAATAAATATCTCTGAGAGTTTTTCTAATCAATATTTTTGCCGATAACGCCTCGTCTGGAGTTGCGGGATTTCCTGTCCCTATTGCCCAAATAGGTTCGTATGCCACTACTAAAGTTTTTGCATACTTTTCTGGTATACCGTCTAGTGCTACTTTTATTTGTTCAGATACTATGTTGAGGGCCTCGCCATCTTTTTCTCCGACAGCAAGAATAGGTATCATGCCGTGCTTTAAAATACTTTTTATTTTTTTATTTATAAGTTCTCCACTTTCTGCAAAATATTCTCTTCTTTCCGAATGGCCAACTATAACATACTTACAACCAATATCTTGAAGCATTTTCGGAGAAACTTCTCCTGTGTAAGCGCCCTGATCTTCAAAATGGCAATTTTGCGCCCCAAGTTCAAAGCCTGACATATTATTATTCATTAATTCCAGATAAGGATATGGTGGGCATACAACAACCTTGGTGCCACTCTTATTGGCGCTCTCCATCCCAACAGAAATATCCACAGCCAAACCTTTGGCTTTTTTGACTGTTCCTGGGTTCATCTTCCAGTTACCTATTAAATATATTTTTCTATTTTTCATTTTTTAATTCTTTATTATGTCTAAAATGTCTTCTTACCCACCAAGTGGCAGCCCACAGCATAAGTACGAGCAAAACCCAATCAAACTGCTTAAAGTATGGAGAAAGCCAATCCCAATTTTCTCCACCCCAAACACCTACATACGTTAACACAAGAGAATAAATAAACGAACCAGTGAAGACATACAATACAAAGGGTATAAATTTCATTTTAGCAATCCCAGCAGGTATCGGTATAAAGCCTCTTATTCCTGGTATAAGGCGTGATATAAAAATTATTTTTACACCGTGGTCCTTAAATAGTTTATTTGCCATATCTATATCCCTATGACTTACAAGAAAATACTTTCCATACTTATACAAAAAAGATGCACCAAAAAATCTAGATACTGAATATGTAAACACTGTTCCTGCTATATTCCCCAATGCACCAACAAGAGCTACCGCAAATAAGCTAAACTCTCCCTTAAAAACAAGAAAACCAGAAAATGGCAATATAATTTCTGAGGGTACGGGTATAAAGGATCCCTCCAATGCCATAAGAACAAAAACCCCAGCATATCCAGTGCTTTCTATTACTAATATTACCTTTGAACTTAACCACGCTAAAGCTGTTCCTATCATAAAAATTAACCTTCTCTCAAATACTTAGCTGCTTCTTTTGGCTCAATTGCTGATATTTCTATACCAGTTCCTAATTCAAATCCAGCCCATATAGCCGTTTTGGGCATTATCTCTACATGCCAATGATAATTAGGATACTTCTTCTTTTTGCCAACAGGAGCGGTATGAATAAAAAAATTATATGCAGGGTCATCTAAAACATCGTGAAGCTTATTTAAAGATGTTCTAAGTGCATCTCCAAGCTCAGTAAATGCATCTTCGGACAATTCCTCAAAATTAGACTGGTGCTCTTTTGGAAATATCTGAATTTCAAATGCAGTTCGAGAAGCAAACGGACAATACGCGATAAACTTATCATTTTCAAATATAATTCTCTCCTCTTGTTCTTGTTCCCATTTTATTATAGTACAATGTGCACATTCTTGATTTTCATCGTAATAACGGCTTGATCCTTGCAGGGAACGATAAACATCAGAAGGCATAACAGGTATTGCAACTAATTGAGAGTGTGGATGATGCAAAGATGCTCCCGCTTCTTTTCCATGATTATGAAATATTGATATATATTTAACACATTCTTCCTCTTTCAAAGATTTGTATCTTTCCTGATATGCTTGTATTATTTCTCTTGCTTCTTCGCTTGAATAAACAGCAAAATGTTTATCGTGATCACGAGGTACTATAACTTCGTGGAATCCTTTTCCATCTTGTATAGAATAGGGGCCATGCTTGTTTACTATGCCACATTTTCCAGAATGGTCTACAGCGGGATACTTATTAGGTATTACTTGTAAACTCCAATCTGAATCGTCTGCTTTTTTATAAAGCAAAATGGGATCTGCATTCCCAGATGCCTGAGGATTTTCAAACGGGCACTTATCTAAAGAGGCATCTAGCACCGAACGCTCAGATCTTTGATAGTCACTTGGGCGTTTAGCTCTAACCTGTGCTATAACTATCCACTCACCCGTAACTAAATCCTGACGAAGCTCAGAAATAGAGCCTTTATTTTTATTATTCCTTTTGATTTTTTTTGGAATTTTCATATACGCCACGGATCAGGTTTAATCTTATCTTAAATAACTCCACAAATGTATTTATGTAGCCCCCTAATGTAACGTGAGAATTAGGATCATTAATCCAGTGTGCAGGTACAATTGATATTTCGTAACCAAACTTTCGAGCAAGAGCAAGAGCCTCTATATCAAAACCCCATCTGTCTATTCGTGCTCTAGAAAATATCTTTTCCGCTGCACCAGCCTCAAAAAGCTTAAATCCATTCTGTGTATCCCATATACCCCAAACACCAAAGACTTGTATTAATATATTACCAACATTTCCCAGTATTCTCTTTGAAAGAGATTGCTTAACATCTTGACTAGCACCTTTTGCGTCTTTGGGATCACGACTGGTTATAATTACTTTTTTACCTTGCTCTACAAGAGGCCACATTTTTTCTATATGGTCTATAGAAGTTGAGCCATCAGCATCCATAAATAATCGATATTTTCCCTCAGCTTCCAACATTCCTTGTCGAACAACGTAACCTTTCCCGTGATTTTCTTGATTATCAATAACTTTTAAATTTTTTACTAGTTTTTTATAACCATTAACAACTTCTGTTGTTTTATCGGTAGCCCCATCTACAACAACAAGTATTTCGTAAGAATAATCTTGATCCGTTAGGTACTTATCAAGATCAAGAAGAGTATCCCCTATTCGCTTTTCTTCGTTATAAGCGGGGATTACAACGGATAGATGGATCGATGCTTTCTTTGATGATTTCTTTTTTGCAATAATTTTATTCACTTCGTTCATAAAATTTAATACGAACTACGAAACTACACCAAATTACGAAAATATTTTTAAGAGTATATTGGTCTTTTCGTAATTTCGTTATTTTTCGTACTTTCATAAGAAAGTGAGCAAAGCGAGTTTATGTTATCCTTTATATTGTACCACAAGTTCCTTATCTAAAAACCCTGGGCACCCAGGGTTTTTAGATAAGGAACTTTGTTGTTTGAATAAAATCAAATCTTAGTCAGAATTTCGGGTCCATTTTCTGTTATCGCCACTGTATGCTCAAAATGCGCTGTTAAAAAGTTGTTTTTGCTTACATAGCCAAACTTATCTTTTGCTAGCTTTAGTTCAGGGTTGCCCGCAACTATCATGGGTTCAATTGCTACAACCATGCCTGACTTTAACTCTATACCACCTCTTCTCTTCCCAAAATTAGGCACATAAGGATCTTCGTGCAAATCTTTGCCAATGCCATGGCCAACCAGTTCTTTCACTATAGAAAAGCCTTCATCCTCTACGTATCTTTGTATTGTGTTTCCTATATCCCCTGTGGTTGATCCTGGCTTAGCTTTCTTGATGCCGAGGCGTAATGCCTTCTTAGTAACCTTTATGATGCGCCTTGCTTCAGGAGATATCTCCCCAACCGGAACAGTGACTGCGGTGTCAGAATACCAACCCTCATAAACAACACCAAAATCTAGGCCGACTATATCACCCTCCTTTAAAATTGTTTTATTTGGCACACCATGCACCACAACGTCATTGATAGATGTGCATAATGCCGCAGGAAAATTATCGTAATGCTTAAATGCGGCTCTTACATTATTTTCTTCTATTAGTTTTTCTGCAATATTGTTTAACTCCTTTGTTGTAATGCCAGGCTTTACAGCATCGCTTACCTTTTTTAGAATTAAAGCGGCGATCTTTCCTGATCGCCTCATGTATTCAATATCTTTTTCGTTCTTATAAGTTATCATCAAGCCTTTTGCTTTAGTTTGCTTTCTAAAATAGAAGTTACCTCATTGGAAATTTCTTCTGGGGTTCTATTTCCATCAACCGTAATTAAATAACCTTTTTCTTCGACAACATCCATGCCCGGCTTTGTGCGTTCGTAAAATTCTTTCGTTCTTATTTTCAATTTATCTTCACCTGTATCAAGCTCCCTGGGGTTTTCCTTGTTTCTTTCTCTTATGCGTTTCAGGCCTATGTCATCTGAAACCTCAAGATTAAATGCAAAAATATTATCTTGCCCAAAAATATCCTCTATAAATGGGATCATATTTTCTGCTTCGTATAAGGTTCGCGGAGATCCAGAAAAAATTATGCCATTTTTTCCTTCGAAATCTTTTTTCTGTAAATCCTCTACGTGCTCTTTTATTACACTCAATACCCAAGATGGTGTATTTAATACTCCTGAATTAAATATTTCTCGTTCCTTTTCTAGGGCAGGATCATCTGAATCGCTATTTAACTTTTTCTTTATTATCTCGCTAGTTGAAATTCTTATTAAATTAAAATACTCAGCCAGATAATCTGCCTGAGTGTCCTTGCCGGCTCCAGGCCGGCCCATAACCATAACTGCGATTGGAGAGTTTAATTTCATATTGTAATTATAACACAACCTTATTCGTATTGTCGCATTACTATCTGTGCCTTTATTTGGCGAACTGTATCAAGTGCAACGGAAACCACAATCAATATAGATGTTCCACCTATTATAAATGAAAGATCACCAAGACCACCTGTGCCAAGACTTGTTGCTTGGACAAGAGAGGGCACGACAGCGATTAATCCTAGAAATATAGCACCGACCAAAAGTGTCCTGTTTAAAATAAAGGTTAATCGCTCTTGGGTGGGTTTTCCTGGGCGAATACCCGGAATAAATCCTCCTTGCTTCTGAAGGTTTTCAGCTACTGTTTCTGGATTAAATGTAACTGCTGTGTAGAAATATGTAAAGAATACAACAAGTAGGAAGTATACCAATGAATACAATCCTATATTTTGCTGAAATCCTGCTAACGATGCAGCCATTCTAGCTAAAAATGCATTACTGCTTCCTGCAAAAAAATTAGCAATAATTCCAGGGAATAATATAATCGAAAGCGCAAAAATTATTGGGATAACTCCTGCGGGATTAAGAGAAAGTGGTAAATATGTAGATGAACCTCCATATATTTTATTTCCTCTAACTTGCTTGGCGTAAGAAATAGGTATATTACGACGTGCCTCTGTAACTAGCACTACGGCAGCAACTATAAATACACCCAAAGCAACAAATCCAACATAAGTTGGCAATCTTTGTAACGAACCGTCAACTAGCACACCCCTAAGGGTAACTGGAATTTGAGCTATAATACCTGCTAAAATCAAAAGCGAAACTCCGTTTCCTATACCTTTTTCTGATATTAATTCTCCAAGCCACATCAAAAATATAGCTCCAGCAACAACAGTGAACATAACTGCAGTCATCTCTAGCGGATCTAGTGCGCTCATTATTCCTTGACGAGTAAACAACACTATTAATCCATAGCCCTGGAGTGCAGCAAGAGGAACTGTAAATATTCTTCCATATTGATTGAATTTTTGCTTGCCTTCTTCTCCTTCCTCTTCGTACATTTCCTTTAATTTAGGAAATATCATTGTTAGAAGCTGTAAAGTAATTGTTGATGTAATGTAGGGGCCAAGTCCAAGCATCACTATCGACAAGTTACTTAACGCACCCCCAGAAAATATATTCAATATTCCAAAAAATTGATTTTGGTCAAAAAACGATCTTAATTGCGCAACATCTATTCCTGGTACAGGTATAACTGCGGCGATTCTAAAAACTCCTAAGATAAACAATACAAATAGAATCTTATTACGAAGATCCTTTATCTTAAATACTGCCTTTAGTTGTTCAATCCAATTCATTATTTTATTTCTCCACCCGCCTCTTCTACTTTTTCACGAGCGCTTTTAGAAAATTCTAATCCTTCTAGGGTTACTTTTTTCTTAATATCACCTTTTGCTAAAACCTTAACTCTTGGCAATTTACCCTTATGCTTTCTCACTAAATTGTTCTTTAGCAGATATTCAACATCAATAACATCTCCACTCTTTGCAACGCTTTGTATATCTTCGAGGTTAACGGTAAACACTGGGCGCTGATTCTGAGCTCCCATAGGCTGCCCCTGCTTAGCTGTAGGTCCTGCAAGTTTAGGAATCTTTGTTATATAATCCCAAATTTCGGGCCTTATACGAGCACCTGCCCTAGCTTTTTGACCCTTAACTCCTCTCCCAGAAAATGTTCCGCGAGCTCCTCCGCGTCCAACTCTTCGCTTTCTTTTTTGGTTTTTTGGTTTTTTTAAATTATGTACTTGCATGGTAATTATTTTTCTTTAGTTGCTTTTTTTGCAACCTTCTTCTTTTTGCTTGTTTTTGTCTTGGTTTTCTTACTTGAAGTCGCTTTAGCTTTCTTTGTAGATTTTTTATTTTTTGAATTTTTTGAATTTTTTGCTTCTTGCTTAGCTGCAACTTCAGGTGCGTAATTTACTTTCTCAAGAGCATTAACGGTAGCTAAAGCGTTATTTAGCTTGTTTGTGCTTCTTGATAACAACTTTGCTGTTATATCGCTATATCCAGCAAGATCACAGATGACTCTTACAGCTCCTCCAGCTATAATTCCTCTTCCTTGTCGAGCTGGCTTCAGATACACAACGGAGCCTGTCTGTTTGCCTTTTATTTCATAAGGTATTGTTCCTTCTGGGGTCATAGGCACTTTAATAACATTTTTCTCTGCAGCACTAACAGCTTTATTAATGGCTAGTGCAACATCTCTTCCTTTTCCTACTCCTATACCTACCTTTCCTTTTCTGTTGCCAACAACTACCGTTGCTCTAAAGTTAAATCTGCGTCCACCTGCAACCATACGTGCTACTCGTGCAATATCAAGAACTTTCTGATCGTACTCAGAAACAGTTTTGTTTCTATTGCCTCTTCTTCTGCCCCTGCCTCTTCCTTTATTATTATTTGATCTTTTTTTGTTATCCATTATGAATATATATATTACTAAAACTTTAATCCTTGTGATCTTGCGCCATCAGCCAAGGCTTTAACTTTGCCGTGATACCTATACCCGCTTCGATCGAATACTACTTTTCTATATCCTTCTTTTTTCGCAAGTTTAGCAAGCTCTTCTCCAACTTTCTTTGCTGTTTCTTTTGTATTATTTACATCTTTGCCGAGTTTCATATCTGAATAAGATAGTAAAACCCTACCAGAAACATCATCCGCTAAACCGCAGTAAATATGCTTATTTGACTTAAACACAAAAAGCCTAGGGCGTTGAATAGTTCCTGAAACCCTACCCCTAACCCTTCTATGTCGTAATTTTCTTTTGCTTGTTTTTATCTTTGCCATGATTAACTTAAATTACAGTATAAATTATGCGCCTGCCGTACCAACAGCTCGCTTACCTGCTTTTCTTCTAACGTGTTCGTTTTCGTAGCGTATACCTTTTCCTTTATATGGCTCAGGCTTTCTCTTGCTACGAATATCAGCTGCAAATTGACCCACTAACTGTTTATCTGCTCCAGAAACTGTTATTGTGGATTTTTCTACCTCAACCTTGATGCCTTCAGGAACTTCCATTTCTATTGGATGAGAATAGCCCAAATTTAGAACTATCTTGTTGCCCTGTGTTTCTGCTCTATATCCAACTCCCTCAATTTGAAGCTTTTTCTCAAATCCCTTAGAAACACCCTTTACCATATTATTCAATAGGGATCTATAAAGGCCCCACAAAGCTGGTGTACGAGATGATTTCTTTCCAACCTCAACAGTAAGGAGATTATCCTCCTGCTTAACAGATAAAACTGATGGCACATCCACAGATAACTCGCCTAATGGTCCTTTAACCAAGACATTTTCTCCGTCGATAGTAATGTTTACCTTATCTGGTACTTCTATTGGTTGTTTGCCTATTCTACTCATATTATTACCAAATTTCACAAATATATTCTCCCCCAACCTTATTCTTTCGAGCTTCTTCTCCTGTCATAAGGCCCTTAGGGGTGGATATTATGGATTCACCATAACCTCCTTTTATTTTATTAATTTCATTATGTTTTTTATATATACGTTGGCCAGGTTTACTAACTCTCTTAAGCGCAGTTATTTTTGGCCTATCTTCCATATACTTTAAAGTTAGTATCAAGACTGGTTTCTGGCTACTACCCTTCTTTTCAGCTTTTTGAATAAATCCCTCTCTTTCGAATATCTTTGCCAAATTAAACTTAATATTTGAATAAGAAATCTTTACCGTGTCGCGACCAACGGCTTGTCCATTTCTTATAATTGTAAGCATGTCTGCTATTGGATCCATATTTTTACCAAGATGACTTCCTAACTCCAGGAAGTTCTCCTTTATTTGCTAATTCTCTAAAACAAATTCTACAAAGATCAAAATCTCTCATATATCCGCGCGCTCTTCCACATCGAAAACAACGACGAACTCTTCTTGTCATGAATTTAGGTTTTTTATATGATTTTGCGATTTGTGATTTTTTTGCCATAATTAAAATTTATTTTTCTTCTTTCTGAAGAGGAACCCCCAACTTCCTAAATAATTCTAACGCCTCCTTTCTGTCCTCTGTGTTCGTAACAAGAGTTACCTGCAATCCCCACTGCTTATTACTGGGTGGCACCTCAGGGAAGATACTACTCTCTTTTACACCTATTGTCAAATTTCCATTCTGGTCTACTGCCTTAACCTTGATTCCTCTGAAGTCTCTCATTCTGGGTAATGCCACGTTATTTAGTCTTGCAACAAAGTCATACATCTTTTTCCCGCGCAGTGTTACTCTAAGGCCGGTTGCTGTTCCTTCTCTTAACTTAAATCCTGAAATTGACTTTCTTGCGCGAATTAAGTGTGGGCGCTGTCCTGCTATTAATGCAATTCCCTCTATAATATCCTCTACCATCTCCTCTTCTGTTTGTTGGCCAGTGGACTTAGCTCTGCGCACGTTTACTATCTTTCCTATTCCGGAATTTATAACAACCTTATCAAGTCTTGGAGTATCGTGCACATTTAACCCCCCTAGCTCTTTTGAAAGCTCGGGTCTTATTTCTTTTGTATATTTTGCTTGTAGATCTAAAACTTCACTCATGTTTATTATTTATTAACAGTCTTTCCGCACCTTTTACATATACGATATTTTTCTCCACCCTCAATTTTATATCCTACGCGTGTTGGTTTATCACACTTTGTGCAAATCAACTTTGCATTAGATGCAGCTATGGGTGAAGCTACCTCAACTATCTGTCCTTGCTCGCCCTGCTTTTTTGGTCGTACATGCTTTTTTTGCATATTTACTCCATCTACTACAACTCTATTCTCTTCTGGTAATACATGGGTAACCTTTCCGGTCTTTCCGCGGTTTTTTCCATTTGTTATTAATACCTTGTCTCCTGTTTTTATTTTCATAATTTTTATAAAACTTCCTTTGCTAGTGAAGCTATCTTATTATAGCCTCTCTGCTTGATTTCTCTAGGAATTGGGCCAAAAATTCTACCTCCTCGTGGGTTGCTTCCATCTAAAATTACTGCTGCATTATCATCAAAAGATATATAAGAACCATCTTTTCTTCTAAAAGGTTTTCTTTGGCGAACTACAACCGCTCTGACTACATCTTTCTTCTTAACTGGGCGACGTGGCTCTGCCTTCTTAACTGAAGCAACAATAATATCGCCTATTTGAGCATAGCGCCTTCTGCTTCCTCCAAGTGGACGAATGCACAAGATCTCCTTAGCTCCGGAGTTATCTGCAACTTTTAATTTTGTCTGATTCTGTATCATATTTTTTTATCCTATCTTTTTTACAACTTTCCACTTTTTATTTTTAGAAATCGGCTTGGCTTCCTCTATTTCAACCCTATCTCCGACACTATATTCTCCTGTCTTGCAGTGAGCTTTATATTTCTTTGATATAGCTCTTCTTTTTTTGTATATAGGATGTGCAACAATTCTATCAACAACCACTACCACAGTGTCTTGCATCTTATCCGAAACCACCTTGCCCTGTAATTTTTTTCTACGTACTACAGATTCTGTGGATATTTCTTTATTTTTTTCTTTTGCTTTTGCCATTTTATATTATTATATTATTTTTCATCTTCGCCATCTCGTGCATTTAGTACTGTTTGAATGCGAGCTATATCTTTCTTCGTTTGGCGTATCTCGCGTACATTTGTAACATTTCCAGAAGAAATATTTATCTTAAAATTAACTACTTGTGATCTTTTATCTTGAAGTAGTTTCAATAATTCTGTTTCTGACTTTTTCCTTAATTCTTTGGCTTTCATCTTGCTTATCGTTTTATAAATTTAGTTTTTACGGGTAGTTTATACCCAGCTCTTCTCATAGCCTCTTTTGCTATCTCCTCGTCTACACCATCTAATTCGAACAGAACTCTACCAGGATACACTGGAAATACAAAATGGTCAACCGATCCTTTTCCTCCACCCATAGGAACTTCTTGCCCTTTTCTCGTAACAGGCTTATCTGGGAATACGCGAATCCATACTTTTCCTCCACGCTTTATATAGCGACTAATAGACCTTCTTGCTGCTTCTATTTGCCGTGAAGTTATCCAAGCTTCTCCAGATGCAACCTGTAATCCGTATTTTCCGAAGCTTAAGGTTGTCCCACGAGAAGCAACAGACGTCCTTTTTCGCCCTTTCCACCACTTTCTATGTTTTACTTTTTTGGGAATTAACATGTTTTTATTTCTATGTTAAAAAATTATTCTAATTTTTCTCCTCTATATACCCATACCTTCACCCCTATCACGCCGTATTTAGTAACAGCTTCAACTTGAGCATAATCTATATCTGCTCGCAATGTTTGAAGCGGTAAATTACCCTCTTTTACAAATTCTGTTCTAGCCATTTCTGCTCCATTTAATCTACCTTTAACTAATATTTTTACGCCCTCTACATCTTTGTTAGACATAACCCTACCTAGCGATCTCTTTATAGCTCTTCTAAATGGCATCCGCCTTTCAAGTTGTTCTGCTATATTTTGCGCCACAAGGCGTGCGTGAGAATCAGTTTCTCTAACCTCTCTAACATCTATTCTAATTTGCGGAATTGATGCTTGCTCTTCTTTTTTTAATATAGAATGAGACTTTTTACGTATACTTCTTCTCAATATTCTTAAAATATTGTTTTTCATTTCTTCTATACCAGATCCGCCTCTTCCTATTAATATACCTGGGCGAGATGTATAGATTACTATAAGCATTTCTCTGGTAAATCTTTCAATCTCTACATCTGCAATACCTGCACTCTTATACTTGTTGAGAATGTGGTCCCTGATAAGATAATCTTGCTGAAGATTTTCCTGATAATTTTTACGATCAAACCATCTAGACCTCCAGTCCTTAACTACGGTTAATCTATGGCTTAATGGATGTACTTTATGTGTCATAATATAATATTACGATTTAGCTGTTTTAGCTTTTTCTTTTTTCTTATTTTTATTTTCTTTTGCTTTTTTCTCGCCGAGAATCAAAGTTATATGGCTTGTCTTTTTCTGTATTTCATGAACAGCTCCGCGGGCAACTGGCTGGTATCTCTTCAGCATAGGGCCCTGATCTACAGTTATAGTTTTTACAAATAAATTCTTTTCATCAATGTCATTATCAATATCCTTAGCATTGCTAACAGCAGAATTAAGAAGTTTCAACATTTGAACAGAACCCCTTTTGGGTAAAAACTCAAGCTGGTAGCGTGCATTTGGCACATCCATTCCTCGTATAAGATCGGCAACTAATCTAGTCTTTCTTGGCGATATTCTCAAATATGATAATTTTGCTTTATACTCTTTCATGTTTTTTTATAATTTCTTTTTACGGTCTTTTATCTAATGATTGCTGAAGTTTTCCTCCGTGTCTAATAAACTTACGTGTAGGCGAAAATTCACCCAACTTATGCCCAACCATATCTTCCGTTACAAACACGGGAACGTGCTCTCTACCATTGTGAACTCCAAAAGTATATCCCACCATTTCAGGTGTAATAGTGGAAGATCTGGACCATGTCTTAATAACGGTCTTATCTCCTGATTTTATGTTTTCCATCTTCTTGAGAAGTTTTTCGTCCACATATGGACCTTTCTTTAGTGATCTTGACATATTATTATCTTATTATTTTTTCTTCTTTTTCTTTCTACGTTTAATTATGTGCCTATTTGAATACTTATTTCTTTTTCTTGTCTTTACTCCATAAGCATTTTTACCCCAAGGTGTTTTTGGGTGTTTTAATCCGATTGGTGCCTTGCCTTCACCTCCTCCATGAGGGTGATCAACGGGATTCATAGCAGAACCGCGTACACTAGGTCTTCTGCCTCGATGCCTATTCTTTCCTGCTTTTCCTACAACTTCTTCGCGATGAGAACTGTGAGAAACAGTACCCACGGTTGCAAATCCTTGGCTTGAAACAACTCTAACTTCTGTAGAAGGCATTACCAACTGGGTTTGTCCTGCATCATGAGCAATAACTTTCGCATAAGATCCGGCTGAACGAGCCATCTGCCCACCTCTTCCTGGCTTGATTTCTATATTGTGAACAAATGTACCAACAGGAACATTGCCTAACTTCATTCTATTTCCCTTTTTAGGAGGGAGTTTTTCATCAACCTTCAAAACGTCTCCTACCTTTGCGCCTTCATGTGCTAATATATACTTCTTTACTCCATGCTGATTTCTTACAAGCGCTATAAAAGCACTTCTGTTTGGATCATATTCCAAAGCCATAACCGTAAGATCTTCTCCTGTTTTATCTTGCTTAAAATCTATCTCTCTATAGAGTCTTTTTGATCCTCCTCCTCTGTGCCGAACAGTAATCTTACCATGGCTTCTACCTTTTTTTCTGTGCACAGATTTAGTCAGATTTTTTTCTGGCTTCTTCTTGGTTAATCCGCTATAATCGGGAGAAACCATATCTCTCTGTCCTGGAGTTGTTGGTTTTTTTCTTTTTACACCCATAATCTTTAATTAGTTGAATAAAATTTATTATTAATGAGGTAATACCTCTATTTCTTGGCCCTTCTTAAGCGTAACAACTGCTTTGTCTAATCTTGTAGAAGTACCTTGTTGGAATCTGTATCGCTTAGTTTTTTGATGTGTTTTTATCTTGTTAACACTATCTACCTTAACACCGTAAGCTTCCTCGACCGCCTGCGCTATCTCATTTTTATTTGATCCAGGATAAATCTCAAACACATACTTTCCGTCATTATTTCTGGAAACACTCTTTTCAGATATATGTGGCCTTACTAAAACACGGTAGGCAGCGTGTGCTCTATCTGATTTTACTGAAGAAGAAGCTCTTTTTTTCTTTGTCTTCTTGTCACTGCTAGAAATTTCTTTTTTATCTTTCTCTTGTGCTGCTTGCTTTTTCTGCTTTTCTCTAATGCTCTGGTCATTTTTTGCTTCTTTTTTTTGTCCTTTTTTAAATACGTGTGGAAGTATTGGCATATCTATATCTTATATGTTATTTCTTTGCCGGAACTTTTTTCTTTGCCGGCTTCTTTTTTTTCGCACTTTTTTCCTTTTTCTCATTTCCATCACTATTCTTGCTATACCTAGAAACCAATTCATCAAGTGCAGATTTAGACATTACTATATTCTTCTTTTCTAGAATATCAACAACATTCAATCGATCAACGCTGGATGGATTAGTCTTTTCTATATTCCTAAAAACTCGCTTAAAGTTTTTATCGTCCTTTGTTCCGTATACTATAGTTGAAGTACCGCCTATCTTTAATCCATCGATTACTGAAGCAGCCTGCTTTGTTTTTGGCTCCTTGAAATCAAGAGAGTCAACAACAAAAATTGCTCCTTCCTTTAATTTACTACTCAACACTGTGGCTATAGCCTTAGAATTCATTTTTTTGTTTAATTTCTTAGAGAACACTCTTTCGTTTCTTGGGCCAAAAGTAACACCACCGCCAACCCATATAGGAGAACGACGAGAACCGTGTCGAGCACGTCCTGTTCCCTTTTGCCTCCATGGTTTACGACCTCCACCCCTAACATCTGCTCGTGTCTTTGTGTGAGCGTAAGATCTGCGACGATTAGCAAGTTTAACAGTATAAGCCTGATAAACCAAAGCATCATTCATTGGTAAATCAAAAATACTTTCAGGCACATTCTCTGAACCAATTTTTTTACCGTCTTTGTTGTATACTTCTAGTTTAACTGACATAGTAATTATTATTTACCTAACATCTCGACATATCCACCCTTATTACCGGGTACGGACCCTTTTACTCCAAGCGTGTTAGTTTCTTTATCTATATAAGCAACTTTTAAATTTAATACGCTTTTCTGCTTTACTCCCATGTGTCCTGCCATTTTAATACCTTTTAATACTCTCTGGGGAAAAGCTGATCCAATAGAACCCGGTGTTCGTAATGTATGCTTTTGGCCATGAGTCTTTGGGCCTCCTGCAAAATTCCATCTCTTCACTACTCCTTGAAAACCTTTTCCCTTTGTTGTCCCACGAACTGTTATTTTATCACCAACCTCAAATTGGCTAACATCTAGGGAATCACCTCTCTTGAGTTCTGTATCACCAGGATCAAATTCACGCAAAACTGCAAAACCTTTTTTCTCATCATCTACAAGGCCTTTTTGATGGCCTTTTTCAGGTTTATTTAAATTCTTTTTACCAAATCCAACCTGCACAGCTGAATATCCATTCTTATCCTCGGTTAAAATCTGGGTAACGGTTACAGGGCCGGCCTGAATAAGAGTAACTGGTACAACGCTACCCTTTTCATCAAATATCTGAGTCATTCCTTGTTTTTTTCCTATCAAATACTTCATAGTAAATTTCTTTAAAAAAATCGGGATTTTGTCCCGATTTTGCCCTACAAAAATAACGGCTGTTAAACCAGCCAATTTTATATCGGCAAAATCGAGAAAAAATTATCAATTTTAAATAATCTTATCATTGAGTGTTGAACACCCGCCCACTATTACTCTTCAACCACGATAAAGTAAAAGTGGGCGGGTGTTCCTAAAATTATTTACATTTTGACCTCAATGTCAACTCCTGCGGGCAAGTTAAGATCCATTAAGGCATCGATAAGCTGACCTGATGGGCTATATATATCTATCAATCGCTTATGTATGCGCATCTCAAACTGTTCACGGGAAGTTTTGTGCACAAATGAAGATCTGTTCACTGTGTACTTCTTAATTTCAGTAGGCAAAGGAACAGGACCTCTAATCTCTGCGCCGTAGCGCATAGTTGTATCAACAATCTGCTTAACACTTGAATCTATAACCTGATGGTCATAAGATTTTATCTTAATGCGAATTCTTTGCTTTGCAGCATCAGAATTCTTCCCGGATTTATTTTTTGTTTTATTTTGTTTGGCTTCGGATTTACTTGCCATGTCAATGTGCGATATGCTTACGCAGGTTTAATTAGTTAACAACTTTTGTAATAACTCCTGCCCCAACAGTTTTTCCTCCTTCACGGATAGCAAAGCGTTGCTTTTCTTCCATCGCTACAGGTACTACAAGTTTTGCTTTAAATGAAACTGTGTCACCTGGCATAACCATCTCTGTTCCTTCTGGAAGAGTAACATCTCCTGTTACGTCTGTTGTCCTGAAGTAAAACTGTGGCTTATATCCTGTAAAGAATGGTGTGTGTCGTCCTCCTTCTTCTTTCTTTAGAACGTATACCTCTGCTTCAAACTCAGTGTGTGGGTTTACAGAACCTGGCTTAGCTAATACTTGTCCCCTCATTACATCTTCTTTCTTTAATCCTCTTAGTAGAACTCCTACGTTATCTCCAGCAAGACCTTCATCTAACTGCTTGTTGAACATTTCTACTCCTGTAACAGCTGTTTTTTGAGTATCTTTCATTCCAACAATTTCAACATCTTCTCCAACTGTAACTTTTCCTCTTTCAACACGTCCTGTTACAACTGTTCCTCTACCTTCAATAGAGAATACATCTTCTACTGGCATCAAGAAAGGCTTATCAACCTCTCGCTCAGGAACAGGAATGTATTCATCAAGATTACCCATTAATTCACCGATTGGCTTTGCTGCGTCATCGTCAGCGCTTGATGCATTTACTGCTTGAAGTGCTGAACCTCTAACAACTGGAGCGTTCTCACCATCGTATTCGTACTTAGAAAGAAGTTCTCTAACTTCTTCTTCAACTAGATCCACTAATTCAGGATCATCAACTTGGTCAACCTTGTTCAAGAAAACAATAATTTTGGGCACACCAACCTGACGAGCCAAAAGAATATGCTCTCTTGTCTGAGGCATAGGACCATCAGCTGCTGATACAACCAAGATAGATCCGTCCATTTGTGCTGCACCGGTAATCATGTTTTTAATGTAGTCAGCGTGACCAGGAGCATCGATGTGCGCGTAGTGACGCTTTTCTGTTTCGTATTCAACGTGAGCTAAAGATATAGTAATACCCCTTTCTCTTTCTTCAGGAGCTGCATCAATTTGCTCAACTGCTTTCTCTGAAGCAACCCATCCTTTTAGATGTGCATACTTCAACATTGCTGCGGTTAATGTTGTTTTTCCATGGTCTACGTGACCGATAGTTCCAACATTAACGTGAGGTTTTGTTCTTTCGAACTTTTCTGCTGCCATAATATTTTTATTTTAGCTTGACTTATTTACGTAAAGATTTTTATAAGCAAGCCCTTTAATTTTTTTAATTTTATTATTTTTTTGAAATACTTTTTGTATAAAATACACAAAGTATATTTTACACAATATATTTTTGTAGTCAACCCTCAATTATTTAGTGGACAGACATACAAATAATATTTTAGATGAAAATATACTCTGAGTCAACCCCCCCTTGAAATTATGCGAGCGGTAAATCGTCCAATCCTATATTTCTTGATGATGTATCCTGCATATTGGAATTTCTTTTATCTTGGTCAGAAAATCCGGCTTGGCTTGGGTTTTGGCTGGGATTAGCATAGTTATACCCATCAGCATTATTCTGCGTACCACCTCCCTGATTATCTGCATTGCTAACAAGAGGTTGTGTTCTTTTTTTCTCGCTTCCAGAACCTTCTTTCAGGCTTATATACTCATCGATAGAAAGAATAACATATCTGGGCTCTCCATCTTCTATTATAATTCCTCTTCCGTTAGAGTATTCTAATATTTTTTTTAGTTTATCCCACATATATTTATTTAACGAGATTCAATTATTTCCTTAGCGACGTTTTGCGGAACTTCTTGGTAATGACTAAATTCAAGTGTTGATGATCCACGACCTTGCGTCATAGAACGAAGCTGGGTTGTATATCCAAACATCTCTGAAAGCGGAACTGTTGCTCTAACTGTCTTAAGGTTTCCTCTTTCTCCCATCTCTTGTATTTGCGCTCTACGAGAATTTAGATCTCCTGTTACATCTCCTAGATAATCTTCTGGGGCTGATACTTCTATTTTCATTATTGGTTCCAATAGAATAGGTTTTGCTTTCTTAGCAGCATCTTGGAATGCCATAGATCCAGCTATTTTAAATGCAGATTCTGAAGAGTCAACATCGTGATATGAGCCGTCGTATAGAGTTGTCTTAACGTCTACCATTGGGTATCCAGCAACAATACCCCTTTGCATAGCTTCTTGCACACCTTTTTCTACTGAGGGAATGTATTCTTGTGGAATATCCCCTCCTTTTATCTCGTTAACAAATTCAAATCCTTCACCTGGTTCTTGCGGTTCAATACGAACCAAACAATGTCCATATTGACCACGTCCACCTGTTTGCCTGATGTATTTTCCTTCTCCTTCAGCTTCTGACTTAATGGTTTCACGGTATGCTACTTGTGGTTTACCAACATTAGCCTCAACTTTAAATTCTCGCTTCATTCTATCCACTAAAACTTCCAAGTGAAGCTCACCCATACCAGATATTATAGTTTCTCCAGTTTCGTCATCGCTTTTAATCTGAAATGTTGGATCTTCTTCCGATAATCTATGTAGAGCTATACCCATCTTATCCTGATCGGCTCGAGTCTTAGGCTCGATACGAACAGAGATAACGGGTTCAGGGAATGTTATTTTTTCTAGAATTACATTTAGATCTTCGTCAGTTAAGGTGTCTCCTGTTGTTGTACCTTTTAAGCCAACCGCTGCAGCAATGTCTCCTGAAAACAGCTCGTCAACTTCCTCTCTATCGTTTGAGTGCATTCTAACAATACGACCAAGCCTCTCTTTGTCACCTGTTGAAGTGTTCATTACATAGGAACCAGCCTCAACACTACCTGAATAAACTCTAAAATATACAAGCTGACCAACATATGGGTCAGTCGCAACCTTAAATGCAAGTGCAGCAAATGGTTCGTCATCTGCAACCTTAAGCTTAACCTTTTCTTCTGTGTCAGGATTTTCTCCTTCTGGAGGAGGAACATCAAGAGGGTTAGGCAAGTAAGCAACGATGGCATCCAATAAAGGTTGTACTGCTTTATTCTTTAAAGCAGAACCCGTAAGCACAGGCACCAATTCATTAGCTATAGTTGCTTTTCTTATAGCAGCTTTTAATTCATCTGTTGCAATATCTTCTCCTCCTAAGTATTTCTCTAATAGTGCATCGTCAACTTCTGCCACCTTTTCTAATAGCTCTCCTCGCATTTTTTCAGCCTTTTCTTTCATGTTTTCAGGTATATCTTCGCGAGTGATTCTTTCTCCATGTTCGCCTTCAGTGTGAACCCAATTCATTTCAACAAGATCTATAACTCCATTGAAATCACTTTCGGCGCCAACTGGAAGTTGAATAGGAACAGCATTAGGAGTAAGACGATCCTTAATAGATTGGAAGCTTTTATCAAAACTTGCACCCATTCTGTCTAATTTATTTATAAAGCATATCCTAGGAACACTATACTTATCTGCTTGATGCCAAACAGTTTCAGATTGAGGTTCAACTCCTGCAACACCGTCAAAAACAACAACGCCTCCATCCAAAACTCTAAGGGAGCGTTCTACTTCTACGGTAAAATCAACGTGACCAGGAGTATCAATAATATTTATTCGGTATTTATTTTCTTTATCTTCTTTTTCTTCCGAAGATAGATGCGAAGGAATCCAGAAAGCCGTGGTTGCAGCAGAGGTAATAGTAATACCTCGCTCACGCTCTTGTTCCATCCAGTCCATCACTGCTTCTCCCTCATGAACTTCACCTATTTTGTGTGAAATTCCTGTATAAAATAAAATACGCTCGGTAACAGTTGTTTTACCAGCGTCTATATGGGCAATAATACCTATGTTTCTTACCCTTTCTAGTGGATATTCTCTTGGCATAAATTTTATATTATGTCAGTTATTTATTGATAATTAAGCAAAGTGTGCGAATGCACGGTTAGCTCGTGCCATTCTTTCTGTTGCTTCTTTCTTTTTAATTGCTTCTCCTTCATTATTGGATGCCTCAACCAACTCTTGAGCAAGTCTTTCTGCCATTGGCCTTCCGCTCTTTGCACGTGAAGCTTGTATAATCCAACGCATTGCAAGTATTGTTCTTCTATCTCCCTTGACCTGCTGGGGAACCTGATAATTGGCTCCACCCACACGCTTAGATTTTACCTCAAGAGAAGGAGCTACATTTTTTAACGCAAGATCAAATATTTCCATGGCTTCTTTCTTGGTCTTTTTCTCTGCTATTTCTAAAGCATCGTACACAACAGTACGTGCAACGGATTTCTTTCCATCTAGCATTAAGTAATTAATAAATTTTGTAACCGTAGGATTATTGTATTTATAATCTGGTTGTAATGTTCTTTTTTTTGCTTGTTTTCGTGACATATTTTTTTCGTATCAAGGTTAAAAAGATAAAGATTATTATTCTCTCGGCTTCTTAGTTCCATACTTAGAGCGTTGAGTTTTTCTGCCCTCAACTCCTGCTGTATCAAGAACACCTCTAACTATGTGGTATCTAACACCTGGAAGGTCTTTTACTCTTCCGCCTCTTATTAATACAACGGAGTGCTCTTGTAGATTGTGTCCTTCTCCTGGAATATAAGCTGTGACCTCCATACCATTACTTAATCTTACCCTTGCAACTTTTCTTAAAGCAGAATTAGGCTTCTTAGGTGTAACAGTCGTAACACGAGTACACACACCTCTTTTAAAGGGGCTTGAGTAATAGGTTGGTCTATTTTCAAGTGCATTAAAACCCTTCGCTAGCGCGGGTGACTTTGTCTTCTTTACGGGCTTCTTTCTGCCCTTTTTTACTAATTGATTTATTGTTGGCATATTTGATTTAACAACCTGAATTATGTTCAGGATAATGTTTTCTTTTACACAGTAATATACTTTATATGAAATAGCTCATACTGTCAACTACTTTACAGAGTAGGACCAAAATTAATTCCCGTAATTAAGTAGAATAGGAAGTCTATGATGGGCACTATCAACTGAAACCCAAAAAATATAAACATTAATAGAAAAATAAACCCATTGCGCTCTAGAAATATCCTCGCTCTATGAGAAATATCCGGGAAAAAAGAAAACAAAAGCTTTGACCCATCGAGTGGAGGTATCGGCACTAAGTTAAATACAGCAAGTAAAAGATTAATATAAGTTATAAACACAAAGACAAAAAATACTCCTTCGCTAAACATAAATAAGCTCTCTCCAAATCTTGCAGCAAGCCCAAACGTAACTGCTAAAACAATATTGGATAGAGGGCCTGCTCCACCAACAAGTGCTGAACCCCACCTTTTGTTGCTTAGATTATGAGGATTATACGGAACCGGTTTAGCCCACCCAAAAGGAACACCTATAAGAGATGTGACAACAGGAACAAGAACTGAGCCTATTGGATCTAGGTGTTTTAGTGGATTAAGAGTTAAGCGACCCTGCAGTCTTGCGGTAGGGTCACCAAGCATATTAGCAACGGCGCCATGAGAAACCTCATGTATTACCACGGAGAATAATAAAATTGTTATTGAAATAGCGAATTCTATAAACATAGTTTTTAAGATTTAACCCCATATCCTAACTTATACGAACAGGGTTGAAATATGTGAAAAATTAGTATACTATTATTAATTGTAAAGTTAAGTTAATAAAATTATATATTATTTATGGCTAAAGTATGTGAAATGTGTGGAAAAGGTTCCAAGATGGAGTGGAAAAGAAAATTGCTCCGTGGACATTATAACCCTACACATAAAAAAAGAAAATACCCCAACTTGCAATGGATGCGTAAACCTGATGGAACACGCGTTAAGGTTTGCACTCGATGCATGAAAACTGCAGCAAAGACTAAATAGCAGTAGTTATATACTTAAATTGTCCGAATAAATTCGGACAATTTGGACAGTGGTGTCTTCCTTCTGGTTCTGCGGAAAATTTAATCTCGGGCTGTAGTATAATGGTTATTATGCGCGGCTGGGGGTCGTGCGACCCGAGTTCGATTCTCGGCAGCCCGACAGGCTAAAACAAAAAACAACCCGATATCGGGTTGTTTTTTGTTTTGGGAGGTTATTTAAATTGTAATAACCTAACTACTTGTGGAGATTTTTTTATTCTTATCTTATCTCCCTTATCGAGATTTATTGCTCCATCTTGATTATCAGCATAAACAACAGCTGGACCACGTGTAACTTCAAGCTCTATAATGCTATCTTCGCTAACGACCATATGATCTGATTGCTCTGTACTATTGTTAAAAGCAACTCCTATACCTACTTCGAAAAAGCTATCTGTTATACTTCTATAATAACCAGTAGATCCAAAGGGTGTTGCTACAACTATTCCATCACCTATAATATCTTCTACATTAATTTTTTCACCATTTATATTCAGCTTATACCTCATAGCGCGTCTAGGGTCGGCATTATGTACAATAATACTATCCATTCCATGTTTTATAAGTGTATCATCTCTCTTGCACGAAACCTGCAATTTATAAAGCTCTTCAACTGAATATTTTCCATTGATTACACGGCTTAGAATTTCTTCATTATCAAGCGGCGGACACTTCTTGCATATAGCGCTATTGCGCAAAGCTATTTTAGGTATTTCCGGATACTTGTGTTCCGCTTGCATAATGGTACCGTCTCCCCCATAACTAATTATAAATTCAGGAGATTCTTCGCCAACCCGAAAACCCATTTCTTTTAAAACGGGGGTTAATTCTTCTTTGTTTCTGCCAAAAATATTTACCTTCATTGTTAATGGATAATCAAAATTAAATGCTATGTAGTCACATTAAACCACATAGCATTTTTTTTCAAATATTTCCTTACTGCTAGAGGGTTTCTGCTTTTCTAATAATTTCTTTTATCCTATTTAATATACTGCTATGTGCCTCTAGTCCTTTCTCAGCAAGGGTGCTCGCCTCTTTAAGGCCAACTGCTTCTGCACCTCCAGCCACTAAGCTCCAATGCACTAATGCTCCACCCTCAAAGGCTCCAGACCACTCAAGTATTTCTACTGGATCATCCCAATCATCTTCAGAAAGATACACATTACGCATATCTGCAATCTTTTTGCCTGTTTTTTCTGCTTTTTTTAATACAGTATCTCCCCATTCCTCACTCTCTTCTGCAATAGATTCTATGCCCTCCTTAAGAGATTTAGCATCTATTAACATAGCCTTTACCTCTTTGGGGCCATATGCTCTATCTACTGCTGCCTTCCCTTTGGTTAAAGTATCTTCTTGCATTCTTTCAAAAGCAAGGACCTCTCCTAATTTTTTAGCTATAAATTCGTTCATATTTTTATAATTAATTTTAATATTTCTTAGTTACTATATAGTGCACCCTATTCTACCTACAATTAATGAAGTGTAAATTAAAACAGCCTTACTAAAACCCCATAATTATGGGGTTTTTATAATATAAATTACAGATATTGGCCTGTGCTTGGGTCTTCATCAGAATCATCTCCTGAATCATCATCTTCCATCTCTCGAAGAAGAGCTTGCTTGATTTGTATGCGCTGAACAACAGAAGTATAAATACCACTTAACTGCGGAAATGTAATTGCAATATCTTCTGATCTTTCACCACAACCTCCACATATACCTCCGAGATAAATAAAACCCGCGGGATCAAATTTTAAATTGCCATCAAAAAAGATGACACTTCCATCCTGACAATTACTACATAAGTAAACTGATACAGGAACTAACTCGTAATCTGGGTCTTGGCTATCGTCATCCTGTATCTCGGTGGGCTCGTTATCTGACACACTAACCTCCTTCCAAGGAACTATGCCTCCATTAAAGCATACTAGAAACTCTTTTTCAACTTGAAATTACTTACTTATCACTATCATTGATGTAATTTTATTCAATATAGGTTCATGATATCCGGTAGGATAATCCTGCAATGCGGCTGAAATATTAGCTTCAGTATATCTAAAATCTTCCCCGTATCTAGTACCATTATCATTTGTTATAAATTCTCCTGTTTTGGGATCAAATCCTGTAATCACAAACATATGGCGTTCTGGGCCCGGAGGAGTAAAATGTGGGTTGTCTAAAATTCGTCCATTTGCAGGAACAACAACAAGATTACCGGCATAAAGTTCACGCTTTATGTCTTCGGTTGTAATATTATAATTAAGCCGAACATTTGTATACCCAAAATAGTCCTTGTATATCCAATTGAAAGCATCGCGAGCTGATGTATCTCGATATGCACCATATTTATTTTTTGTATATTCAGCAATTTTTATTATTTCATCTCGTGCCTCTGCAAGTGTAAAATCTTCTCCCCTTGCCCAAGATACAGCCATTAAAGCTGCTGCCTCTTCACAACCATCCTGTTGGCGCGGATCGCTCCAATCACCCAGCGGCGCTTGTGCTGTAAAAGGAACATTATACACAACTTGTTTTGTGTGATCTCTGAAATAATCATCATCTTCTTCTATTCTGTCTTCTGTGCCTGTATCTGTACTGGGAATATCATTCTCTTCTTGTGGTGTATATTTTTTGTAATTCTGAGTATCATTCAATTCTACGGATTCATCATTTGAAAACAATGCTCCATAAGCCTGAGATACAACAAACACAAGTATAACTCCCCAAGCAAGGTAGTATATTATATATCTTATTTTTTTATTTTTTCTGTCGTTAAAAGACATTCTTTACTTTTTTAAAATATATAACTTAGTGAGCTTATTATATTTCTAAGAACTCTGCAAGCACTGGTTCAATTCCTTTGTTTTAGTCCACCCACATTCACCATTTTCTTGTTTCTCGCAGGTGGCAGTTTTATAACAAGCGTACTCTTCTTTATAAACACAAGCTGAGCTCATCTCCTTATCCGAACATATTTCCCCCGAACACCCTCCTATAACACAACCATCAAGGGCTCTAGAGGTTGTTTCTGATTTAGAAAACTCAATAGGAATGATAAGCTCATCTTCATTTTCAGGAAGGCCAGATGGATTGTCTTTTTGAAGAACCAGAGTACCTTCTTTTGTTTCCGAATTAGAAAATTCTACACTAGCTTCAAATAC
This sequence comes from Candidatus Spechtbacterales bacterium, assembly GCA_033721415.1. Taxonomy (GTDB): domain Bacteria; phylum Patescibacteriota; class Minisyncoccia; order Spechtbacterales; family 2-12-FULL-38-22; genus JAWWAH01. Next base: position 3,080 of record JAWWAH010000002.1, on the reverse strand, counting down.
AACAAAGTCTTCAGTCATCCAATCACCTTGGGCCTTCGCAATACCAGCACCAAGCTCATTCCCACTAGAATCCAATACCTTGATAGGAAAATCTGCTTCGAAGAACCAATAACCTCGTGCTTCCCCACGCACCAAAAGAGGACTGGATACAGTATCGCCAGGCATTGGGTTATTTATGCGAATATCATCTTGTTTTTCTATTACATTTCCGATGTCCTCAACAAAGAGATCGCCATCAGAAGTACGGCACTGCCTTGGATAAGACTCCATTATAGGATATCCAGCATCAGCACACTCTTGAAAATTATTTATGGAAGATTTGTTTATATTATTGGTATCTGGGGTATCCGATTTTTGAATAAGAATAAGTGAAGCAACAGCGAACACCATAAATAAAATCACAATTGTAATCAATGTATTTTTTTTCATAGTTTTATTTTAATTACCTTTATAAGAAACTTTATAAACTACTCCTGCATGATCATCTGTTATGTACATGATGCCCCCAGGCTGTATCAATATATCAACAGGGCGACCTAAAGCTGTTCCATCTTGCAACCAGCCTGAAATGAAGTCCTCTCTACCTAGAACATTCCCAGAATCATCTAGCTTGAAGCGCATTATTTTATATCCCGTAGGGATCGTTCTATTCCAAGAACCGTGATATGCAACTAGAAGGTCATACCAATATTCTTCGGGCCATCCCTCCTCAGGAATAAATACCAAGCCAAGAGGAGCAGAATGGGCCTGTAAATCTATATATGAGGGGGTTTTTTCATTGCAGGGGTTCTGTATATACTGGTTTTTGTCAAAGTTTGTATCATGCATATTTTTTCCGTAACATGTTGGCCACCCATAATCATTTCCCTTTTCTACAATGTTTATCTCGTCAGGAGGTAAATTATCACCAAGCCTATCTCGGCCCATTTCTGTGGCCCACATTCTTCCATCTACGAAAGACCAATCAAAAAATACGGCGTTTCTTAAGCCTGTAGCAAATTCTTCAAAATTTGAACCGTCTTTATCCATTCTATAAATAGCTGCTCTGCGTGGATCTTCCTCGTAGCAAACATCGCATGAAGACCCTATTGAAACATATAGTTTTCCGTCGGGACCAAATTCAATAGTACGCGAATAATGGCGCCCACCTCCTGGCAAATCAGCTATCTTCTCAAAGCTACCATCTGAATAAAGTTGCACTCGTGATATTTTGTCAGTTTCAGCTACATATAAAACAGTTCCATTTTCTGGATCCAAAGCAAGTCCGTGGGGTCTATCAAGATTTTGAAGTATGGGGTCTACTCTTGTAACTTCATTATCTTCAATGGTTAAAAGGGAAACTGTGCCCTCATCGGGCTGACTTAACCAGAAATTACCGAGGCTATCTTGTACTAAAACTCTGGCATCGGGAACATTATCAGTAAAAATTGATATTTCAAAACCTTCCGGCAAAGATAAAGGAAATTCTGTGTTATTTTCTCCATCAGGTAAATCTTTATCCTTATCCTCTATAATATCTGCTATATCATCTTGAGGAGAGCGGAAAGCAGGTCCTGCACCGCGTAAATTATTCCACCAGAAAACCCCGGCCCAAACCAAAAGAGCTCCTATAAGAAGAAGAGTTATAGAGAATATAATCTTTTTTTTTCTATTTAAATCCATAAATACTGTGTTAGCTTAGCTTATTTTATTTAATATAATATAGTTACAAATGCACATTAAGTTTAAATGAAAATATATATTATAGACTCCAATTCTTTTGAGAAGTCTTATGAGACCAAACCCTAAGCTCTTTATTATCCAACACATCTCCCCCATGCTCAGAAAGCCACTTTCTATCTAATTCATCGTTAAGATATATAGATACAGTAAAGGCATCGTGTTTAAATATTTCCTCTGTTAGCGGATACCAATAATAACTTTCTTCAAGGGTTCCGGAGGGTATTAAACGAGCTTTTTCAAAAACAGCAGTTGAGCTTATGATTTCCTCTGATTCTTTATCTTTAATTTCTATTTTATGAATATAGACATTAAGTTTCCCGGTGTTAAAAAAGCTTAATCCCCCCTCTCGTGTAACAAGAGAAAGAGCTACATAATCCTGAAGCTCTATAAGGTGTCGGTTTAAACTAATCTGCACAAAGGCGAAAGATAAAACAGAGACAGCTACAAAAAGATCCACGCCAACCATTAAAGTAAGTGACAGATCGTCTGTTAATTCGTATATTAAAAGCGATGATGCTGCAACAATCAGTAAAAATAATAAAAGTGAAAGTTTTTTCATCTAAAAACAGGGTTTAAGCCCTAAATTTAATTCTTTAGAAAACTATAAGGTTCTCCTATAGTTTTATATTAACACAAAATTCAAAATACTATTACTGTTCTTTCTCTTGGGCCATCCAGCTCTATAAGAACAATTCTTTGCCATGCTCCAAGTAAAAGTTCACCATTCTCAACCGGCAAACTAAGCGATGTTCCTATAATAGAAGACAATATGTGGTCGGGAGCATGTTCAGGGTTATGTGGGTGACGATAGTCAAGATTTGGCATTATTTCTTCAAATGCATCCAGCATATCTAAATCTGTTCCCGGGTCTAAGTCTGCAGTAGTTAAAGCGGCTGTTGTATGGGTTAAAAGAAGATTGCAAGTACTACTCTCTTCCACTAAAACCTTCTGTACCTTATTTGTTATGTCTATTACCTCTTTCTTTTTGTTTGTTTTTATTTTAAGTTTTTTCATTTTATATTTGTAATTTTATTATTTAGAATACTCTCTCGCCTTTGTGGTCTATGTAAAACCATTCGCCATCTTTATTTACACGAGCAAGTCCTTCGTGGAAAGAGCCTGCTCCATCATATGTTTCATCAGATATTGGCTCTCCTTTTTTATCTATGAAGAAATATCGGCCATCTTTCTCGACAACAGCAAGGCCTTCTTGGAAAGAGTCTGCCCAATCATATGTTTCATCAGAGATTCTATCTCCATTTTTGTCTATGAAGAACCATTCGTCATCTTTTTTTACACGAGCAAGGCCTTCTTGGAAAGAACGTGCATCATCATATGTTTCATCAGAGATTCTATCT
>JAWWAH010000001.1:0-40242 GCA_033721415.1 Candidatus Spechtbacterales bacterium | reverse complement strand
GCTCTTTGCATGTGTTTAAAACTGCGCTATGCTCTATACTTGTTGTTATTATATGAGGGTCTTTATTCTTTTTTACAATACCTCGTAAGGCAAGGTTTATAGAATAAGTTGCCGACGGAGCAAAATAAACCTCCTTCCAGGTTGCTCCTATTAGATTACCAACATCTTCACGAGCAATATCTATATCAGAACGAACCTTTTGTCCTGCTAAATGTAATGATGAGGGATTTGCAAAGTACTCAGAGAAATATGGCTGCATTGCATCTAAAACACGCGATGACACAGGTGTCGTCGCGGCATAATCAAGATATATATTTTCTTTTTTATTTTTATTTAAAAACTTCATCCCGTTAGAGGTTGCTGCCGTGCAGTGTTAATGATGAAATCTCATTTAAATAAATGAGCATAGTTATTTTTCTATACCTTGTTCTTAGGACCCGTTAGGGCTAACTCTAACGGGATCATGAGCATATTAAGTGCAACCCCGTGTCTTCATCCTTTAATCTCTCAACAGGTCCCGAATAAGTTGTTAGATTTATTTCTGCTGTTGCAGAAACCACACACTTCACAATGTGTCCTCCTAGTGTTGACATATCAGGACGCCCAAAAACCCCATGCGCATGGCAAAATAGTTCTCCTTCTTTTATAGCTATGTTGCCAAGTATGCTCATTATCTCCATTCTTTCTTTGTATTCATTTTTTAAGTATTCCTGTTTGTTTAAATTGTAATATGCAAGAACTACAAGATCTGAGGAGCCTATTCCCTCTAACCAAGCATTTTTTATGTTTTTATCTTTACAAAAATCCTGAATTGTAGATAGCAATTCTTCTCCAGGATCTAATCGTAAAAGATATCTGTTTTTGTTCTTGCTTACAACATCCATGGTGTTTTATTTATTAAATTTAACAATTCCTGTTACTTCAGAATCCTGTCGCGAGCAATAAGATTCGATAGTTCTACCTTTTATTTCTGCTGGTATACGCCAAGAAAAACTAGCTATGGTTTGGGGAGCTATAGCAATTGTAGAATTTATTTGGCTAGTTTCGCCTCCACCAAATCCTAAGAATGTATCCTCTCTTGCACGTAGACCAAAACTTGTTGGGTTAGAGGCTTCATTCTTAAAGCGAAACCTTATAAACTCTTTGGCAGAAATAGTTATTTCTGCTGGAGTTATTTCTGTTTCGGTACATGTAAAAAATATTTCTCTTTCAGGTTCTTTTGCAACTTCAGCAGGATCTGCACTATTGCTTGATGTATTTGATGGACCAGATAAGGTTACCAAGAGTCCGATTAAGCCAATAGCAAAAAGAAGTGCTAACGAAACAAGAGCTTGATGCTGAATTTCAAGATTTAAGAACCAGTCTTTGCTACGCTTAGAAAAAGCAATCAATTTGCTAACCATTTTATCTAAGAGTGGAGTAATTGTTTTGACTATCTCTTTCAAAATCTTTGTTGTTTTTGAAATCAATGACTTCATGCTAGTTGTCTATTATTTTGATTATTTTAACCTTGCTTCTATCTCCAGCTACTATTGTAACATGAGTTTTTGGCACTTTAAAGTATTCTGAAAGAATATCTATTAAGCGTCTATTTGCAGCTCCTTTCTGTGCTGGTGCATTCACTCTAACCCTATAAGTTATATCATCTATTTTTTGCACACTAGGGCTTTTTGCTCCTGCATTAACGTGAACATTTATTTTCATAAAAATTCTATTGAATTATTCCTATTATTATTTGAGTTATCAAAAAGACAACATAGGCGAAAACAAGAACCACAGCTTCTTTTCTAACCAAAAAATTCTTAGTCCTGAACATATAATGAGCAAGTATCAATGTTCCCCCCATGAAAATAGCACTAATCCAGAAAATTGCGCTGTCTTGCATAACTATTGGTCTTATAATAGATGTTACGCCAAGTATTAGCGTGGAATTTACAACAGAAGAGCCAAATATATTACCTAGAGACATTCCCCCATTACCATTGTTTGCACTCTGCAAACCAAAGACAAGCTCTGGTAAGCTTGTTCCTATGCCAACAACTAGTAATCCTATTAAGATTTCGGGCACTCCAAAGATAAAGGATAAGTTCTTTGCGCTGTAAACAACTGCATAGGATGCCGCAACCAAAAGAGATGTACTAAGAATAAATATGCTCGAAGCTCGAAAAAATTCTCGCACAGATACAACAGCTTCTTCTACATCTTCTACCTCTTCTTCTAATGAGTGTTTGGGATCTATCTCTTTGTTTCTAGAAAGTATCTTTTGAACTATTTTAGCTTCTTTGAGTCTTTCTCTAATTTCAAACAATCTCTCCATATTCCAGGCAAACAAAGCTAACAATATTACGCCATCTATTCTGCTAAGAACCCCATCGAACATCAATAACACTGGGGACATAACGAGTAAAAAACTAAATATACGAGTTGAGTCAAATTTACTCTCATCTTCAACTGATATCTTTCCTGCTATTATCCCTATCAAACCCAATATTAAGGTTATATTTACTATATTAGTTCCAAGTATATTGCCTAAAGATATATTTGGGCTATCTGTTAAAGCTGAATTCACCCCGACAGCAAGCTCTGGGAGAGATGTTGCAAATGCCATTAATATAAAGGAAATTGTAAACTCTGATGCATTAAAAAAACGAGCTATAACACTAAGAGAGCGTACAACATGTACGCCCGATCTTATTAGCAAATATATGCTAAATATAAGGAAAATTGTATTAAAAATAATTTGCTCCATATTGCTATCGGTACAAACTATAAACTATAAGTTGTATGGATAAGAACAATACGTAAACCATTATTAGTATTATTCCCTCCTTTCTTGTCACAAAGCTTTTTTTGCGTAAAAAATAATTTGCTAAAAGAAGAGTGAGTGCCACAAACACCACAGTTACCCAGAAGGTTGCCGGCTCTGTTATTGTAATTGGGGTAATCATAGATACTGTTCCTAATATAAGGGTAGAGTTTATAACGGCTGAACCAAAAAGATCTCCAAGAGAAATACCGTCACGCTCAGATTTAACACTTTTAATACCTATTGATAGTTCAGGTAGGCTTGTGCCTATCCCGATAATAAATAAACCTATCAAAATCTCAGGTATTCCAAAATGGGCAGATATATCTTCTATTGATAATACTATTAGCGACGATGATGCTAATAATACAGAAACCGCAATAACAAAAACAAATACATTACCTACAAAACGATGCTTGGAGTCAACTGTATGATGAGCATGTAAAGCTAAGTGTGGACGTAAAACTTTTCTACCTAAAATCACATCATCAACATCCAACAGCTTTAATATATTGCTTATAAACAAAACTAAAAGAAAAAATCCATCTAATCTAGATAATACTCCATCCATTAAAAGAATAAGAGGAGCCATAACAAGCATAAAATGAAATGCCCTATTTTCTTTGAAGTGTTTATAGTCTTTTAACTCCATTTTCCCTGCAAGCACAGAGACTATACCTAATATAAGAGTGAAGTTTACTATATTGGTGCCAACTATATCCCCAAGTGACAAAGCTGGTATTCCTGAAAATGCTGAATTCAATCCTACTGAAAGCTCTGGAAGTGATGTCGCAAAAGCTATCAGAAGAAAAGACAGAATAAATTCTGATACATGCAAAAATCTTGCCATTGCGGCAAGAGACCTCACAACATATTTACCAGCCTTTAATAGGACAAATATACCTATTACAACTATTATTCCATCTACTAAAAATTCCATTCAATAACTTAAATCTTTTATTTTTGTATTCTATTATATATTTTATCATATTCCGTATAAAACAAAGAATCGGCCACTCGGCCGATTCTTTGTTTTATAACTAGTTTTGTTATCTTTTTAGAAGAACCTAACTAGAAGTAATGCTACTACGTTCATAACCTTGATAACAGGGTTAATAGCGGGTCCAGCTGTATCTTTGTATGGATCTCCTACTGTATCTCCTGTAACGGCAGCCTTGTGAGCTAAAGAACCCTTGCCGCCAAGATTACCTTCTTCTATGTATTTTTTAGCATTATCCCAAGCTGCTCCACCAGATGTCATAGAAATGGCTACGAACAATCCTGTGATGATAACTCCGATTAATGCACCACCCAAAGCTTCTGGGCCTAGTATAAACCAGACTAAAGCTGGTATAACTACTGGAAGTAAAGCGGGTATAATCATCTCTCTAATTGCAGCTTTTGTTACAAGGGTAACAGCTTTAGCATAATCAGGTTTTGCTGTTCCCTCCATGATGCCAGGTATCTCTCTAAACTGTCTGCGTACTTCTTCTACAACAGAACCTGCAGCCTTACCCACAGAACGCATCGCAAAAGATGCAAATAGATAAGGTACAGCGGCACCAGCAAGAATACCCGCAAGAACCGAAGGATTATCAAGCACAAAGTCTAAGTGAACTCCTGATTTAAATTCTTCAAGATAAGAAACAAATAATATCAATGCTGCGAGGCCAGCTGAAGCAATAGCATATCCTTTCGTAACAGCTTTTGTTGTGTTCCCAACTGCATCAAGTGCGTCTGTGATATCTCTTACAGATGATGGCAATTCGGACATCTCAGCTATTCCTCCGGCATTATCTGTTATTGGACCAAATGCATCCACGGCAATTATTATTCCCGCAAGAGAAAGCATAGCAACTGCTGCTATAGCAACACCCACTAATCCTGCTGCCGCATGCGAACCAAGTATGGCAGCTATTATAATAACTACTGGCATAGCTGTTGCCTCCATACCATATGCTAAACCAGAAATTATATTTGTAGCATGACCCGACTCTGATGCTTTAGCGATGTCTTTAACCGCTCTAAAACGCTTAGATGTGTAATATTCAGTTATAAGGACCATTGCAACAGTAACTCCAATGCCTATCAATGCTGCATTAAATAATCCGGATTCACCTACTAATACAAAATAAAAACCAACTACCGAAAGCCCTGCTGAAAGAAAGAGTCCTGTATATAATGCACTCATTATGGCTCCGGCTTCGTCTTTGCCACTAAGCCACGAAAACAAAGCTTTTGATACTGGTGTAATTCGAACACCTATAGATGCAATTATAGATGCAACTGCAGCTATTGCGCCAAGTAGTAATGGTAGATGAATTAACCCTACATCAGTTATTGAAATAATAAGCATAGCTGCAACTGTTGTTACAACATATGTTTCAAACAGGTCTGCGGCCATTCCGGCATCGTCTCCAACGTTATCTCCAACGTTATCTGCAATAACAGCAGGGTTACGAGGATCATCCTCGGGAATTCCTGCTTCTACTTTACCAACTAAATCAGCGCCAACGTCAGCTGCTTTTGTATAAATTCCTCCTCCTAAACGAGCAAATACAGATATTAGAGACCCGCCAAATCCAAGAGCAATAAGAGGCGTTAGATCCTCGACTCCATAAAGTTTGATTATAGAAACTATTGATATTAAAGCTAGCCCAACCACAGCAAAGCCTGTAACAGCTCCCCCGCGAAAGGCCAAGTTGAATGCTGGCGCAAGCCCTTTTGATGCTTTATCAGCCACTCTGACGTTTGCACGTACCGCGATAAGCATACCAAAAACTCCAGCTAAAGCAGATGCAATGGCACCAACTAAAAATCCGATTGCAGCTTCAAAACCAAGGGGTGGAGCAAGCGCAATACCGATTGCTAATACAAGGGCTACTACTGATACAGCCTGATATTGCCTAGATAAAAAAGCTGCAGAACCCTCTTGTATAGCTTTTGCAATCTCTTGCATTTTTTCTGTTCCAGCTGAAGAGGATAGTATCTTAGAAGCCAATATTGCAGCATATCCAAGAGAAGCAAATGCTGCACTTAAAGAAACTAAAAGTGTTGTTTCTAACATATTATTTACAAAAAAATTTAATTTATAATAAAAATTGCTGTATTATTAGCCCTCTAACTAACAAATACAAATTCATTTGGCGGAGCGGATATTATTCAGAGCCAAGGCCTAAGGAATGTAATGCACAATTGTGCATTAATGACGAAAACACAGGAGCTGGAGAATATACGCCCGTCCCTCGGAAAGCTAATAAATAATTGATCTTCTTTGTCGCTCCTCCTTGAAGTAGTTATCACTACTCCATCGTCGTCGCTTCGTGAATCTGAATCATTTTTTAGCTTCCAAATTGTATTTTATTTGTTGGTTAGAGGGCCTACAACAACATATTCTATTCTATCCTAAAAACTAAAATATGCAAGTCTAATGCCTAAAAAATAAGACATTTAACAACTTTTATATAAGAAAAGCACCAGATAGCTATCTGGTGCTTTAAAGAAAGAACTTAGTTTTTAGATGGATCTATACCAACTTAGTATAAAACTACCAACAAGGAGGAGGGTAGCAATAATAATTCCCAGAATTTTGACAATTGCTGATCCTGTAAATGCAAGAGGGCCATCGATGCCATACCCTGGGTCGTCCGAAGAGTCATCTTTTAGTTCGTCGCTGGAATCATCAGAAGGGTCGTGGTTTAGATCATTTTTGAGCTTATCTGAAGAATCATCACTGGTATTATCCTCTGAATCATCAGTTGGCTCGTCTGAGGGCTCGTCTGTAGGTTCATCCGAGGGCTCGTCTGTAGGTTCATCTGTTGGTTCATCCGAGGGCTCGTCTGAGGGCTCATCAGTAGGCTCATCTGTTGGTTCGTCTGTAGGTTCACACTCTAGATCTGAATTATCAAATCTCTCGCCATAGCCTGGGCCATCTCCACTCTTAAAGCTTCCAGATTTTACCCACACAGTGGTAATCAACTTACCATTATATGAAAAGGAATCATCAGTTCCACTAAGGCCATCGAACTTATAACGAGTGCCGTCACAAAACTCGAGAACAACATTGGAAAGACCCTTGGACGAAGATACAATCACTGAAGTGTTGTCATCTGAGAACTCTACGGTGATTTCTGCAATAGAGTTATCATTCGGCTTATTCTCAGACTTCTGATTCGTCTTATCCTTGGACTTATCTACAGACTTATCCTTGGACTTCTGACCCGACTTATCTGCGGGCTTATCCTTAGACTTATCCTTGGACTTATCTACAGAATTATCCTTGGGCTTGTCCTTAGACTTATCGTTCAAATTATCCTTGGACTTCTGATCCTGCTTATCTACAGACTTACCCTTGGGCTTGTCCTTGGACTTATCCTTGGGCTTTTCCTGAGACTTATCCTTGGACTTATCTACAGGCTTACCCTTGGACTTCTGATCCAACTTATCTGCGGGCTTGTCCTTTGGCTTATCCTTTGACTTATCTGCGGGCTTATCCTTTGACTTATCTGCGGGCTTATCCTTAGACTTATCCTTGGGCTTATCCTTAGACTTATCCTTGGGCTTTTCCTGAGACTTATCTACAGGCTTACCCTTAGGAGAAGATGTATCTACTGAAGTATTGTTGCCTGAGAAATCTACAGTGATCTCTGAAGCAGAGTTATTTCCCTGCTTATGAGTAGATGCAAACGCATGCGTATTAAAAAGCAAAATTGCAGCACATACTGCAATTATAGTCGTGATTTTTCTTTTCACGGTTTGCCTTTCTGTTTCGGCTTATGAACCGTCTAAAATAATATCACATATTATTATGAATGTAAAGTGAAAGTATTAATGCATAATTAAGAAGCTGTGGTTGCTGTTTTACCCTCTAGTAGTTCTTCTGCAACTTCGATGGCCTCCTCTGGTGTATCAACTAAGCGATAAATATCCATGTCATCTGGGTTTATTGCCTTGTTTTTTACAAGTTCGTCAGATATCCATTCAAGCAAAGGCTCCCAATAACTCTTTTGTACTAAGATGATTGGAATAGGTTTTATTTTTTCTGTTTGAATCAAAGTAACCATTTCGAAAAATTCGTCTAATGTGCCAAATCCACCCGGAAAAAAGAAATACAGCTGAGAAGCATAGGCAAGCATCATTTTTCTGCTAAAGAAGTATTTAAAAGATTCTGACTCTTGAACATATTTATTTTTGTCCTCTTTGATAGCTTTAAGTTGAATATTAATACCAACAGAAGTTCCTTTTACGCTGTGAGCACCTTTATTGGCTGCTTCCATGACTCCTGGCCCTCCCCCAGTTATAACAGCGTAACCTCGATCAGCGAGCATGGCTGATAGTTTTTCTGCTTTTTGATATATCTCGTCATCAAAACCATACCGTGCGGTGCCGAATATAGTAGCGGCCTTTTCATATTTTTCCAAAAAATCAAATCCTTTACGAAATTCTTTTTCTATCCTTTTTAAGCGCTTTTCTTTCCTACCAAGAGGAGATTTGGTAAATTCCTTAATTCTCGGTTCTTTTGGTATTTTTCTTTTATCTTTCTTTCTCATAGTAACCTCCATTATAGCACTAATTACACGCTATTTGGCAAGTAAAAACACCGTAAAGCGGCGTTTTTGTCAATTTAGCACACAAATATGAAAATCACTAAACAGAGGTGGCTATTTGAAGAAATCTGTTGTATTTTGCTATACGCTCTCCTCGTGCTAATCCACCTAACTTAATACCAAAGGCACCAACAGCGTAAGCAAGATCAGATATAAAGTCATCATTAGTCTCGCCTCCTCTATGCGAGACAATCACTTTCCACCCATATTCTCTAGCTACTCTGATAGCATCAAGTGTTTCAGACAAAGATCCTATCTGGTTTGGTTTTATAATGATAGAGTTTATACTATTACTTTCTTTGCTTTTCTTAATACGCTTAAGATTTGTCGTAGTTAAATCATCCCCTGTAACAAGAATGTCTGATCCTAATGCTTGATTGAGTTTTGTAAAGTTTTCAAAATCGTTTTCAGTAAAAGGATCTTCTATATACAACATAGGATACTTTTTAGTCATTTCAACATATTCATCAAAAAGATTGTCTGGTGAAATTTCCACGCTATTTGCAGCCGCATCAATTCCAAACTCAAATGCATCATCGATTGATAAATCTCTTGCAGTATTCAGTATAAATTCAAAAGGTTCTGTACTTTTATGCATATTGGGCGCAAAACCTCCCTCATCGCCAACATTAAGAGAATTCTTGCCATATTCTTTTTCAAGACTATTCTTTAGTGTATCTCGTAACTTAATGCCGATATCTATAGACTCCTCAGGGTTATTAGTTTTTGGTATAACTAGATATTCTTGAAAATACAAACCATTACCAGCGTGGGCTCCTCCTTCTATGAAATTCATAAAAAAGCGTGGGAAGGATGGTTGATAATTTTTCTCGTATAGTTCTCCAAGATATTGCCAAAGCTGTTTATTGTTTTCTACCGCTGCTACTTTTGCTGAGGCTAAAGATACCGACAATATAGCATTTGCTCCCAACTTGCTTTTATTAGTAGTGCCATCGAGATTAAGTAACTTATTATCAAGAGATTCCTGGTTAGTAGTATCATCGCCCTTAAGCGTAGGGAGAATTATTTCGTGAATATTCTTTACTGCTTGATTAGCGGTAACATAAACTGCTTCTGTTCCTCCTCTGCTTTCACCTTGCGGAACTGAGGCAACACCCGCAAAACCTTCTTCGGTTTCAATTCTAGTCTCTACTGTCCACCTACCTTTAGAGTTTAATATTTTCCTAGCTTTTATATTTTTTATTTTTCCCATATTAAGAAACTTTATTATCTACTTCGCCATCTACAAACGTTTGTAGATTGCTCAAGGTTGTATCTAATATACGCAAAAGCGCTTCTTTAGTATTAAAGGCATTGTGGGGTGTCACAATTACATTTGGCATGTCTATAAGAATGTGGTTAGCAAGAACAGTTTTAAGGTTTACTTCATGAGGATGTCCTTCAACGAAAAACTGGAGTTCGTCCTTAATTACACCCTCCTCCTCTAGCACATCTAGGGCTGCTCCTGCTAATTTTCCATTTTTAAGGGCGTGCACTAAAGCTTCGGTATCAACTATTCCTCCACGACTTGTATTTACAAGATACGCATTATCACTAATTATCTCGTTTAGAACTTCTTGATCTATCATGTGATGTGTTTCTTTGCTATATGGAACATGTAGAGTTATTATGTCGCTTTCTCGAAAAACATCGTTCAAGTTCTTATATTCAAATTCATATTTTTTAGCAAGATCTTCATTTGGAAATTTATCATAAGCAATAACATCCATGCCAAACCCTCGCGCTATTCTAATAACATTTCTTCCTATGTGCCCTGTTCCAACAACTCCAAGTTTTTTGCCTTGAAGATCTATGCCTCGCAATCCCTCTACAGAAAAACTACCTGTTTCCCTAACTTGATCATAGCCAATGTGTATTTTTCTAACTAGTGAAAGCAAAAGGCCAAAAGTAAATTCTGCCACTGTATTTGCTCCATAATCAGGAACATTAGAAACCTCTATATCTCGCTTTTTACAGGCTTCTAGATCAATGTGGTCATAACCAGTAGAGCGTGTAGTTATAAAGCGTAGATTAGAAAATTTATCTAAAACTTCTTCATCTACTGTTGAATCAACAAATACTGTTATTGCTTCAAAATCTGTTTCATCTGGAATATGGTTTGCATCTAATGCATGTTCAAAAAAGCTAATCTCCAAATCCTTCGTTGTGTTGTTTTTTATATATTCGCGCTCCCAATCTTTTGGGTTAAAAAATGCTACTTTCATATTTGATTATTCACTTAAAGCTATTATTAAATCTGATACATTTGAATCTAGTGGGCCAGTTAAAACCTTGTCCCCTGTCTGCTCAAAAAAAGCAAAGGATAAATTTTTTCTTATATGCTTATCTGGATCCAGCCCCAGATTTTCTGCATGTTTTTTTGTTATTGTATCACATAAAGCTCCTGCGTATTCTGTATTATCTCTGCCGTCAGAAGCAAACGGTAAAAGCAATTTACCTTCTTTTATTTTCCTTATTCCCGATAAAGCAAGCTCTAGACTTCTGCCACCTTTTCCTCCTTTTTCTTTTCTTGTAACAGTAGTTTCCCCACCATACAGTAAGGCTGTTTTTTCTTTTTCACTATTAATCTGCTCTGCTATCCTCAAACCCATATCACGGGCTTCGCCCTCTAGACATGAATTACATATCTTCGCAGTATAACCAAGCTCTTCTGCTTTAAAACGCATTGCATTTAACGCATCTTTATTTGATAAAAAAAGAATATTTTCAACACGCTCAAAGTATTTTTCTTCTTGCGGGGTTTCTATCAAGTTATCCGGAGCTATTCCGAGTTCATCTTCTATTTTATACTTCTGAAAAACTTTTTCTACATCCTTTAGTGTTGTCTTATCCTGTACGGTTGGCCCAGAAGCTACAGAGGAAATGTCATTTCCAGGAACATCCGAAAATATCAAACTGATTACGCGTGCAGGATAAGCACTTTTTGCCAAATATCCACCACGAGCTAATGATAGATGCTTGCGCACAGTATTTAATTCATAGATATCTGCACCTTTTTGAAATAAATAGTCTACTATATCCCCCTCCTGCCTACAGGTCATTTCATGAGGCTGACATAGTAAAGCTGAGCCACCGCCAGCAATGCACATTATTACAAGATCGTCCTCATTGGCTTCTTCTAATAAGTCTATAATTTTTCTTGTTATATTAACATTCTTCTCACTAGCAATGGGGTGATCTCCAACATAAGAAACGCTATGCTTAAAATCCCCAACTTGAATATCAAAAACAATTCCTGCATATATAGAACCATCTAAAACATCTTCTAAACCACTTATTGCACCACGGGAACCCTTACCTATCCCAACTACGAATATTCTATTAGCATCTTCTATTTTAAATGATTTTTTACCCACAACAAGGCTACCATCTAAAAAATCAACTTTTCGATGAATTGCTTCTTTCATGTCTATGGCCTGTAATCCTGCCTCCATAATACTTAAGGCATCCTTGCGTAAGGCGCTCGAAGCTATTTCATTATAGTTTTTTATCTTCATAGATATTTTTTATTATACACCTTCTAAGAATTAATTGGTTAGATTCTTATAAACATCTTCAGCTGGTTTTCCGATTATACCCATGCCCTCTCCAGCATCCTGCATTCTGTACCAAAAAACATTTTTAATAAGATCTATACCCTGTGATATCTCATAAGTTCTCTTGAGGTATTCAGCTTGCTCTGCTGCGCTTACAGCACCAAATTCATCTTCCTTTGTTGGCCATCCTATTTCTGTTATCCAGATAGGTTTATTTATATCTCCATAAGTTTCCATTATATTTTTCATATACAAGATATAATCCTTAAGATAGGTATCTGGGCTATTTGGTTGCCCATATGGGTGCAAGGCAAGAACATCAAAATATGGTTCAGCACCCTCTTGATACATATCCCGTAAATACTGCTTGGGTGGGTTTATCCCGCTTAGTCCCGCACTAATGACAACTGCATCTGGATTTGCATCTTTTATCGCTAAATATGATGCTTTAAGTAATTTTACATATTCTCCTGCATTTGGGTTCGGATACCAATACAAGATCTCATTAGGTTCATTCCAGACTTGCCAATATTTTACATCCGGATTATTGCGCACAACTTGCTTTAATTCCTGCGCCCATTGATTGTAATCTGATGGAGGCGGTACGCCATCCATACCAGATGGCTTATTATCTATCTTCTGTACCATTATATCTATTCCCCTGCTTTTTAAGTCATTTTTTGTGAAAGAAAGGTCATTTGGAGATAAGCGCACAATTGTTACCCCTAGCTCTTCAGCTTTGTTTATATCTGCAGTAGAGCTAATACCTGGAATTATCCCATAGTCGAAATTTCGCGATGATAATTCAGAGTAATAAAGTGTGGAGGCTGTAACATATGAATCGCGTTCGTTTTGGTTGATTGTATAAACGGAATCCCAATCTAATCCCACTGCATCAAATTCTTCTGCTGTTGTGCTAATCCAGCGCTTTTCTCCGGTATCTCCATTTCCTATTAATTTATATATCTTATTCCCACCATCCATTCTAACTAATGCAGAAAGTTCATATTCGCGAAAGGTGCTCTCACTGACTGTTTTTATATTGTTCCAGCTTAAATGGCCATATTGATTAAAGATTTCCGGATTTAATATGAGGCGCTTAAATTTCTTATTTCCTACAATTTTTACAATGTATACATTTTCATGTACTGCACTCTTGATAAGATCTCCATCTTCTATTGTGCCTGCACTTATTGGCTCCTCTGTAAATAAAATAGCGCCTATAAGTATTGCTATGACGCCTAAAATATATATAAATCTTTTGAATATTATATTATTTTTGTTCATTAATTCAATTATACCATATCGAAAAAATAACCTTTATTTTAAACATTTATAGACAACAGATAAAAAAAGTTCTACAATAGTACATATGAAAAAGAGAAAAAATATATATTTACCAAAATGGCAAAGATGGTTCGTAGCTCCTATAATGTTGGGGGTATGGATTTTTATAACGTATATGGAATTCTTCAGCGGACCAGAAACAAGAGGTGAAATGGGAAGCGTCGGATACGCAATCATGAGCCTGTTGTTTTTAGGAATCGGAACTGTCACCTTCTTGATGGCATCTGGAAAACTCCCAGCATATGTTGTAGAAGAAGAAGTATTTGAAGACAAAGATAACGAATAGACATGTTGTCTGAAAAGTGATATACAAATACAGAGTCCCCAAGGACTCTGTATTTATAACCATTGCCTCGTAGTTCAGTGGTAGAACGTCGGTCTCTGGAACCGAAAACTGGGGTTCGAATCCCTGCGAGGCAACACTCATGTACTAGTTCAAGTGACCGAGAGAGGTCAAATAAAACCTCTTATTTAAAGGAAATAAAATTTTAAAAAGTTCGAGTCCTCAGAACCACCTTTCGGGGATGCGAACTTCACTAAGAAAAACGCGGGAATCTCGCGTTTTTGCGTTTGACTTTATTACAAGATTATGCCAAAATATTCACCAGTTCCTATACATATAATCGGCAAAAGGAGGAAAAATGAAAGACAAAGGATCTCAAACTATGGAGATTGCCGAACGATTTCCAATTCCGACCGGCTATCTATTTACGGGCGATTATTCCAAGGGCATGCTTGAAACGCTCTCTATCGGTGACTACGGCAAGCATTACAATGTTAAAGCTGATTTCCTCGGCTACGATAAAGATATCGAAGGCGTTCCCAATACTTACTGCATGCCTCTTTCCGAAAAGTGGGTTGTTACAGTAAGTACGCAGTATGGCTGTATAATGCGCTGTACATTCTGTGATGTACCTAATGTACCCTGGAGCGGAAATGTTCCGTTTGAAGACCTAAAGGCGCAGTTTTATAACGCCATAAGCTTGTTCCCGGATGTTCACTATACGGAGCGTCTGAATCTGCATTATGCGAGAATGGGAGACCCCATTTTTAACGTTGCTGTCTTTGAGTTTTCCAGATGGCTTCACGCTAATAAAAGGCAGATCGCTGAAGATACAGGTTTGAGAATAGAGGTTTTGCACCCTGTCCTTACAACTTCGTTGCCGCGCAAATTCACTAAACTAGAGGAACGCATTCTTGAGTGGTGCGAGATCAAGAACGAAATTTACAACGGCCAGGCCGGACTTCAGTTCAGCATCAACAGCACATCAGAAGAGCAAAGAAACGAAATGTTTAGCGGTATGCAGCTTCGGCTGGCTGATCTTGCAAAGATCGCTGAGAAAATGCCCGATCCTGTAAGCCGTAAGTACTGCCTGAATTTCGCTTACGCTACAGATTTTGAGATTGACGCCGATTTGGTAGCATCCCTGTTTGATAGCGAAAAGTTCATGTGTAAGATCACGCCGATCCATAACAATAATGCGTGCCGTGAAAATAATATTGTTACTATCGGTGGATACGACAGCTATCATCCATATCGTAAGCCGGAGGAGGACCTAAAGGCAGCCGGCTTCGATGTTCTTATATTTGTCCCCTCTATTGATGAGGAAGATGGCCTTGTCACTTGCGGAAACGCAGTTCTAGGCGGAAGCATGCTTAAGACAAGCGAAGACATAATCAAGATCAAGGGGCTTTCTCTTGTTGGTTAGTACATTCACCCCGAACTTTATAGTTCGGGGTTTTATTTTAATGCGAGCTATATTTATATGATATAATGTTGATATATGAAAGTAGGATTGGTGCACGGAAGGTTCCAGCCCTTCCACAACGGACATAAATTTTTAGTAGATAAAATGCTCGAAGAGTGCGACTTGGGCGTTATTCTTATTGGTTCAGTTGGAAAAGATGACGAGAGAAATGTTTTTGATATGCAAACAAGGATGAAAATGGCTAAAAATGTATATAAAGATAACGATAAATTATTTGTAGGCGCTAATCTTGATCTCGAACAGCCATATTCAGAAGATGCCCAGTGGGATGTTGTTTTTGCAAGCTGTGTTTTATCGCTAACAGGGCATTTGCCAACCCATATTTATACCGGAGATGATTATTCAGTTCATTGGAATAAAGTTAAACCGGAAATTAAACAGTTTGAAAGACACGAAGCAATTTCAGCTACAGAGGTAAGAAAATATATGCAGAAAGGAAATCTTGAAGCGATTGGTGAAAAGGTTCCCAAAGAAGTTTTTGAAATGATAAAAGAATTATAGCAAGTTCGAGTCGCAAAGAGGCAACCGCGACATTAAAAGCCCCTGAATGGGGCTTTTAAGTTGCCTGAGTTTTCTGCAGGGGTTCGAAAGACGGACTGAGCAAAGCGAAGAAGTCCGGGGTGGAAGCACTTAGCAAGCTCAAGCCAAAGGCGCAGAGAGAGCTTAGTGACTTGACGCCCAAATCCCTGCGAGGCAACAAATGTATTATAAAAGCCCCGCTGAAGGGGCTTTTATAATTTGAAAAAAAGTGTGCTTATCTAAACAAAAACAATTTCAGAATTATCACCTCCTGCAAGCTGATAGAAATTACCAACTGTTACTACATCGCTAACGCCCTCCCATAAATCTTCTTTTTGAAGATTAAACATATCGTAGGTCATTTTGCATGCATAAAATTTAACTCCTTCGGCATCTAACATTTCTAAGAATTCATCTATATCAGGCACATCAAGTTTTTCCATTTGCTTTTTCATCATCTTTGTTCCCAGGGCCTGCATTCCGGGTAATATCCCAACAAGAGATGGTATGTGCATAGCAGGGTTTCCTACTGTAGCAACACGTAAATCTTTCAATTTATCCTTTGTAATAACCTCTAAGCCAAAAAAAGTGAAAAATAAATTTGCTTCTATACCTTCGCTTCTTGCTCCATGTGCCATTATCATTGCAGCATAGGCGTTTTCGATTGTAGCTTTAGATAAAATTATACTAATTTTTTTAATTGGTGGTTGTTCCATGTTTATAGACAACTTTCCGGTTTAGGAAGCCCTGCAATTTTGCTTGCATTTTTAAGCGGCCCTCTCGGAAATAAATTATAAAATTCTTTTATTGTAACTATCCCCGATTTTCCAACTTTCCTAATAGACATGCTTTCATTGTTCTCTGCTTCTTTTCGTAGATATTCAATTAATTCCCAGTGTTTATCAGTAAGCTCAATTCCCATGTCTTTTGCTATTGCACTTGCAATTTCCTTGCTCCAGTCTTCAGGGTTTACAAGGTGGCCGTTTTCATCCACCTCTAATTGTTTCCCTAAGTAAGTTTTTTGCATATTTAAAAATAAATTTTAATTATATTTACAGACCTTTTACTTAATTAAGTTTAATATTTTTGAAAATCTATCCTTAAGAAGTATATTCCAATAATATTGGCGCATTGTAACTTTACCCCAATGATTTATTCTGCTTTCACTTAATCCAGAAAAGGGGCCTATGCCTTCGAACGGTATTTTTCTGACGTTGGGTTCGTTGTCATAATCAAAATCAATCATTACGCCCTTATTATCCCCTGTTTCTATGAAACAATTTGCATGGCCTTTAAAGCTCTCTTTCATCTTCTTTCCTTTAAAATATCTTAGTATGTTTGTGATTATGGTTTCTGCTTGAAAATGAGCTACTGAACCAGCTTTTGATGCCGGTATGTCACTTGCATCGCCTGCAACAAAAATGTTTTTATGTTTTTTTGATTGTAATGAATACTGATTGGTAGGAACAAGATTTAGTTCATTGCCAAGTCCAGAGCTTTCGATAAGATTGCTTCCCATGTTGGTAGGCACAGTCACTAGCAAATCAAAACCAACTTCTCTGCCATCATAACCGAGAAGCATTTGTTGTTCGTTGTCTATTTTTTCGGTGCCAAAGTTTGGCACTATCTTTATGTTTCTTTCCTCCAGTAATCCTCCTAATTTTTTAGCTGCAAGAGGTCTGGTAAATGCACCCTCGAGAGGTGTTACGTACTTTATGTTCGTTTTATCTCTAATACCTCTATCCCGTAGGTATTCATCTACCAAAAATACGAACTCTAAAGGAGCAACAGGACACTTTATAGGCATCTCTACTATGTGCATAACTAAATCGCCACCATTAAAGCTCTTGAGGGCTTCTCGTAATTTTTTTGCTCCCTCCATGGTGTAAAAATCAAAAATATTTTTATACCATAAGTCGCCGGTCATACCCTCTGTTTCATCTGGCCTTATGTTGACACCGGTTGCTATTACAAGGAGATCGTATGGCTTACTATTTCCGTCTTCCATTATTAAGCGGTTATTTTCAGCATCTATTTTTGATACTTTAGATATTTCTAAGTTAACCCCATCTATAAATAAATCTTTTTTATCTTTTTTTACCTGATGTTCTTCAAGTTTTCCAAACGGAAGAAAAAGATAGCCCGGTTGATAGTAATGAATTGACTGTTTATCTATAACTGTTATTTCAAACCTATTGTTTCGATTTATTTTTTGCAACTTATTAGCGATTATTGTACCTGCTGTACCTGCGCCAATAATGATTATTTTCTTCATAAAAATATTAATATTGCTTATATTTATCATTGTCTCATGTAAATTAAATAAAGTAAAAAAAGCCCCCAAATAACAATGCTCATAATTAAAACCCCTACGCTCCTCGTAGGGGTTTTAATTATGTTTTTAGAAAATGAGTTTACTCTTTTGCTGCGTCTATAATGTCTTTTGCTCCATCTACTCCTGCAACAAGAGACTCTTTAACAGAACTTAAAGTTTCATCTCCTATTTCTTTAGCAGCATTTAGGGCAGCCAGTACAGATGTTTTTGTAGCAGTAGCAGTATCACCACCAACTTGCTTAACGCCATCTACTGCACCTTTAACAGATGCTACAGCAGCGTCTCCAACATCCTTTCCAAGTTCTTTGGCGCTGTGAACAGCTTGCCCTACTGCTCCACGAACAGCCTCATCCTGCTTTGCTCCAGAATCCATCATTCCTTGAACTGTTCCTGAAACTACTCCCTTAAGAGCTTTAACAACGGAACCTCCTACAGCTGAAACTCCTTCTATAGAGCCTTTAACAATGGATGCTGCAGCATCTACTCCTTGAGAAACAAATTCTCCAGATTCTTTTAAGGTGGTTACGGTTACATTTTTAACCGCTCCTACAACCGCACCAGCAACATCAGTAACTCCCTCCAAACCAGAGGTAACTCCTCCTTTTACGCCTTTAACAAGACGTGACAAAATTGAAAAAACCATAATATATTTTATTTATTAATAATTATATTCTTAAATCTACTATGCTTATTATAACACATATCCCTCATTAAGAGGGAATGAAGCTCTTGCGACATAGAAGCAATAAAAAAGCCCCCATTTGAGTAAGGGCTTTTTACTCAGGTGGGGGCATATGCTTAAGTAGATTGTGAAAGAAGGCGCTCGGCCTCTTTAACAATATCCTGCCCTGATGCAAGAGAGAAATTCTCTTCTTTAAGAGCAGCATTAAGAACAAGATCGCACAAAACTAAGAGTTTATAGGATAGTCGCTCGTACTTGTGGCCAGAAATCATTTTCTGAAATTCATATATAAAAGAAATGGGCGAATACATGCCAATTGCTTGTATGATTACCCAGCGAGGTTGACTAGAATTACGCGATGCACGAACTTCTTCTAGACGTACACTTGGAAAGTGGAAATCAAGCGATGCCCAGACAGAGCCCGCAAAAAACATAAAAGCATTAAACACATCATACTTTGCCTGCTCTCGCTCTAATTTATCTTCATCATCGGGATATGCTACTATAGCAGAAGCTTGTGCCAGCATAGAAACTCTGCTCCGCAATGGAGCTGCTTTTTGCATAAGCTCTTCATCAAATAGAGCACGGAGCTCGGTATCTTCCGTATTAGCAATCCTGAGGCCAATATCTATATCTTTTTCTGTGATTCGCATTTTCAACCTCCTCTTATTAGGTACGAATGTACATATAATACAACAAATAATAAAAAGGTTCAAGTGTGGGTATCTTGGGCTAAAGATTGGGTAGATTTTATGTATGTGTACAAGGTGATCATGTTATAATAAAATCATGGTAAATCTATTTAAAAAATTTTTCGCATTTGCAACAATACTCGCCTTAGGTGGTATATTTAATATTTTTCAAATACAATACCCCAGATATCATTTTGATAAAATATCTTATAGTTTTTTTGCCCTAGCTGGCATATACTTTATTACCCATATAATACTTGAAAAATACGCTGATAGAAATATAAAAGAAAGAAAAGCGCGTTACGCATTTAAAAAATCGCTATTTTTTGCGCATGTCACCTTATTACTCATAATCTTAGTGGCTATATGGATAAAAAATGTTCAAACTCTTTTAGTAGCCTATGGTCTTATAGGTGCTGGTGTAGCTATTTCTCTACAAAATTTCTTTGGTAATATTGTGGGTGGTATTATATTGTTTACAAAACGCCCTTATACTATTGGGGATAGAATAGAATTAAATGGAAAAACTGGTGATGTATTTGATATTGGCATGTTATACACATCATTGGTAGAGATTAAGGAATGGGTAAAGGGAGACCAGGCCACAGGAAGAATAACAAAAATTCCTAACGGAAGCCTTGTATCTGGTGTAATTAATAATTATACTCAAGATTATACTTTTATATGGGATGAAATAACTCTTCCCATTACATACGACAGCGATTGGGAAAAAGCTAAAGAAGTAATAACCGAAACCCTAAGAAGAGAAACAGAAGATTACCAAGAAAACGCACGAGATCATCTTGCTGCTATGCGAGAAAAATACTACATAGAAGAAAGGGATACTCTGCCTTCTGTATTTACATCTCTAACTGATAACTGGATTAATTTTACCGCAAGGTATGTGTGCCCTGTATACGAAAGAAGGTTAGTTGCAAATCGAATAAGTGAAAGCTTGTTGAGAGCGTTAAAAGAAGAAAAAGACATTACTATAGCATCAACAACAATGACGGTAAAAAGCGTACAAGAATAAAAATATCTTACTTAAATAAAAAGACACCTCTACTAGAAGTGTCTTTTTATTTGCTACAAATCAGACAAGTGATTTTTGTTATAAGTTTTCTTTAAAAAAACTTATACTTCTCTGCCAAGCAGTATTTACATTCATGCTTATATTATGATCATCTCCTTCGTACTCATGGTACACAACATCTTTTTCTCTAGATTCAAGTGCGTCTTTTAGTTCTACAGAGAGCTCTACTGGAACACTTTTATCTTCTGTTCCATGTTGCAGTTCTATGGGTATTTCAATATCTCCTAAATACTCATAGGGTTCAACAGCACGCCAAAACTCTCCACCTTCGCTAGGTATGCCATATTCTCGTGTTAACGGATTTTCGGTATCAATAAAATCCATGTTATTTGCATAAGTTTCAAACATTGCTTCGTAACTACCTACAACCCCTGCCCAAAGAGAGGCTGCCTTAATAGTTGGATCAATAAGTGCTGTGCGCAATCCTATTTGACCCCCATTAGAATGGCCCCAATAACCTATACGATTAGGATTAACTAATTCATGATTTTTGAGATAGTTTATAGAGTAAAGTGTATCAATTACATACTTCTCTGAATAATGTGCACTTACAGGCTCTCCTTCACTTCTGCCATGACCGCGCAAATCAGGCTTAAATACGATAAACCCATTTCTAGCTAAATATAAAGGATAAGTTGGATAGCTTCCTGTTGTTGAATATTCATTAGGAGGAATATAACCATGTACAAAGACAACTGCTGGATACCCGCCTTCAGGCATCGGGGAATCAGGAATGGTTAAGAGTCCGTATATCTTTAATCCTTCTGACAAGTACGATGCTATGTATTGACTATGGTTTAAACCTCCTGGTAATTCTTCTTCAATTGTAAATTCACCTCCAGGATATTCACGCTGGCGAAGATTTTCAATTGCCATGGGGTGAGTTATGTTATTATCACTTTCTGAAGAATTGTTCACAACAACCTCTATATTAGGATTTGTCTGTGTTTGTTGTACATACACAAAAACAATTGCCGCACCGGCAATTAAAGATAATGATATTATAATTTTTGTAGATTTTGTTAAGTCCATCTCTTAATAGATAGTAAGTAAAAGTTATATTTCATTATACCAGACCATTTTATTAAAAAACACCCGCCAATTATTTGGCGGGTGTTAGGGTTTATATTATCTAATATTCAACCCCGTATTATTAAAACGAACTATAAGCACAGAGGATTGTCCACTTTCGTCATAGGTGAGAACTACCGTATCTCCAGGTCGAGTCCATTTGAGTTCAGGACTTACAACACTAGAGCCGTAAAACTCCTTATCGTTAATCCCCTCAAGGCGAATGTAGTAGAACCCTTCTTCAATAGCAACATCTGCAACTACAGCCTCAATCTGAACGCGATCCACAAGATCATCTGCTGACAAGTCCTGCCCTTGACTACTCAATGCGGACTGGTAATTTCTGAGAGCTGAACTAAGAGAGCGTCCAACACCAAGAGTTTCATAATTCTGTACGCTTACAAAAGCAAACATCTTTACAAGGCCGTCATCGCCCTTCAGTGTCATAAAGTAAGTGGGTACTCCACCAACATTATAAAGAATAGGATTAGTTGCGCTATATTCTGCTTCTCGCGCGCCTGGAGCGTTTTCGGCAGAAGCGCGAGCTGCAGTTTCTGTAGCTCCTGCAATCTGATACCAACGAGGCTCCTTGGTGCGTGTATCGACCAACATGAAGCCCATTGTGCCTTCATCGGCTCCTGCAGACTGAACGCCTGTATACCAGTAACTTTTGCCATCCGCGCCATAAACCAATGACATGCCTTCAGTGGTGGTTCTTAGATCTCTCTTGCCCCACCAGCTATTCATCCAACCATGTACGAATTTCCCTTGGTCATTCAACTGTTCTCTAACAAGCTCTTCCGGCTGAATTCTATCAATCCACTCAGGGGCATTATCTACAGAATATTCATTGATATCTCCAGTTTGAGCATCAACTACCAATACACCGACAGCATCGCTGCCACTAAAGCCAACACGGTGAACGTACTTGGTAACAACCCAGTACGGATTACCGTCATTGCTTACCTCAAAAGTAAAGTCTGTAAGACCTTCGCTCATGTATCCATGGGTACGCAGGTGTCGCAACAGGTACTTATCAAAATATCCACCATCAGGGAAATAACGCAGTTCAAGATTATCAAACTCTCCTGTGCTGAGTGTATCTGAATTGCCCATACGAGGATTAGCTTCATCGTTAGAGTCAGTAGACTCCTCGTCTACACTTCTAACTGCAGTAACCATATAAATATCAGACATATTTGTTGCCGAAACTAAAACATACCCGGGTGTATGCCCAAATGTCCACTGCTTATTGACTCCACTATGCTTGAGAGGCCCTGCCCAGAACAATGCATCATCAAGGCAAAGAGAACGCGTGTTTTCTCTACCATCAAGAATGTCAAAACATCCATCTATGAGCTGAATATTCATAGTGCCAAGCTCAACCCTTGAACCAAGGCCTGGAATTTCACCGAGGCGCTTCTCACCTAAACGATGAGCCAATTCCTGATCAACAATGCGTATCTGACGAATATCGACAGGAGATACGTCATCAGCAAAGCGACTAGTAACAGGCTCAGGCATAAGTTCGTGATAATCACTTGCATGCAAAGCACTCCAGCTTGTAAAAGTCGGGAATACAGCGATTCCCAAAACTACCGTAATAGCTATATAAACTTGGGGGTCGGGCATTTTCTCAGTATAGATTACAGAAACAATAATCGCTCCCATTATTATGAAAAACAAGAAAAACCATGGTGCTATAAACCAGAAGTTTAAAGTAGGAAGGAAGAGCCATCCTGAAAACCCGGCAAAAAGTCCGAAGAATATAGAAGTTGCAACCCTCATGCGAGTAGAAACATGCTTGTTCAGCATAATTACTAGAAAGGCAATTAGAGCCCCTCCTATTCCAAACCCAAGAAATACAGTCATGTGTTTCCTTTCTCTGTGTTGTTTACAAGGAACTTACTGCGCAATATAATAACACTAAACACAAAAAAAATCAACACTTTTACTGAGTGTTAATTTTTTAGAATTATTCACTTAAGCACTATTTATCTACTATAACTTTCGCAGCATTGCGTGCTAAATAATAAGCCCGAACAAGTACTTCTGTTATATCCGCCTCTGCAGCATATGCTTTAGTTAAACGAGAACCTGTTCTTGAAAAAACTGCGTCAGAGGCATTTTCTATATTGTTTCTCTTGTTTTTAATTTGGATTGCAATTTCTTTAGATTTTCTAATAGATGCCTTTCTGTCTTGATAAGTAGCTAAAAGTTTATTCGCCTCTAAAAGCATATGTAAAGATTCATGTACTTGAGAATGTAAATCGACTAATAACTCTTGTGTTTTATCACTTACAAATATATTCTTTTCAGCTAACTTTATTCCTGCTGGAACAATACTATTTTCTATAATATCTCCGATTTGTTCTAGATATCTTGCAATAGCAGTAACATCATCTAGCTCTTCAGAAAGCTCATCTGTAAGCTCGTGAGCTCTAATTTTAGAAAGATATTTTACTATTTTTTTATAAAGTTTATCTACGGCATCATCTTCTTCTGCAATATTTTTTAGAGTATTTCTATCCCCAGCAAAAATTGCGGGAAGAACTTCTTCAAACATTTTATCTATCTTCTCTCCCATTCTGTTTATCTCTAAGCGAGCTCCATCTATAGCAGCAAGTGGAGCATCTTCAATATTATCTTCTGATATAAGATACCTGGTTGATGTAATTGGCTGCTCTTGTCGCTTTTCGGGTATAATTTTTTCAATAATGTTTGCGATCTTTGCAGCAAAAGGCAAAAGTAATAAAGCTATAACAAAGCTAAATAAGGTATGTGCATTTGCAATTTCTCTAGCCAGCCCACTGCTTATATTATTTAGGTTAAATAGATTATTGGTAAAATCTGTAACCACTACAGTCATTTCTGCAAATTGAGGTATAAAGCCAACAAAAAGCAGAACACCAAAAAATTTAATTAAGACGTGGGCAGCCGCAACACGAACAGCTCCTCTAGTTTTACCAATGGCAGCCAAAATGGCTGTAATAGTTGTTCCTATATTGGCACCAAGAATAAGTGCTATGCCGGCCTCAAGAGATATAAGACCCTGTGATGCAAAAACAATGATTATACCTATCGTAGCAGAGCTTGATTGCACTAATGCAGTGAATAATGCTGCCACAGCTATTGCTAATATAACATTGTCCATGTGCACCATTGCCTCTATAAATGGTTGAAAATCTCGGAGTGGTTCCATGGCATCTTTCATAATATCCATACCCCAGAGCAAAAAACCAAGACCTAAAAATATTCTGCCCGCTCTCTGCTTTTGACGACTTTTCAAAATTTTCATTATGCCAAAACCAGATAAAAGAAGTATAGGTATTAAGATGCCTATATCAAAAGATACAATTTGAGCAGTAATAGTTGTCCCTATATTGGCACCAATAATTGGCGGAATGGCTCTAGTGAATGTTAGAAGGCCTGCAGACACAAAACTGATAAGCATTACCGTGGTAACAGACGAGGATTGGATGACAGCAGTAGTGACAAGTCCTGCCATTGCACCTTTTATTGGATGGCTTGTTAAAGTCTTGAGGGCATTCCTCATTTTATTCCCAGCAACAGACTTCATTGAATACTCCATCTCCCCCATTCCATATAAAAATACAACCAATCCTACAAATAACCATTGAAGGACACTAGGCCAATCAACCATATTTCCGTTCCCGTCATGACTTGGTAGTTGATATACAAAAAATACAAAAAGCGGTACAAGTATTAAGGCAAAAAGGACTCTTTTTGTTAGAAATCTCTTCATTGATAAGAATTTTACATATTATGCTCTAAAATTTAATACTCTTATTATAACAGTCTTAAACGCAAAAATGCTAGGAAATTTCTGCAATTTTAAAAAAATTATAGTTACTAAAACTATTCAAATACTTGCTTGAATAGCAGTGTTATATGTTTTATAATAAACTCAACAAGGTAATCATAAAAAATGAAAATCTCTAGAAAAAGTATAAGGGAAGCTTATAAAACGACAAAAACAATCTTCAAACAAAGAAACTATGCCCTGCTCGCATTGGGTATAGCCATTATTGTATTGATGATATCTGTTTGGCTCCCAAATATATCTCTTATAAGCGATGTTGTAACTTCAAGCACTACTGATCTCCAGCATAAAATAACAATACTGTGGAGCACTCTTGGTGGTATTAGGACCAATTTTACAACTCCTGGGGCAATATTTTTGATATTTATATCTTTACTGGTCGGGCTTAATTTAGCATTAACTATATACTACTTTAAACGCAGATTGCGCATACAAAAAGCTAATGGAGTTAGTTTAATTGGTATGATTATAGGATTAGTGGGGATAGGTTGCGCATCGTGCGGATCTATTGTTCTTGCTTCAATAATCGGCCTTGGTGCTACAGCATCTCTTATAGGAGCACTCCCCTTCCATGGCCAAGAATTTAATATAATGTCAATAATTGTATTGTTGCTTTCTTTTTATGTTGTAGCGAAAAAAGCATATGATCCTCTTGTCTGCGAATCTTAGAAAACAAATAACCAAAAAATAAAAACCCGCCTAAGCGGGTTTTAAAGATTATTCCGGAAGTTCTGCGAGAATTCTTTGAATGTGCTTTTTAAGATTCTCTTTATTATATACTAAAGAGACATCGATTTCTCTACCAAAAATATAAAACCTAAAAACTCTACCTGCGCCCAGATATTCTGCATCATCCATAGCCCTCATCATGTCTTTTAAAACCAGTTTACTCTGGTAATCTATAATATCTTGACAAACAACCTCACCTGTTTTTCTAAGATAATTTATGGCACGCTGTGCCATCTGTTCGCCGTTATGACGGTTGTATCCATATGGAGCAAAGTCGTCAAAGGTGATGTCTACTCTAAGCACACGACCCCTAACATAATCGAAGGAATACTCTTCGTAATATTCTTCGCCAAGAGGTCCGAAATCCAGTCTTAAGTCGTCACCCTGCTCTTCTATTATTTCTCTTGCTTCTTCGATTGTAATAGGGCGAGGGGCATACCTGTATAAGCCTTTGCCATTGGGTCTTGCTGCATTATATAATACAGCTAATACTGCTGCTTTATCGAGCCCACTAATATCGACTTCCACTTTAACCTCCTTTCTATTGTACTGATTAAAAAATACCACAAAAAAAGCATTTCGACAAGCCTCGTGACTAATATTGATATTTCACTTAGACTAGTGTATAATCTAAATATTAGATATGGAACTTAAGAGACCGCCAATCTAGTGGCGGTTTTATATTGAACACATGAAAAACAAAAAACAATCCCCTAAAAAGAGGGGTGGGAAAAGACAAAAAAATAAAGACAGAAAGAATTCTCCAAATAAGAGGGAGGGAGTAATTTATATTGCCTCAAACAATGTAGGCTACGTAGATGTAGAAGGCATAGAGCAAGATATACAAATACAGCCCCAATTTCTAAACACAGCATTTCATGGAGATGTTGTAGAAATTGCCTTATTACCAAAAAGCAAGAAGGATACGAGAACTCAAGGTGAAGTAATACGCGTTAAGGAAAGATCGAGAAAAGAATTTGTTGGAACCATAGACATGAAAAATCCAAAAAAGAGTTTTGCATTTCTGATTCCTGATGATTCTAGGATGCATGTAGACATATTTATTCCTGATGCAAAAAAATCAGGTGCAAAAGACGGACAAAAGGCTCTTGTAGAAATAGTTGATTGGGGCGATGCGAAAAAAAATCCAGAAGGAAGTATAGTAAAAACACTCGGAGAAAAGGGTGATAATGATGTAGAGATGCAATCTATATTACTGGAAAGCGGATACCGACCAGACTTTCCCGAAAGTGTGTTAAAAGAAGCAGAGAAAATACAAAAACAAGCGCACAACATACCCAGAGAAGAAAGAAATTCTCGCAAAGATATGACAAACATACCAACGCTTACAATAGACCCAAGCGATGCAAAAGACTTAGATGACGCTTTATCCATTAGAAAAATTGATGGGAATACGTTTGAAGTAGGCATACACATAGCAGATGTATCGCACTACGTAAAAGAAGGAAGTAGATTAGATTTACATGCAAGAGAAAAGGGTACATCTGTATACCTGGTAGATAGAACAGCTCCCATGTTTCCCGAAAATCTATCCAATGATATATGTAGCTTAAACCCTGGAGAAGAGAAATTATCTTTTTCTGTGATACTTAATATTAGCAAAAATGGAGAAGTAAAAAGTAGGTGGTTTGGAAAAACAATTATAAACCCAGATCAACGCTTTTCTTATGAAGAGGCGCAAAAAGTACTGGACAAGAGAACCGGAAAGTATGCTGCTGAATTAAAGAACTTAAATGCGCTTGCTGAAAAATTTCAACAGCAAAGAGAAAAAAGAGGTGCTCTAACTTTCGAACAGGAAGAAATAGAATTTGAGCTTGACGAAACAGGTAAGCCTGTAAATATAATAAAGAAAAAAATCTTAGCGGCACACAAGCTTATAGAAGAATTTATGATTCTTGCAAATAAAGAGGTGGCGACTTATTTCCATACCCAAGAAGAGGGTTCTAACGGATTTGGTATATACAGAATACACCAACCACCAAAGAAGAAGGGGTTGCACGAATTATTAGATTTCTTAAATGTAATGGGCTATGACCTAAAAAAACCTAAAAAAACCATCACAGCTAGAGAGCTAAATAATATATTTAAGGCCGTTAAGGGAAAGAATGAAGAATATCTTGTTGCAGCTATAGCCATGCAGAATATGGAAAAAGCTATATATTCTCTAGAGAACAAGGGCCATTACGGACTTGCTTTGAAAAATTATACACATTTTACATCTCCTATACGTAGGTATGCAGATCTTATGGTGCACAGAACATTGCAAGCATACTTAAATGATAACCCCCTTGGAAGAGACTTGAGGCAAAAATATAAAGGAATACTCAATGGGTTAACAAGTAAGGAGGTTAATGCAATGCAAGCAGAACGAGACTCTATTAAGTACAAACAGATAGAATATATGCTTGAAAGAAAAGGTGAAATATTTGAAGGGATTATCGTTAATGTTTTCAACTGGGGTATGTTTGTTCAAGAAAAAAGTACAAAAGCAGAGGGTCTTGTAACTACGCGGGATATGCAGGATGACTTCTATATTTTAGATGATGATGAATACGCCATAGTTGGCACAAGAACAGATAATAAATATGCCATTGGAGATACTGTAAAAATCAGGGTCATGGATGGTGACCTAGACCAAAAAAGATTAGACTATCAATTAGTCAAATCTTAATCCAAAACAAAAAAACGGGCGATCGCCCGTTTTTTTGTTTTGGATTTTATTTATTAGCTTTTATCACTATCACTTACCTCTCCTATCATTTTCCTTGTTCGGCCGTACATAAACCATGCAAGAGGTGCCGCAACTAGAAACATTCCTGTACCATTTGCTATATTTCTCTTTGCTTGGTTATAGTCAATAGAGCAAGTTTCTTCTGGCTCCTCATTTCGCTCAATAGGCTCCTCGGTTTCAATAGGACGAGGGGCAGCCTTGTATCTACAATTTTCAACTTCTAATACATAAGTTTCAAGCACAGCATTTACTACACGGCCTGCACCGAATAAAGCAGTTAGTGTGCTAACTACAAATATTATCGATAGAGCAGCCGCAAACAAAAATTTAAACCAATTCATAATTTTTTATACTACTTAATAATACGTATTGTAACAAAGTAATCCAAAAGAAACCATGAATACTTTGTTTTAGTAGCGCTAGACTTTAAGGTATCTTTTAGCCGCAAGCCAAGACGAGGAAGTTCCTATGAAGACTCCTGTTCCAATAATAATAAGTGAGAAGTAAACATTGTTTTGTGCTAAGTATCCCCAAAAATCTATATCGGCAAAAACTAGGCTAACTTGAGAATCCATGAAATAAGCACCTCCGAAGAAAAATGCTAACACTAATAAGGCAGAAATAAGACCATACAATCCTCCTGTAATCACAAACGGAGTACGAGCAAACCAGTTACTAGCACCCACCAATTTCATAATATATATTTCTTCTCTAGCGGTGTAAATTGCAAGCCTTATAGTATTGTATGTAACAAGTATAACCAAGGATGTTAGGATTATTGTAAACAACAATCCCGCGCGATTTACACTTGCAGAGATTGAAGTTATTGTATTTATAACTCTCTCATTTTCTTGGAAATTTATAGTTTCTATATACTCGGCAGCAGTTGAATTTTCTAAAAACTCCACAAGACCTGCAAATTGCTCGGGCTGGTGAACTTTTATATTAATTGAAGCTTGAAGCGGGTTGCTTTCAAGCTCATCAAGAGATTCAAGGAGTATTTCATTTTTTTCATGTCGCTCAGTAAATATCTCTAATGCATCATCTTTAGAAATGTAAGCAACGGATTTTACGTCTCCCCTTTCTTCAAGAGTATCTTTTACCGTAAGAATATCCTCCTCTTCAGCTTCTTGTGTGAAATATATGCTAACATCTACCTTTTCTTGAAGCCCTGAAACAAAAGCGCTCAATGACTCATCAAAAAGAATCAGTGATCCAACCACAGCAAGAGCAACGAACATCATAAACATGGTTGCAATAGACAACCATAAATTACGTGAAAAATTTTTCCAAGAGTTTTTTAAAATACGTGTTATATTCGTCATAATAATTTATTTTATCTTGTATTTCCCTTTTTCTTCATCAGACACTATTTTCCCATCATGTAATGTAATGACTCTTTTCTTTAGTGCATTTATAACAGCCTCATCGTGCGTCGCAAGAATAACAGCGGTTCCAAGTTTATTTATCTTTAGTAGAAGATCTGTTATCTCCCAAGTATGAATTGGATCTAAATTTCCCGTAGGCTCATCGGCAGCAAGCACTTCTGGTCTCTGTACAAGGGCTCGCGCCATTGCAACGCGTTGCTTTTCTCCCCCTGATAGCTCATGAGGGAATCTCTTTTCTTTACCTGTAAGGCCCACGACCTCTAGAGCTTGTGGGACATCTTCTTTAATTTCTTTATTTGGTTGTCCTGCTGCCTCCATTGCAAAGGCTACATTTTCAAATACGGTTTTAGAAGAAAGGAGTTTAAAGTCCTGAAAAACAGATGCAACCTTTCTCCTGTATAAAGGAAGTTCGCTGTGTCTGAATGTGCTTATATCAACTCCCTGAAAAAACACACTTCCGCTTGTAGGATGCGCTTCTCTAAGTATCATTTTTAAAATAGTAGATTTACCAGCACCACTTCTTCCTACTAAGGAAACGAATTCACCTTCTTTTATTCTAAATGAAACGTCTTTCAACGCCGTTACATCATTAGGGTATTCTTTTGAAACCTCTTGAAAAATTAACATGTAATAATTTTATTTTATTAGGTAATTTTTTGTTTAACTTCTTCGTCTATAAAATCATTTAAATCTCCGTCCAGCACTGCTTCTACGTCACTGGTTTCAACATCTGTGCGGTGGTCCTTGACCATCTGATACGGATGCATAACATAAGACCTTATCTGACTTCCCCATTCTATGGCCGAAGCGTCCCCTTTAAGCTCCTCTAATTTTTCTTTCCGCTTCTTTAGTTTTACCATATATAATTTTGAGTGCAACATCTGAAGTGCTCTTTCTTTGTTTGTTGCTTGTGAACGCTCGCTCTGACTAGACGCTGAAACTCCTGTAGGAACATGGGTTACACGCACTGCGGTTTCACGCTTGTTTACATTTTGGCCTCCTGGCCCAGACGAACGAAATGTATCTACTCTTATGTCTTCTTCTGGTATTTCCATTTCTTCCATTTTCTGTAATTTCGGGACAATATCTACCGCAGCAAAAGAAGTGTGCCGAAGCTTTTGCGCAGAAAATGGTGATATGCGCACAAGGCGATGGACTCCGCCCTCACCTTTTAAAAATCCGTAAGCATATCTGCCTCGTACTTCTAGTGTAGCCTCTTTGATTCCACCCTCTGATCCCGGTGTAAGGTTGTGTAAAGTTACATCGTATCCCCTTTTGTCTATATAGCGCCTATACATCCGTAAAAGCATCTCTGCCCAATCCTGAGCATCAAGTCCGCCTGCTCCTGCATATACAGATAAATATGCATCGTTTGAATCATATTCTCCAGATAAGAACAGTCTGAATTCTTCATCTGAATACTTTTTCTCAAGTTTTAAGATGCGCTCCTCTATTTCTTCTCTTAATTCGGGGTCGTGGCCCGAAAGCTGAGAAAGGTCTTTTAACTCTTCTATTTCTTTTCTTATTCCCTCCCATAGAGCAACTTCCTCTTCGAGGTCAGTAAGCTTCTTGTTTGTTTCTGCGGCCTTCTGGGGGGCATCCCAAAAACCAGGACTGCTTGTTCTTGATCTGAGTTCTGCAATTTCATTTTTCAGCTTAGCTATTTCAAAGATGGTCCTCTACCTCGAGGACCTTCGTGTGTAAATCTTTTAATTGTGATTCTATATCTCTTTCTTTCATAAATTTACTAAAGCAAACACACATGCTTCTGTATAATTATATCCCAAATATCGAAAATAATCCAGGTACAAAAAAAGGAGCCGTACGGCTCCTTTTTAAAGATCTATTAAGATCTACCACCCATACGCTCACGCTGAGCGCGTTCTTGTTCTTCCTGCCGCTGCATTCTCTCTTCCAGCTTCATTTGCTTTATCTTTCTAAGTTCTTCTCGGTGATCCTGCTCTTTTTCTGTCATTGGGCGCCAGCCTTTTATGTGGAGACTAGCTTTTCCATCGGCGTCTGTCCACAGAAACACTTTTGGCTCTGTTAAGTGGGCGGATCGAGCTCTAAGATTGTCTAAAACATCTTCCAGTGGTAGATTATGAACATCGGGATATTCTGTTACTAAAATATGGTCTCCTGAATATTCGTTGTGCCAGTTTCCATTCATGTGATATTCGCGCTTATCTATATCCCACAAACTATCTTTTGCCTGGTTGTCTACCATTTTACACCCCCTCCTGTGTAGGTAAAAGAACTTGTGTTCATAGTATCATCGAGCAAGTTTGTGTCAACTATTTATCCAGAGGTATAACTATGCTATATTTTTAATATAATGCCACCTTAGCTCAGTTTCCGCCCGAGGCGGACCAGCCTCCGACTGGGGCTAGAGTGGCGCTCTTCTGTAATCCAAAAAAGTGATTAATAATCAGCTATAAATGCCACCTTAGCTCAGTTGGCTAGAGCGACGCACTCGTAACGCGTAGGTCCCGAGTTCGAATCTCGGAGGTGGCTCCAAGCAAAAACCGCCAAATGGCGGTTTTTTGTAATGTACTACTCAAAATATTTACTACACTCTAATTTTCAATTGATAACGAATTCGGTATGCAGTGTCTCTAATTCCAGAAGCAGAGCCTCAGCTTCAGCAAGCTGATTACATAAATTTTCAGTTTCGTTTTTTGCATCCATATGCTTTCTTGCTAAGAGCTCTGAAAGCAATTTACGCTGACCTTTACGAGAGAGTATCTCCTTGAGTTTGTCTTGTGCTTCTTGGGGAATCATTCTAATTACATGTGGATTCCGAGTATCTATAACATACTCTGCAGAAGTTGTACCCATTCTAGTGGTGTACATAACTCTTATACTTCTAAGTAGGGTGGATTCTTTAAAAGAACGCTTGCAACCAAAACAGGTAACAACTGTTGGTGTTCTTATGTGTCCTATTTCAAGGTGATATTCAGTAGCATCTCTACAGACACAGCAGTACCCAAAATTGGTGTTTATACTATACTCCTTAGGAGAAGTATTTAAATCATCTAGCTTTTGGAATGCTTCTTTAATTGCTTTTGGAGTTTCTAGTTTCTTTTTCACTTGATTCTCCTTGTTGTTAAGAGCTATACATAAGATATCAAATTGTGTAAAAATTTTCAATTATTGAAGCTTTGAGGTGCTATAATAAATGCATATGATAAAATTTCTAAAAAATCACTGGATATATTTGGTTCTCTTGTTCGTAATTGCATTTGGTGTATTTTTTCGATTTTGGCATTTATCTGAAATTCCACCTGGAATCTATCCTGATGAAGCAAAAAATGCTAACGATGCAATAGAAACTCTACTCACTGGAGAATATAAACTATTTTATCCTGAAAATAATGGTCGCGAAGGTTTATATATATGGATTATAGCGTGGTCTTATAAGTTATTTGGAATAAGTGTATACGCGCTTAAATTCCCTGGAGCGCTTATGGGTACATTAACAATTATTGGAACTTATCTTGCAACGAAAGAAATGTTGCGATACGCAACAAACGACAACGGACATAATTTAAAAATTAAACTCTCTCAGATAGGAATAGAAACAGCAGCGCTTCTCTCCTCGGGATTCCTTGCTCTTAGTTTTTGGCACGTTAACTTTTCTAGAATAGGTTTTCGAGCAATAATGGTGCCACTTCTATTATCTTTTGGGTTGTATTGGACTTTTAAAACTCTGCGAACAAAAAAATTCTGGCCATCTGTATTTGCTGGTATAACATGGGGTCTTGGATTCTATACATATACAGCTTTTAGAGCAGCTCTAATAATACCGTTTGGAATAGTTACCATAGCTTTCATTGGCTATATTTTAGAAACTAAGCCAAAAATTAACCTTAGCTTCTTTGAAAAATCTTACATAAAAGATGGCTGGTGGAAGGTAGACAATATGTTTATAGTAATGATAGCGACGATGGCACCTATGCTGAGCTACTTCTATAAAAATCCCGAGCACTTCATGTCGCGGGCAACTGGAATATCTGTTTTTGATAAAGCCGAGCCAATGATAGCCTTTCTGAAAAACCTAGGGGCTCATGTGCAAATGCTATTCTTTGTCGGTGATAGCAACTGGAGACATAATTTTTCCGAAGATCCTGGATTAATGCTACCTGTGGCTATAATGTTTTTATTCGGAGTATTATATTCTTTTATAGCTATCGGTGGAGGATTTAAGAGAAAAAACTGGAATTCGATTGTAGTTCACTTAACTCTTTTTGGAGGACTTAACTTAATGGTGCTCCCTGCAGCGCTTGCCACAGAAGGAATACCCCATGCTCTTCGCGCTATAGGGTTAATGCCATTTGTATTTATTTACGCAGGGTTAGGATTTTTATACATAGTAAGATTAATCTTTCCTCATAAGCATCATCGTGAGGAGGTCTGGCCATTTATATTCGGTACTGCTCTTATAATACTGTTGCTTATATCTTCCTTCCAGTTTACGCATTATTTTGCAGAGTGGGGAAGAAAAGATGAGGTTAAAGATGCTTTTGCTAAAAATTCTGTAGAAATAGGAAAATACTTCAACACAGAAGACTCTGCACAAAAATATTTAATAATAAACGATAACGGAATTCCTGTTACATATCCGGAAGCAGTTGTTTTATGCGATAATTGCACAGACAACACTCTGCCATATGAAGACGCACCTGCACCGGGCGATAAAAATAAATTACCAATTTCCGCAAACACAACTCTCTTTATACAAAGAACGCATAATACTGATATAAAAAACACAACATACATATACCCCGAACAGCTTCCCTTGTCGGTTGACAATGCTGTTTTTGCGCCACTAAGCGCTACAGAAGAAGTAAAAAACCAACTTAGGAATTTTTATCCTCAGGGAGTAGAGCTTGATTTAGAATATATATGGATTTACAGAGTTGAATAAATAAAAAAACACACCTTCATAATAAAAGCGCGGCAAGCCGTGCTTTTATTATATTTGACAACATTAGCCAGTATAATATAATTTCCTTAAACACTCAGAGGAGGTGATCAAAGATGCAGGGTCCCATGAAGAAAGTTATAGCATACGGAAGCATGATGAATAAAACTATTAGAGAATCCCTGGCTCCGAATACAGAAAGAATTACTCCTGTATGGATCTATAATCTGAAAAGAACATTTGTTATCTGGGAACCGGGAGATCATTATAAAAAGCTTGGTTTCGGAAGAGCAAAGGCGGTACCTTTGGTAGAAAATTATCCCGGTAAAAAAATTAACGCTATTTGCTTTTCGGTACCTATAGATGATTTCTATATGCTGATAGCTGCAAAAAGGTTCTTTACGCCGAAAAATATCTCTTGTACACACTTTTACAAGGATTATGATATAGAAAACTGTACAATATTCATACCCAATATGATGAGAATCCCGAGACTAATGCGAAACCAACCTCAATACATCGATGAATGTCGCGAAGGCGCATACTCAATCGGAAATCTTTTCGGTGAAAAATTCGATAGCACAACCTACCTAAAAAATGGCTACAATCTTGCACATTACACATAAAAGGACAAAGCTCCGTATTAATACGGAGCTTTTTATTTGCCTATTCCACTAATAAAAATTTATCAGTTTAGGAGAATAATGGTAAAATTAAAGTAAATATCAAGCTAAGAGCTGCAAAAGTTATAACAACTATTTGTCCTGCTTTCTGAAGCTTTTTCTTCTTTTTGGGAGTTAACATGATTAAAGAATTATATTAATTTCTCTTTTTACATTATAGACTTTTAAATACTAGATTTCAATGCGTAATATTTTTTCAGCATATATATTGCCTGCAATACTAATAGGATTTATTGGGGTTTTGGGTTTTGGGATAGTGACTAAAACCCAAAAGCACAATGAACTGTATGGAGATATTAATGCACTAGACGAAGAATTAACCAGAATCGAAGAGGAAAATAGTAAATTAAAAGCCCAAATAGAATCTTTCAAGAATCCTGAAACTATAGACAGGGAGGCCAGGCAAAGACTTAACCTCAAAAAAGAAGATGAGCATGTTGTTGTAATCTTACCTCCTGATGAAGAAACTATTGAAGAAGTAACAGAGGAGAAAACGCCTCAAAAAGAGGATTTATCTTTTTGGCAAAAGATAGTGAACATATTCAAATAATCTAAAAACCGCCAGTTGGCGGTTTTTAGATTAGATATATTTATTGAAATATTTTCATCATTGTATCTGTGTCCAAATCTACACTCCCTTCCTTTTTCATTCTTTTCTTTCCTTTTTTCTGCTTTTCAAGCAGTTTTCGTTTTCTAGTATAATCTCCGCCATACATTCCTGCGGTAACGTCTTTTCTTAAGGCGCTTTTTGTTTCTCTTGCAATTATCTTACCCCCTATTGCTGCTTGTATCGCTACAGCAAATTGCTCTGGTGGAAGAACTTTTTTTATTTTTTCCACTAATTTTCTACCGCTCTTGTCAGCCTCATCCTTGGGAACAAGCCGTGCTAAAGCTGGTACCTCATCACCGGCTAACAAGATGTCCAATTTTACAAGATCAACTTCTCTTTTATCTATAAACTCATATGCCATCGACCCAAATCCAGAAGTTACGTTTTTT
Organism: Candidatus Spechtbacterales bacterium; assembly: GCA_033721415.1. Lineage (GTDB taxonomy): Bacteria > Patescibacteriota > Minisyncoccia > Spechtbacterales > 2-12-FULL-38-22 > JAWWAH01. The sequence goes on along the minus strand of JAWWAH010000001.1, from coordinate 3,446 downwards.
AGATTATCGTAAAAATCAGAGATTATTTCTGCCAAAGGAGTTTCATAATTAATACGCAAACGTCCTGTTCCTATATATTCTGTATCTTTATATTCGCCTCTAATAGTTTTAAGCAGACTCATAACGTTATTCATATAATCTGGTGATACTATTATTTTAAGATGCACCCATGGCTCCTTAACCTCCTCTATTGTTGAGGGATCAGGATATTGCGAGGGGGTGAAAACAGTTTCAGATTCACCAGAAGTAAGCTTAACATCATATGCGACAGACGGTGCTGTAACTATTAGCTCAAGATCATGCTCTCTCTCTAAACGTTCTAGAATTATTTCCATGTGCAACATGCCCAAGAATCCCGCTTTTAATCCTCGCCCTAAGACAGCAGAATGTTCGGGCTCAAAATATAAAGAAGCATCATTGAGTTTTAATTTATCGAAGGCATCCCTAAGATCATCATAATTGCTATCGGACGTTGGAAATATGGTAGAAAATACAACAGCTTGTGGTTGTCTATATCCTGGTATTGGAGATTCGGCACGCCGCTTCTCTTCCTGAAATGTTATTGTGTCCCCTATACCCGCAGTCTCAATCTCTTTTGTCCCACTTACAATATATCCGATATCGCCCGATTCCAAAACTTCTTTCTTTTTGTATTGTGGAGTAAAAATACCCACCTCTTTGGCTTCAGATTTTTCTTTGGAACCCATAAAATATATTTTATCAGTTCCTTTGATTTTTCCTTCTTTAATCCTAGCGTAAGATATAACCCCACGGAAATCATCATAAATAGAATCAAAGATTAATGCTCGCAATGGTTCATCGGGCTTGTGTTCTGGTTTAGGAACTTCTTTTATAACTCCCTGAAGCAAGTCTTCTATGCCCTCTCCTGTTTTTGCCGATATTTTATATATCTCATTGACATCACAATCCATTGATATTAGTAAGCTCAAAATCTCTTCTTCTACCTCTTTTACCTGTGCTTGGGGTAAGTCTATTTTATTTATAGCGGGAATTATCTTCAATCCTTGTTCTATAGCAACAGAGAGATGAGCTACTGTTTGCGCCTGTATCCCATTTGTTGCATCAACAAGAAGTATAGCTCCCTCTACCGCAGCAAGTGAACGAGATACTTCATAAGAAAAATCAACGTGTCCTGGGGTATCTATTAGATTTAATGTGTAATCCTCTCCTCCGTCTTCATAACGCATTGTAACCGGTTGCATCTTTATAGTTATTCCTCTTTCGCGTTCAAGATCCATCTGATCCAAATATTGTTCCTGCATTTTTCTCTTTTCTATACTGTGGGTCAACTCTAAAAAGCGGTCCGCTAGTGTGGACTTACCATGATCTATATGTGCGATGATTACAAAGTTTCTTATAGATTTCATAATTGCTATATTTCTTCTTCCACGGCATGGCTCTCAACCCTCTCAAGGGGTGCCTGTTCCTCGATGCCTTCTTTATTTAGCTTTGCTCTTATCATAGAAATAATGACCCTAAATTCCTCAAAATGCAAGGTATAGCCGATAATAAAGTAGATTGCAAAAGCCATAAGAGTTGCAAATCCAGCTTGTGTAAATATTAATATAAATGTATCTATCGGACCCAAGAAATAGGCGAATATTTGTAAGGTAGACCATCCCACAACGCCCGCAGCAAGACTAGCTACAGATACTCGAACAAACCCCCGCAACATATCGCTTACTAGCATCTTATTTCTTTCATCCTCTTTAAAGAAGAACCAAAAAAGAAGCAACATAGATACTATCCCGCTAATTGAAAACGCAACAGGAAGACCTATAACCGCAACATCGGGTAGATTCTCTATCTTAAATAATCTGGCAAGCATTCGCAAAATACCGTCTCTGGGAAATACAACAAAGATCAACAAAACACTTAAAAATACGTTGGTTACCATTCCTATGGTGCTGGCAATAACGGGTGTTATTGTGTTTTCTTTTGCATAAAAAGCTTTTGATATTATTGGCGAAAGAGCATATGCGAAAATTCCTATACTAAATGCTCCAAGCGCTGCAGCAGTAAGCCTTGTGTCTTCCCAACTAAACTGCCCCGTGCCAAGAACAACTCGAACTATATGTGCGCGCAAAACAAAGAAAAGTATACTCATCGGCATAACTAAAAATAAAACGCTTCTTAAGGTTCTTGAAAGTTCTCCTATATACTCCTTATACCTTCCCTCTGATATAGAATGAGAAAGATTTGGAAACAAGGCTGTAGCGAAAGAAAGCCCCACTATACCAATTGGTAAGTAATGTATGTTATTAGCTAATGTAAAAACTGTTAGAGACCCTGCAGCAAGTGTTGAGGCTATGGCTGTTATAACCCATAGATTAACCTGGTAAGCAGCAAGTCCTACAGCTCTTGGGGCCATTAACTTCAGTATTCTATTTATTGCTGGATGATAAATATCTTTAATGGATACAAGGTGAAATCCTGATCTAAAGCTAACAGGGGCTTGAACTGCCATATGTAAAAAAGCACCAAGCGCAACACCCCAAGCAAGACCCTCAACACCAAACTTCGGTGTAAAGTATACTGCTCCAATAATGATACCTATATTGTAAAAAATTGGAGCAAGTGAATAAACAAAAAACTTCTTAAATGAATGCAGTATGCCTGAAAAAACAGCACTCAAGCCAAGAAAAAGCGGGCTCAGAAGCATTATCCGACTCATTGTAATGGTGATGGCTTGGTTTTCTGTATCAAACCCCGGCACAACTAGAGGCACAATCAATGGCATAGCAAAAAAGACAATCGAGGTTATTCCAAATAATCCTATTGCAGCTATATAAAAAAATGACCCAGCTACTTTCCAGGCTTCTTTTTCATTTTTTGTAAAATGAGAAATAAAAACAGGTATAAAAGCTGAAGAGATAGCACCCCCTATGATTATGCTATAAATGAGGTCTGGAATTCTAAATGCTGAAAAGTAAACATCAAGCTCTGTACCTGCACCAAACATTCCAGCTAGTATTCTATCTCTTAATAAACCTAAAACACGGCTCACTAAAACAGAGCCACCAAGGATAAATGCTGCTGCAGAAATCGAGGTTGTTGTTTTGTTTAAAATTTTCCCTATCATAAATTGCTAATTCTGCATGTGATCTTCCTATCGCTATCTTGTGTAAACCTAAAATCACGTGTAAATCTTTCGTTATCATTAAACTTACAACTATCAAAAGAAAGATTATCATTAAGCTCCTCTATTGAACCTGAATAGTTAGCAGTTAAACCACTTTGTTTTTGTATTTTTAGATTATATGAAGAAATATTAGATGAGATATTATAAGGTAATTTATACGTGATCTTCGCGATTTTTCTATCCTGTGCAGGGATATAAAGCCAATTACCAAACACTGTCTTACCTGCTTCCTCAAACACATCTGTTCCTGACTCATGTTTTGAAAGGGTTTTTTCAATAGCAG